>JAFWQM010000175.1 GCA_017509065.1 Clostridia bacterium
ACGAAACCGCAGGAATACTGGAGGTATTTCAAGGTTGAGTGACGCAGGATGGACCGATTTATCGCCCGCACATAATTCATGATTTAGTTGGGCGAGCAATAACTTTCGTAACTCCATATCGACTGGCGAAAGCAGTTTTCTCTACTCATCCAAGTAAATTCGCCTATTGGAGTCCAGAGGACGAAGTCCTTTGGCGCAGGTCTGGGCGCGCGGAGCGCCCAGCGTTTCCTTTGTTATATGATTTATAGCTGAATGGTAACCAGAAATAACTGAAATCGCAGAAAAAACTGAAATAATGGTTTACAAACCGTGTTTTTCATGTTACAATGACAAACGTGGTTTTTTAGAACCGCCTGCTCGGGAGGGCGATACTCCAACGCTCATCTGGGGAAGCGGCGATTGAAGAAGGGCGCGCCACCGCCCAAAAGGAGGAATACACCATGGATAAGGAACTCAAGGCCCAGATCATGAAGGACTATGCTCGCAGCGAGAACGACACCGGTTCTCCTGAAGTGCAGGTCGCGCTGCTGACGGAACGCATCAACCACCTGAACGAGCACCTGAAGCTCAACAAAAAGGACCACCATTCCCGCCGGGGTCTGCTGCTGATGGTTGGCCGCCGCCGCGGTCTGCTGGACTATCTGAAGAAGACCGACATCGAGCGGTACCGTGAACTGATCGCCAAGCTGGGTCTGCGTAAATAACGCGCATGGGGCTATCGGCTGGAAAAACAGCCGATAGCTTTTTGTTCATCCTTTGGCTGGGGCCAAAGGGGGATTGTCAAGGGGAACTCCCCTTGACTGAAATCCGCAGCGGCGGCGTGTACGCCGCGAGGACTGAAAATTTCTGTAGGGAACGAAGATTCCCGGAAGAAATTTTCATACCTTGCGGTTTTTCCGCCCGGAAGCCAGGGGCTGACAGGAAAAACCGTAGGGGGTTCCCGAAAGGGGGAAGGATTCCCCCTTTCGCGTTCCTGCGAAGCAGGAACAGTAGTGTGTGAGGAGAAGAGAGAAAATGGATTACAAAGCGTATTCAATGGAATTTGCGGGCCGGACCCTGACCCTGGAATTCGGCAAGTATGCCCAGCAGGCGGGCGGCAGCTGCCTGGTTCGCTACGGCGACACCGCCGTGCTGGTGAACGCCACCGCGTCGGACAAGCCCCGGGAGGGCGTGGACTTCTTCCCCCTGACCGTGGACTTTGAAGAAAAGCAGTACGCCGTGGGCAAGATTCCCGGCGGCTTCATCAAGCGCGAAGGCCGCCCCACCGAAAAGGCGACCCTGACCTGCCGCCTGATCGACCGTCCTCTGCGTCCCCTGTTCAACAAGGGCATGCGCAACGACGTGCAGGTAGTGGCCCAGACCCTGTCTGTAGACCCTGATTCCCCGCCGGAATTCCCCGCCATGCTGGGTTCTTCCATCGCCCTGATGGTGAGCAACATTCCCTGGGGCGGCCCCACCGCCGCAGTGGTCGTGGCTCGGGTGAACGGCCAGTTCGTCATCAACCCCACCGAAGCCCAGGAAGCGGCCTCCGACATGCACGTCACCGTGGCGGGCACCAAGGACGCCATCATGATGGTGGAAGCGGGCGCGAAGGAAGTCAGCGAAGACGCCATGATGGACGCCATCTTGTACGGCCATCAGTTCATTAAAGAACTGGTTGAATTCCAGGAGAAGATCACAGCGGAAATCGGCAAGCCCAAGAGCGAATTCCCGCTCATCACCACCGGCGACGACGTGAAGGAAGCCGTGCGCGAATACGCTTACGAAAAGTGCGAATATATCTATTCCACCTATGTGCGCAAGGAACGCCAGGCCCGCGACGCGGAAGTGTCCGCCGACGTGGCGGCGCATTTCGCCGACATCTTCCCCGGCCGGGAAGGCGAAGTGGCCGACGCCCTGTATTACCTGGGCAAAGAGGTCATGCGCAAGAAAATTTTGGAACAGGGCATTCGTCCCGACGGACGCAAGGTGGACGAAGTGCGGCCCATCTGGTGCGAAGTGGGCGTACTGCCCCGCACCCACGGCAGCGCCGTGTTCACCCGCGGCGAGACCCAGGCTTTGACCATCACCACCCTGGGCATGGTCAGCGAGGCGCAGGAGTTGGACGGCCTGTCCAACGAAAAGACCAAGCGCTATATGCACCAGTACAATATGCCCTCCTACGCCACCGGCGAAGCGGGCCGCCTGCGCAGCCCCAACCGCCGCGAGATCGGCCACGGCGCGCTGGCCGAGCGGGCGCTGGTGCCGGTGATCCCCACCGAAGCGGATTTCCCCTATGCCCTGCGTCTGGTATCTGAAATCATGGGCAGCAACGGCTCCTCCTCCATGGCTTCCGTGTGCGGCAGCACCCTGAGCCTCATGGACGCGGGCGTGCCGATCACCGCTCCCGTCGCTGGCGTGGCCATGGGCCTCATCCAGGACGCCGAAACCGGCAAGATCGAAGTGCTCACCGACATCCAGGGCCTGGAAGACTTCCTGGGCGACATGGACTTTAAGGTGGCGGGCACCATGAACGGCATCACCGCCATCCAGATGGACATCAAGATCAAGGGCATCAACCGCGAAATCCTCAGCCGCGCCCTGAACCAGGCTTTGAAGGGCCGCCTGCACATCCTGGGCATCATGCTGGAGACCCTCGGCAGGCCTCGCGAGAACCTGAGCAAGTTCGCGCCCAAGATCATTACCTTCTCCATCAACCCCGAGAAGATCAGCGAGGTCATCGGCCCGCGCGGCAAGATGATCAACAAGATCATCGACGAAACCGGCGTCAAGATCGACATCGAGGACGACGGCCGCGTGTTCATCTCCACCGCCGACCAGGCCGCCGCAGACAAGGCCAAGAGCCTGATCCTGGGCATCGCCAAGGACATCGAAGTGGGCGACGTGTTCACCGGCAAAGTTGTGCGTATCATGAGCTTCGGCGCGTTCGTGGAGCTGGCCGGGGGCAAGGACGGCATGATCCACATTTCCAAGCTGGACAACAAGCGCGTGGAAAAGGTGGAGGATGTGGTGAACATCGGCGACGAGATCGAAGTGAAGGTCTGCGAGATCGACTCTCAGGGCCGCATCAACCTGATCCGCAACGACATTACCTACGACAATCCCAACTTCACCCGCTCCGCTCCCGCCGGCGGACGCCCGCCCCGCAGGGACGGCCGGAAATAACCCTGTCTCTTCAGCCGTCAGGCCGCAATTTCAGCCTGACGGCTTTTTCTTCCCGCAAATGAAGAAAAATACAATTTCAGGGCTTGCCAAAGGCAAGTTTGTATGATACAATACCGTGGATCACGCATGCGGGCTGATTTGTTTGCGTGTGCCGCGAAAGCGGTGGCAAGCAAAAATGACGTCCGCAGAGGATACAACAAAAACGAGGAGGAAACCCCAAATGGCAGTCATCTCTATGAAGCACCTGCTGGAAGCCGGCGTACACTTCGGCCACCAGACCCGGCGCTGGAACCCCAAAATGGCCCCCTACATCTTCACCGAACGCAACGGCATCTACATCATCGACCTGCAGAAGACCGTCCGCAAGATCGACGAAGCGTACATGTTCGTGCGCAACCTGGCCATGGAAGGCAAGACTATCCTGTTCGTGGGCACCAAGAAGCAGGCCCAGGAAAGCATCGAAAGCGAAGCCAAGCGCTGCAACATGTTCTATGTGAACAACCGCTGGCTGGGCGGTATGCTGACCAACTTCCGCACCATCCGCTCCCGCGTGGACCGTCTGAACGCCATCGACAAGATGGAGCAGGACGGCCAGTTCGACGTGCTGCCCAAGAAGGAAGTCATCAAGCTGCAGCATGAGCGCGAAAAGCTGGAAACCAACCTGGGCGGTATCCGCGAAATGAAGAAGCTGCCCGGCGCGCTGTTCGTGGTCGATCCCCGCAAAGAACACATCGCCATCGCCGAAGCCCGCACCCTGGGCATTCCGATCGTGGCCATCGTGGACACCAACTGCGATCCCGACGAAGTGGACTATGTTATCCCCGGTAACGACGACGCCATCCGCGCTGTCAAGCTGATCGCCGGTAAGCTGGCCGACGCCGTTCTCGAAGGCAAGCAGGGCGAGCAGAGCGAGCCCGAAGCGGAAGAAGCCGCCGAGTAAGCAATTTAGAGTACAGTGTACAGAGTGCAGAGTACAGATGATATAGCGAAACTGCTATTTAATGCGGTTTATTAAACTATTCAAATCTGAACTCTGTATTCTGAACTCTGAAAACTCTTTTCCAATAATCGATATATACGTTTTGACAGAACAGAAGGAGGTTTTTCCCATGGCTGAAATTACTGCCGCGATGGTTAAAGAACTGCGTGAACGCACCCAGGCCGGTATGATGGATTGCAAAAAGGCGCTGGTTGAAAAGAACGGCAATATGGACGAGGCTGTTGCCTACCTGCGTGAAAAGGGCCTGGCCGCCGCCGCCAAGAAGGCCGGCCGCGTGGCTGCCGAAGGCGCCGTTGAAAGCTATATCCACATGGGCGGAAAGATCGGCGTGCTGGTCGAAGTCAACTGCGAAACCGACTTCGTGGCCAAGACCGATACTTTCAAGGAACTGTGCCATGACATCGCCCTGCAGATCGCCGCTTCCAATCCCCTGTACATCAATAAGGAAGACGTGCCCCAGGAAGCTCTGGACAAGGAAAAGGAAATCCTGCGCGCTCAGGCCCTGAACGAAGGCAAGCCCGAAAAGATCGTGGACCGCATGGTGGAAGGCCGCATCGAAAAGTATTACAAGGAAAACTGCCTGATGGAGCAGGCGTTCGTCAAGAATCCTGACATCACCATCGCCACCCGTGTGCAGGAAGCCACCCTTGCTTCCGGCGAAAAGATCAGCATCCGCCGCTTCACCCGCTACGAGCGCGGCGAAGGCATCGAAAAGAAAGAAAGCAATCTGGCTGCTGAAATCGCCGAAATGACCGGCAAGAAATAATGAATCAACAAAATGGGACGGCTTTTGCCGTCCCCTTTTTTGCAAAGGAGGTTGTTTCCATGGGAGATTATAAACGCGTGCTGCTGAAGCTCAGCGGCGAAATGCTGGGCGAGAACGGGCGGCTGTTCGATCATAACATCATCGACCACGTGGCGAAGGTGCTGGTAAAGATCGTGGAAAGCGGCACCGAACTGGGCGTGGTCATCGGCGCGGGCAACATCTGGCGCGGCCGCAGCGGCGGCGCCATGGACCGCGTGACCGCCGATCAAATGGGCATGCTGGGCACGGTGATCAACTGCCTGGCCATGCGCGACGCGGTGCAGCGCGCGGGCGGCAAGGCCGTGGTGATGAGCGCCATCGAAATGCCCCGGGTGTGCGAAGTGTTCAACGCGGAGAAAGCCCGGAAGTACATGAAGAAAGGCAACGTAACCCTGTTCGCCGCAGGCAGCGGCAATCCCTTCTTCTCCACCGACACCGCCGTAGTGCTTCGGGCTGTTGAGGTCGGCGCGGACGCTATCCTGCTGGCGAAGAACATTGACGGCGTGTACACCGACGACCCCAAGAAGAATCCCGACGCTACCCTGATCCGGGAAATCAGCTACGAAAAGGCCCAGGAAATGCGGCTCAAGGTCATGGACGCCGCCGCTTTCGCCCTCTGCGCGGAAAATAAAGTGCCCGTGGTGCGGGTGTTCGGCCTGTTCGAGCCGGAAAGCATTCTGGAGGTGCTGGACGGAAACGATATGGGCACCGTGCTGTATCCGGAAGCATAAGCTGCATTTGGGCAAATATATGTCACCTTTTGCAAAAAAGCGAGCAATGTGATATACTGTGGATGAAGGCATAAACCACAGGAAGGAGGTGCTTTCAATGCCTGCTTATGAAGAACTGCTGAAAAAATACACGAAACGCAAAAAGGACACGCTGATGGATTCTGTGACGGCGGGGCTTTCCTACGCCGATAACGTGGCCGTGGATTTCGGCCTGCTGGAGGAAAGCGGGCTGATCGACTCCCTTTCCATCGCCGCGCCTTTCGCCGTGATCGCCGTTACGGAGCAGATGAAGGTGATCCTGGGCAAGAAAACCGGCAAGGCCGGCTTCGGCGACGCGGTTCAGCGTATGGCGCGCACAGGCGCGGCCATGGGCGTCGGAGCGCTGGCCGGGCTGGCTGGCGGGCCGATCGCCGCTATTCCCGCTTCCATCGGCACCAGAGCGCTGTTGTCCCGCTACAAAAGCAAGACCCTGCTGGGCATGCGCGTTCAGGAGCGCACGGAGCGTCTCCGCGCCCTGCGTCAGCAGCGGGAAGAGCGCGTTTCCGTACCCGAAGGACGCCCCATGCTCCCTGCCGGCATGATGTACCTGGAAACGGTATAACGATTTGATTTTCCTGTGCATCTCAGAAACTGTTACCATTCTCAAATCTGGGGGAGACCATTCTTTGGAGGCCAAAGAATGGTCTCCCCCAGACTCGTTTCCAAGAAAGTCATTTAGAAAAACAATCACAATAGGTTGTTCTTTACAGTAAAAGTCTTTTCCCTTTTATAGCCTTTCTCGGAAGGGGTCTGGGGGGAACCGCTCTTTGGGCACCAAAGAGCGGTTCCCCCAGGAATACCTGAATCGCAACCAGAAACTGGCTCCGCTTCGCGTTACAGAAAGAAAATCCTTGACAAAACAAAAAGAAAACAGTAAGATAATGATTACATGCGAGGAAGGGGAGAGTACCGTATCCGGAACGCCCAAAGAGAGCCGCGTAAGGTGAAAGGCGGCGGCGGGACGAGCGGGAACATGGCCCCGGAGCAGTGCGGGCAAGCACGTTCAGCCCGCGCCGGGCAGCGCCGATATCCGCTGAATGAAGGCGCGTTTTCTGGACCAGAAGATAAAGGAGTTTTCTGGGGGAAACCGCTCTTTGGATAACCTCATCCGGCGCTTCGCGCCACCTTCCCCTGCGAGGGGAAGGCGAAGAGCGGTTTCCCCCAGACCCCCTTCCGAGAAAGCCATAAGGGTTATGCTGGCAGCAGGATTAATCTTAAATGGTTGCATGGTAGGAAAAGCGTAAACCAGGGTGGTACCGCGTAAGGACATTTACGCCCCTGCATCGAACAGCGATGCGGGGGCTTTTAAGTTTTGCCGCATCATCAAAAAGGAGGGGTTCCCATGGACAAGAAAACCTATTACATCACCACGCCCATCTACTATCCGTCCGGTAACATGACCATCGGTCACACCTACACCACCGTCGCCGCCGACGCCATGACCCGGTTCAGGAAAATGCAGGGGTATGACACCTACTTCCTCACCGGCACCGACGAACACGGCCAGAAGATCGAGAAAAAAGCCGCCGAAGCGGGCGTGGCCCCCATTGAGTACGTGGACAAGATCGTAGCCGAAACCAAGGAGCTGTGGAAGCTGATGAATATCGAATATGACGATTTCATCCGCACTACGGAAGACCGCCATATCCGCATCGTGCAGAAAATCTTCCGGCAGTTCTACGAGCAGGGTGACATCTACAAAGCCGAATACGAAGGCATGTACTGTACGCCCTGCGAATCCTTCTGGACACCCACTCAGCTGGTGGACAAGGACGGCCAGAAGGTGTGCCCGGACTGCGGCCGCCCCTGCCAGCCTATGAAGGAAGAAAGTTATTTCTTCCGCATGAGCAAGTATCAGGATTGGATGATCGACTACATCGAACAGCATCCTGATTTCATCCAGCCCGCCAAGCGCGCCAATGAAATGATCAACAATTTCCTGAAGCCCGGCCTGCAGGATCTTTGCGTCAGCCGCACCAGCGTGAAGTGGGGCGTGCCCGTGGACTTCGACCCCAAGCACACCGTGTACGTGTGGATCGACGCTCTCTCCAACTACATCACTGCCCTGGGCTACGGTACAGACCACGACGAACTGTTCCGCAAATACTGGCCCGCTGACGTGCATCTGGTGGGCAAGGAGATCGTGCGGTTCCATACCATCTACTGGCCTATCATGCTCCACGCCCTCGGCCTGCCCCTGCCCAAGCAGGTGTTCGGCCACGGCTGGCTGCTGTTCGGCGCGGACCGTATGAGCAAATCCAAGGGCAACGTGGTCTATCCCCAGCCTATCGTGGCCCGCTACGGCGTGGATGCCCTGCGCTATTACCTCATGCGCGAAATGCCCTTCGGCGCGGACGGCAACTACACCAACGAATCCTTCCTGACCCGCATGAACGCCGACCTTGCCAATGACCTTGGCAACCTTGTCAGCCGCACGGTGGCGATGATCGAAAAGTACTATGGCGGCGTTCTGCCCGCCTGGACGGACGCCGTTGACCAGGAAATCGATGTTCCCCTGCAGAAACACTGCGCCGCGCTGCCGAAGCTGGTGGATGAGCAGATGGACAAGCTGCAGTACTCCCAGGCGCTTTCCGAAATTTGGAAGGTCATCGGCGAGTGCAACAAGTACATCGACCTCACCCAGCCCTGGGTGCTGGGCAAGGATGAAGCGAAGAAGGACAGGCTGGCCAACGTGTTGCTGACTTTAGCCGAATGCGTGCGGTTCGTGGCTGTGCTGATCTATCCCTTCATGCCCACCACGCCGCCCCGCATTTTCGAGCAGCTGGGCGTCGCTGACGAAGCGCTCAAAACATGGGATTCCCTGGATTCCTTCGGCAAGCTGCCCGCTGGGATCAAGGTCTGCAAGGGCGAGGCCCTCTTCCCCCGCATCGATGTCAAGAAGGAACTGGAAGCTCTGAGCGGTGGGGATAAAAAGGAAGAAAAGGCCGAGGCCAAGCAGGAAAAGAAGGAACAAAAGGCTGAAAAGAAAGAAAAAAAGAAGGTCGAAATCCCCGAGGGCTGCATCAGCTTTGACGACTTTGAAAAGGTCAAGCTGCGCGTGGCCCGCGTGCTGGAATGCGAGCGGGTGGAAAAGAGCGACAAGCTGCTGAAATTCCGCCTCTCCCTCGGCGACGAGGAGCGCACCGTGCTCTCCGGCATCGCCAAGTTCCACAATCCCGAAGACCTGATCGGCAAGAACCTGATCTTGCTCGCCAACCTGGCCCCCCGCAAGATCATGGGCATTGAAAGCCAGGGTATGCTGCTTTCCGCCGTGGCGAAAAATGACGACGGCAGTGAGACCCTCCGCCTTCTGACGGCTGATCCCCTCATGCCCGCCGGCGCGGAGATTGGCTGATCATCGTATCCGGTAAAGAACAGGCCCAGCCTTTGACGAGGCTGGGCCTGTTCTTTGCTTTTGATTATTTCAGCGTAATGACCACGTGGCGGTTGGGTTCTTCGCCCTCGGAGTGGGTGGTAACGGCGGGATGATCCTGCAGAGCGCTGTGGAGAATACGGCGCTCATACGGATTCATGGGCTCCAGGCTCACCTTCCGGCCGGTCTTCTGGGCGCGGTTTGCCATGCGGTTGGCCAGGCGCACCAGCGCTTCCTCGCGCTTGGCGCGGTAGCCCTCGGTGTCCAGGGTGACGCGAGTGTAATCGTCCTGGCCCTTGTTCACCTGCAGGCTGGTCAGGTACTGGAGCGCGTCCAGGGTTTCGCCCCGGCGTCCGATCAGGATGCCCAGGGTGTCGCCTTCCATGTTCACGCGCACGTTGCCCTCTTCATCGTTTTTCACGGCCACGGACACGTTCACGCCCATCAGTTTGGTAACTTCCTGTAAGAACTCCTGCGCGCGGCCAGCAGCGGTAGCGCGGTCCGCCTGCTCGGCAGGGACGATTTCCTTTTGTTCTACAGGCTCTTTGGGCGCTTTAGGCGCTTTGGGAGCGCGCGGAGCCCGGGGCTTGCTTTCTTTTTTCGGCTCAGCCTTGGCTTTGGGCGCCTCTTCCTTTGCGTCCTCGGGCTTTTCCTTCGGCGCTTTGGGCTCGCGGGGCTTCCGGGGCTTGGGCGCGGGCTTTTCTGCCTTTTCGGGTTTTTCAGCTTTTTCAGCTTTTTCTTCCGCGGGCTTTTCCTGCTTACGGGGTTTTACTTCCTTGGGCTGTTCGGGCTTCATGGCGTCGGCGAGGATGGCGCGGGCCACGTCGTCGGAAGCTTCTTCTTCTTTCATGGTAATGCGCACCTTGGCGGGACGGGAGCCGAACAATCCAAACAGGCCCTTGCTGCCCTCTTCCAGCACATCCACCGTGACGTCGCTGATCGCCACGCCCAGCTCCTCCAGGCCCTGGTCGATGGCCTCCTGGATGGTGCGGGCGGAGTATTCGTATACTTTCATTACTTAATGGACCCCTCTCCGGATACGGTCTGCGCTTTCCGCGCGTCTTGTTTTTCGAGGATTTTGGTGATGACCACGCTCTGCCCCCACATGGCGATGGTGGAGGTGACCCAGTACACGGCGAAACCGGCGTTGGAGGTGAGGCACCAGAACACGGACAGGATGGGGAAGAAATACTTCATGAAAGTATTCATCCCGGCCCCCTGGCTGTTGCCCTGCTGCGCCTGCTGGTTCTCATTCATCGCCGGGTTGAACTTATACTGCAGCACCTGGCTCACGCCCGCCAGCACAGGCAGGATCAGCAGCCCGTTGTACTGCTTGTACAGGGTGATGCTGAACAGGAAGAAGTTTACGCCGGTCCAGCCGGGCACGCTCGCCACGGCTTCCACGTAGCCCGGCATCTGGCCAAGGGCGGTGATCATGGAGGTGACGCTGGTTTTCACGGCTTCTGTGGTGCTGAAATCCAGGGCGGTTTCGCTGACGGAGGCAATGCTTTGCGCGATGGCCTGCAGCTGGCCTTCAGACAGCGTTTCAAACGCGCGCTGCCACATATTCGCCGGGATCATGTTCAGCGCCTGGGCGCTGGGAGCGATGGGGGCGAACAGGGAGTCCGCCATCCAGATGTTCTTGACCCACAGGAAACGGTCGGCGGCGGAAATGATATTGGTTTCCCCGGCCAGGTAGCGGAAGGTCTGCAGGGCCATCTGTTCGTTGGCGATGCCGCGCATGGCGGCGAACATGGCGAACATGATGGGCCAGGTGAGCAGCAGCGGCAGGCAGCCGGACAAGGGATTGTACCCTTCCTTTTTCATCAGCTCGGCCTGCTTTTGCTGCAGCTTCTGCTGGTCATTGGCGTATTTCTTCTGCAGCTCATTGATCTTGGGCTGGATCAGCGCCATTTTGCGCATTCCCTTGCGGCTCTTGAAGTCGAAGGGCATGATCAGCATGCGCATCAGGATGGTAAAGATGATGATGGACACGCCGTAGTTTCCCACCAGGCTGTTGATGCCCGCCAGGACGTCGTACAGGAATTGCTCAATCGCGTTCAAGGATTTTCGTCCCTCCTAATGATAGCGCTGGGCGCTTCGGGCACGGGGTCATACCCGCCCCTGGCGAAAGGATGACAGCGAAGGATACGCCTTGCGGCCAACTCTCCCCCACGGACCGCGCCGAACCGCCGGATCGCTTCCTCGGCGTATTCGGAGCAGGTGGGGTAAAACCGGCACGCGCAGGGAAGCGCGGGGCTCACCTTGCGCCGGTAAAGGCGGATGATGGAAAGCAAGACACGTTTCATTGTACGTCATCCCGATACAGGCCCTGCTTGCGCAGCAGATAGCGAAGCGACTGGTACAGACGAATAAAATCAGCTTCCGCCGCGGGCTCGCGCGCCGTGACCACGTACAGGCCCCTGCGAAGACGCGGCAGTTCGGCCCGGAACGCTTCACGCATACGGCGTTTGACTTTGTTGCGGGTCACGGCGTTGCCGATTTTTTTGCTCACCGAAAAGCCGACCAGCAGCTTCGGCCCTTTCGCAAACCCCACCGACATTTCCCGGCACGCCCCGCCCTTGCCTTTTTTGTAGACATAGCGGAACTGGCCGTTCTTTCTCAGGCGATACTGCTTCTCCATATGTTACCAGCCGAATCGATACAAAATTCGTCTGCCGTCATGCCGCCCGCTGTTTCGGGCCATAACAGCAAACCCGCCCCACGAATCAATGCTCTCTGGCAAGCGCGGGGCGGGCCAAGCCATGCAAGAAAGAGGGGAGCGGCGGAATCAGACCGTCAGCTCCTTGCGGCCGCGGTTGCGGCGGCGGGCCAGCACCTTGCGGCCGTTCTTGGTGCTCATGCGGGCACGGAAACCATGCACCTTGTTGCGCTGGCGTTTCTTGGGCTGATAGGTACGTTTCATGACAACAACAACTCCTTTAAAAAATCCGAAATGCCTGACGGCATGTTTCGCGCGTTGTGAGGCAATACTCCACAAAACAGCCATTATAGTATATCCATAAGGCCCTCGGATGTCAAGGGATTTTTGGGGCATTAAAGAATTTTTCGTTACTGCTCAGCCTACGGCTTCGCAGTAACGCGAAAGGGGGAATCCTTCCCCCTTTCGGGATTCCGCAGCCTCAATCTTCGCAACTCCGCTTACGCCCCGCGCTATTCCCTTCGGGAAGCGCGGGTTTCGGGCGGCAATCCAAGGATTGCTCGCCCTCAGCCTCGCGTTGCTCGGCGCTATTCATGCGGACATTGCTCGTTTCGGCTGATCTCACCGCC
>JAFWQM010000176.1 GCA_017509065.1 Clostridia bacterium
GGCTGTACGAGGACAATGTGTTCGGACGCATCTCCGATGAACGCTTTGCCAGCATGTCGGCTGATTACGAAGCGGAATCCAGGAAGCTGAAAGACAGGTACAATGAGATTCAATCCCTGCTTGCAAATTATGCCCGTCAAAGCCGTGACGCCAAGGAATTCGCCGCTTTGGTGGAGCAGTACACGAACATCACCGAACTAACCGAAGAACTCCTTCACACGCTGATCGAGAAAGTGGTCGTGCATGAGAAGGAAGTCATTGACGGCGAAACCGTGATGCGGATCGATATCTACTACCGCTTTATCGGCAAGGTTGGCAGTGAGGACGATGGAATCCTGATTACACCGAAAACGCGCCGGGCCAGCATCCCGCTGGCTCCCGGCGCGTGAACAGAACGTGTGGTGCGCAATAAACATTACGCCCCAGCGTTACCCCTTGTTGGCTTACTGTCAAGTTATTTGTTTATACTGCCTGCTTCTTGGCCTTCTTGCTGTCCAGGATGGCGATGACCAGGAACAGGACAGCCAGCGCGCCGGTGCCGATCTGACCGTAGGTGATGGCGTCCTGCCACCAGCCGTGCACTTCTTCCACGATGGTGTTGAAGCCCATGCCGTTCATGGCGTTGGAGTTGGCCACGGTGTACAGGATGTGCTTGGTGGCTTCCCGCATGGCGGTGACTACCTGGGGATCGTCGGAGTAAGTCTTGAGCTTGTCGGTCCACTTGGAGGCGTCGTTGCAATCCCAGCCGTCGCCGCCGGCCAGCAGGCCCTGGATCACGTCCATGAAGGCGTTGTTGTTGGAGAAGTCGGTGAGGGCAAAGCCGGGCATGCCGAACTCACCCCGCAGGATGTTGGTGATCAGGTTGTAGTCGCCACCGGCCCAGGTCGCGCCAAGACGGTTGAAGGAGGTCATCACGCAGTAGGCGTTGGCGTCGGCAATGGGATATTCAAAGGCCTGCAGGTAGATTTCCCGGGCAGCCTGCTCGTTGGTCCACACGCAGATGCCGTCGC
Organism: Clostridia bacterium; assembly: GCA_017509065.1. The sequence goes on from JAFWQM010000176.1 coordinate 1,011, forward strand.
GGCCGGATTCCTGATCGTTGAAGGCGAAGTGCTTGTTGTATACATACACGCCCTTGCTCTGGATCCCGGCGGTTTCGGCGGCGCAGGTCTTGCCGGAAATGAAGGGGTCTTCGGAATAGTATTCAAAGTTGCGGCCGGAATAGGGGGTGCGGTGAATGTTGGCCCCGGGGCCGTAGATGCCGGAGTAAGCCTTGCGGTTGGCCATCAGGCAGTCGTTGCCCATGGAGCGGCCCACCGCTTCGGCAATGGCGGTGTCAAAGAACGCGGCCATCACGTCTTCGGAAGTGTAGCTGGTGGAGGAGGAGCCGCCGGTCAGCGTGGCGGTGATGCCCTGGGGGCCGTTTTCATCCTTGGTGGCGGGCTTGCCAACGCTCTTCACCGCGGCGGTGGCATGGTAGGTCTGGCCGATCAGCTTAGCCATTTCGTTGAACTTCACCTGATCCATCAGGTCGTCCCAGGTGTAGGTCTGGCCGTTCTGCAATGTGATGGAGCCGTCCAGGGGCACGCCGATGAAGTGGGCCAGGGTCAGCTCGCCTTCCTTGCCCAGGGTGGGCATGGTGCCCTTCTTTTCGGAGTCGATGATGGTGTTCAGGGCCTTCACCAATTCATCGTTGGCAGCCATCTGCACGGCGGCCTTGTAGGTGTTGTTGGAAAGATCCGCCTTGGGCATGGTGCCCGCCCAGTCGGCGCGGGTCAGGTACTTGATATCGTTGCTGGTATCGGCGTCAAACTTGTTCAGGTCGCCGTGATCCAGCTGGTTGGTGATGGCCGCGCCGGTGCGGGCAGTGGAGTAGGTGGTATTGTCCTGCTTGGCCTGCTTGTAAACCACGGCCAGGTCGGCCCGTCCTTCGCCCACCATCTTGGCGGTGTCCACGGCGCCGTTCAGCGTATCGTTCTGAGCGGCCTTCTGCATGAGGATATTGTTCAGGGCTTCATGCGCGCCGTTGCCGGTGGCGAAGTAATAGCTGCCTTCGTCCACGATGTAGGTTTTCGCGCCGTTGGCATCATAGGCGCGCATTTCGGATTTCGCAACAGACACGGTGGCGGTGACCGTCTTGCCCGCGGGCACGTCGATCTTGGTGTAGCCCACCAGCTCCACAGCGGCCTTTTCGATGCCGTTCTGCCTGTCATAAGCGGTGTAGGGGCTCTGCATATAGATCAGCACCGCTTCCCGGGCATCCCGGTCAGAGGGGTTGGTGACATCCACGGTGAAGTCGAACTTGTCGCCGTTTTCCTTCATGTTCAGCTTGCCGTAGGAAAGATTGCTGTAATTCAGGCCGTAGCCGAAGGGGAAGGCCACGGTTTTGGCATAGTCGTAATCGCCCACGTTGGCATTGCCCAGCACGGCGTCTTCGTAGCGGGTTTCATAGTAGCGGTAGCCGATGTAGATGCCTTCCTGATAGACCACATAGTATTCGTTATTGGTCTTGGCGAAGGCCAGGCCCTTTTCCGCCGCGTTGGTGTAGGAGGTCACATAGGCGTTCTGCACGGCGGGAGAGGTGGTGTTGTCGTAGCAGTAGGTGTCCACCAGACGGCCGGAGGGATTCACCTTGCCGCTGAGCAAATCGCCGATGGCACGGATGCCGCTCTGGCCCACTTCGCCCACCCACAGGCAGGCGTCGATGCCGAAGTCCTCGCCGCACACGGCGGGCTCGATCACATCCAGCTCCACCGCGTTGGCGGTGTTCAGCAGCAGCACGATCTTCTTTAAGGAACCGGCGGCTTTCAGCTCGGCCAGCTTGCGCAGGATGTCCTTTTCTTCCGCGCTGATGGAGAGCATGTTGCCGCCCGCGTCGGACGCGCCCACAACGGGCAGGTCCTTGCCTTCGCCGCACACACGGCCGATGACCATGATGGCGGTGTCGCCGTACTGGGAAACGGAATCCCATTCCGCGGCGGAGAAGGCGCTCAGAGGCGCTTCATTGACGGCGAATTCTTCGTTCTTGAAGATGTAGTTGTTCAGGGAACCGGCAGCGCTCTTCTGGCCATAATCCTTGCCCGCGCCTTCCCGATAGAAGGCCCACAGGGTGGGGTTCACGGTGAAGCCGTCCTGTTCCAGGGCGTCCTTCAACGTCATGGCCTTGGAGGTGTCCATGCCGCCGGAGCCGGTGCCGCCGTACACAAAATGGGCAGAGGAGGTACCCAGCAGGCTCACTTTTTCATTGCCGGCAAGGGGCAGCGCGTCGTCCCGGTTCAGCAGCAGCACAGCGCCGTTAGCGACCACAGATTCGCACACCAGATCAGCGGCGGTAGCCTGGGCCGCGCTGTCCTCAAAATCGGATACGAAGCGGGGCGGCAGATCCTCCGCCGCGTCGCCCACCACGGTGCTGCCCTCGATACCCAGCACCATGTTGATGATGGTGGCGTAGTTATTGGCAATGGGGCCGGCGATCATAAGGAACGCGAACAGAAACGCGAATACGCCGCACAGGATTTTCCATATTAGCTTGCCCTTGGGCTTGTTGTTCTTGGCCATTGTAATTCTCCTTTGTTGTTAAAGTGCAGCAAGCGGAATCTATCTTGAGAAAGAAATCAAGAAGTATCGCTTATTGGAGTCCAGAGGGCGAAGCCCTTTGGCGCAGGTTTGGGGGCGCGGAGCCCCCAAAAAGGCCGCCGCACTTTTCGCACGGCGGCCCAAGGAATTCAGGTCAGGCAAGCGGGATTATTCGGTGATGTTGAATACATCAATGGTGTCTTCCACGTTGGAGCAGGCAACGATCTTGTTTTCCAGGGTCACGTCGTCCAGGTCTTCCCGCAGGTCTTCCACGGTGATCACAGTGCCGGCGATGTTGTGGTTGGCAACGAAATCGGCAGCGCCGTCGTCAGTGCCATCGGGGAAAGCGATGTCGCTCATTTCGTCGGTCCAGTTGAAGGTATCCAGCACCATGGCGTAGCCCAGCACATTGCGGCCATGGCCCTTGCCGTGCTGCTCAAAGTAGATGCCGTCCAGGGTGTCCAGGGTGATGTCGAAGTGGCAGGCTTCGTCGTCAGCGGATTCCGCGGAGGAATAGGTGCCGGAGTACACGATGAGCTTGTTGGCTTTCAGGCCGGGGTCGGTGGTGCCGAAAGCATATTCGCGGTAGTACAGTTCATAGTTGGTGTCGTCGCGCAGCACCAGGCTGATGTCGCGGGTCCAATACCAGCCCACCGCGTCGATGAAGTTCACTTCGCTCAGGTTGTAGGTGCTCTTGATGGGTTCAGCGGAAGCAATGCTCATCATGGACAGAGCCAGGATCAGGGCAGCCAGCAGGGCAACGATCTTTTTCATGGGGAATCCTCCTTCATTATCTCAACCTGCCTTGGCAGGTCGTCTTTGCGGGAATAATGTACCAAATGGGGCGTTTCGTTACAAGGCGTACATCGTAACTGATGATTTTTACATCGTAATTGCTTATTTGAACAGCACGTCCTGGAACGCGTTGTACAGGTTGAAGCGGCCCTTGAGGGTCTGGTGGATTTCCTTGGAGATGGCCGCGTAGCAGTTGTTCACGGCGGGATCGGTGCCAAAGGAGAAGGCGTCGTCCGCGATCATGGCGTTGATCAGCTCCACTACGCCGTCGTAGGCCAGGTCCCGCTTGCCGCCGGAGCAGATGTAGAAGAACACGTCATTGGCGTACTCGTTATCCTTCATGGCTTCCTTGAGGGGCTCGAAATTCCGGATGCTGCCGCCGGACATGGGCACGAAATACTTGGCATAGTCCATGCAGCGGTAAGTCACCTGCCAGCAGACGGAGCTGCCCTGACTATAGCCGGAATAAGCGCGGTGAGCCCGGGAGGCGATGAAGCCCGCTTCGTCAGCGGTTTCGGCATAGGTAGAATACTTGGTTTCGGCGGCGGGCATCAGGTCGTTCCGCACCTCGTCCACGAACACGGCGTGGTTGGTGGCGCGGTCGGCGTAGTTGTAATAGTAGGTGGGGCACACCATGAGGAAGGGCTCGCAGATGCCCATGTCGATCATGTTGTCGATGGCGTTCTTCACGGTTTCGTCGCCGATGAAGCTGTCCTGGGTTTCATTGGTGCCGTGGAAGAAGTAAATGATGTTGTACTGCTTGGAGGCTTCGTAACCGTAGGGCACATACACGTTGGCCCACTGGTTCAGGGTTTCACCATACACGGAAGTGGTGTATTCCAGCTTTTCAATGGTGCCGGCGTGGTCGCAGGGCGCTTCCCAGAACTTGGGGGCATAGTTGCGGAAATGGGATTCGTTTCCGCCGTCCAATTCGGTGACGGTTTCCTTGCGGTCTTCGGGGGCTTCCCGGCCTTCCGCCAGGGCGGGGATCATGGCGCACAGGGCCAGCATCAGGGCCAGAACCAGGCAAACGAGCTTTTTCATCATGGGTTCCTCCTTCTTTTTCTTGGGAGATTTTGTAATGCTATTTTACAAAGGCGATAGGGAGTCAATCAAGGTGAACCGCGTAACTGCGCTTTTTTACATCGTAATTGTTTACTGGATGGTCAGAGTGGACCGGAAGATGATTTCGCCCAATTCATCTTCCTGATAGGTGAGCACGCCGGTTTCCTCGCGGGTGATGATCAGGCTGCCGTCCTCTGCGGTTTCCGTAGAGGATGCGCCTTCACATTCCATGCCATATTCTTCCTCGCTGAAGGTGAAATAGAATTCCCGGCTGCTTTCGCCGTCCTCGTTGGTGATGCCGTCCCACAGGCTGTGCACGTTGCCGGGGCCGGTGATGTAACCGATGTCGATTTCTACCTGGCAGTCATCGGGAGATTCGCCGGACGCCTTGCAGGTGAACCGGATCAATTCATGATCAGGACCGGTCATGGTAACGCTGAACATGCCAGCCTCCCAGGTGATCACCGGGGCCAGGGCGGCCCAATCGCTGGAGAAGGTTCCGTTCTCGATCAGGTTGGTTTCAAAGCGCACGCCGTCCTTCGTGGCGGCGGCGTTCAGGTAAGCGTCCCCATCGCAGGCGGCGGTCAGCAGGATTTCGTCGTTCTCCTGCCGCAGGGCGCAGGTGACGGCGCCGCATTGGGCAATCACGTTCGCCAGTTTCTCCGTTTCGGATTCGGCGGTGACGGTGAGGGTAAAGGTCCGGCCGTTCATGAGATGCGTCAGAACATCATACACGGATTCGGCGCTTTCGGCCTGGGCGAAGCACACGCCCAGGAGCAGCACCGCCAGCAGCAGAGCAAGCATTTTCTTCAAGGGGAATCCCTCCTTTTTTCGCCTTCAACGGCGTATTCTGTAAAAAGATCGTATAAAAAAACGCGGCCCGCCGCAAGGCGAACCGCGCAATTGGTAGGTTTTACATCGTAATTATTGTTCCGGAGCCAGCAAAAGAATATCCAGGAAGAACATTTTCCCCCGCTGCTCGGCGGTGAGCATGCCGTTGTACTTTTCCGCGATGCGATTCATGCTCTTCATGCCAAAGCCGTGCCAGTCCGGGTCCTCCTTGGTTTGGGGCAGGCCGTCCACAAAGGCAATATCCTCCTCGCAGGGGTTTTCCATGTGGATGGTGAGCATATTCCCGTCCCGGACGGAGGACAGGGAAATGAAGCGTTCCACGCCTTCCGGCAGAGTGGACACGGCGTTGATGGCGTTGGTCAGGGCGTTCTGGAACAGGGAATACAAGTCCAATTCCTCCACGAAGGAAAAGTCCGTCATGCCCAGAGAACAGGTGAGCACAATATTCCTTTGTTGGCAGATGCCGATTTTTTCGGCCAGCAGCACGTCCAATACTTCATTGCCCGAATTGGCGGGCCGCTCGTAAGCGGCGATGGATTGCTTGAGCTTATCCAATTGCTCCTGGGGCACCGTGCCCCGGAAGGATTTGATCAGGTGCTTTAAGTCGTGGTACTTTTCGTTGATCAGCTGGGCGCTTTCCTTGCTGGCCTCGTACTGCACCCGCTGGGTGTGCACCAGTTCCCGCATGGTTTCCATGTTGCTGGCGAGCCGCGCCTGCTCCATCACGCCGAACTGCAGGGCGATCACCAGCACGTCGATCACGATCTGAAACAGCGCTTCGGCGATCACAGCCTGCCGGTTTCTGTCCGGGTTATCCTGAGTGAGCCGCGCCATACCGATGCACAGCAAAAGGACGAACACGGAAAAAACGGCTTTCAGCTTGTTATCGAAGTGCTCCTCCCGGTTCCGCACAAAGGGCCGCAGTGCGAAAAACAGCAAGATGTATACCGCGCCGTAGCAAGCCAGATCCACGACCAGGATGCCGCCCTCCGGCTGCCTGGAAAAGCTGTTTATCCATTCGATTTGCCGGACCAAGGTTTTCACAGTGCCCGCAATGTCCTGCGCAATATAGCCGGTGGCGGCCATGAACAGCACCGTCCAAAGGCTTTCATCATAGCAGAACCAGGTGATCACGTTCAGCGTGAGATACACCAGCAGCGCGGCGGCGGCATGGGTGACCATGGCCAGAGGCGTACTGCCCACGATGTAGATGCCCCGGGCGAGATACTGTACCGCGCACCCAGCCAGCACGGACAGGATCAGCCGCGGATAAAAGAGGCTCCGCCGCTTCATGGGATAGGATACCAGCAGCAGCCCGATTACCGACTGCAAAAGCAGCAGCGCGCTGCGCCCCTGCTGATACCACACAGGCATATAGCTCATTACCGGCTGCCTCCTTTGTATTGCGCCAGGGCCATCAGAAATTCCTTGCGCTTGCTTGCGCTGACGGGCAGCTCGTGGCCGTGTACCACGACGGTGTTTCCGTTCACCGCCCGCACATATTTCAAATTCACCAGGAAGGATGCGCTGCACCGCACGAAATGGACGGGGGCCAGCTTGTCTTCGTAGCTTTTCAGGTTGCCCCATTGCCGGATGATTTCGCTGTCCGTATGGATGAGCACGTCATGGTTGGATACTTCAATGAACGTGATTTCGTCCGCGTTGACGCGGCGGATCTCTTCCTTGGTACGCACCTCCAGGGTCATGGAGGTGTTCTGATGGGCCAGCATCCGGCACGCCCGGTCCATCTTGGTGGAAAATTCCTCGTAGCGCACGGGCTTGAGCACGTAGTCGAACGCGCCTACAGAATAGCCCTCGATGGCGTACTGGGTGAGCATGGTGATAAAAATGATCATCACCCGGTTATCCATCTGCCGAACGCGCTTGGCCGCGTCGATGCCCAGCATATCCGGCACTTGAATGTCCATGAACAGAATGTCCGCGTCGCACTTGTATTCAGTGAGGAAGGGAATGGAGCGGTCATACAGCTTTAATTGATAGGAAAAACCTTCATGGGCCTCCGCATATTTTTTCAGCATCTGGGACAGGCGTTCCGCCTGTTCCGTCTGATCCTCCAAAATGATAATATTCAGCATTCTTATATCCCCTCGTTTTGAGCATTGAGATGGATGATTCCCTTGATTCTTTTACATATACAGCATAGCAAAATCAAAAGGCAGAAGCAATAGGCACATCGTAACTGATCGGTTTTACATCGTAAAAGCCCTGACCTTCCGAGAAGATCAGGGCAAAACGATACAGTTTAAGAGAGAGGGAGATTATTTTTTCGCGCCTTGCTTCATGCAGCCGGAAACCACCATCAACAAGGATGCGGCCACCTGAAACGCGATGCAGGTGACGCCGGTATAGAAAGCGCTCCAGGCGTACTTGTCCAGGCCGTTCCAGGTGAACAGGCCGCCAGCCACCACCGCGCGGTCGGCCAACGTTACGGTCAGAGCCACGAAAAGGAGGCCTAGGGCCACCAGCCGCAGAAGAGATACAAGCAGCTCATTCCAGTTTTTTATCTGGGCCAGCAGGGAGCAAACGCAGGCAGTGAAAGCGCCTAGGGTGCAATAGATGGCCAAGGAACTGTTCAGGATGGGATAACCCACGGTGCCGTTGCTGACGATGAAGAGAACCAGCGCCAGCAGCGCGCACAAGGCGGCCGCGGCAGCCACATAGAAGGAAACCCGTTGCTTTTTCAACATCTTACTTGCCCTCCTTCTTGCTCTTGATCACGGAAACGGTATACAGCGTTGCGAAAGCCAGGAACAGGCCACCGGTCGTCAGGATGGCGACGTTGTAAGCCACACGCCACCAGGTGGTGACGGACTGGAATTCGGTGGAGGAATCGTAGGCGTTCATCAGGTTGGTCTGGCAGAAGGCCCAGATGGTGTTGTGAGCGGCTTCCTTAATCTTTGTGAGGATGTTGGCATCGCCCGCAAACATTTCCGCGCTGATGGGTTGGCCGTCGTTGGTCTGGGTATCGTAGCCGGATTCAGAGAAGCGACCGCGCAGGTCATAGCCAGTCACACCGGAGTTGGCAACAGCGGCGAACAGATCCACATCGTCGGCAATGTCGGTGACGGCGTAGCCCTTGAAGCCCCATTCGTTCTTGGCGATGTCGGTGATCAGGCCTTCGCTGGCAGTGCATTCCACGCCGCCGATCTTGGAGAAGGAGGTCATCATGCCGCGCATGCCAAAGTCGTGGTTTTCTTCACCGTTCCAATATTCGGGCGCTTTGGCGTCGTACTTATTCGCTTCCATGGGAATCTGGAAGGCGCGGAGCTCCACCTCTCGGGCGCGCTGCTCGGTCATGAAAGGGGCCACGCCGCCGCGGTTGGTTTCCTGGTCATTAAAAGCAAAGTGCTTGGGAGAAGCCAGCAGGCCGTATTTGAATGCGCCGATGGCAAATTCCATGCCGGTGTTGCCGGTGAGGATCGGGTCTTCAGAGTAGTAGTCACCGTTCCGGCCGTTGTAAGCCATACGGTGGGTGTTCAGGCCAGGGCCCCACAGGATGGGCAGGCCCACGATCAGCGCCTGCAGACCTACTTCTTCGCCCATGCGGAATTGCAGGCTCGGGTCAAAGGATGAAGCCACAGTGGGAGCAGTGGCGTACAGCTCCAGATAGAAGTGGCCGTTGTTGTCCTTCTTGCTTACAGCCCAGGGCGCGTCCACGCGGGCGTCACACATTTCAGACTGCATACCGTTGCCAGAGTTTTCGGTGAAGGAGCCGCGGATAAAGCCGATGGAGGGAATATCGCGGAACTCGTTTCCGCCGTAGCAAAGCAGGCCCAGACATTCGTCGATGGTCATTTGGTCAATGAGCTTCTGCCAGTCGGGGTCGTCGAAATCCCGGAAGGCCAGATCATAGAATTTCAGCCCGTTGTTCGCGCCGAACACGATCTTGGAGGTGTCGTCATCCTTTTTGACCTCGTAATACTTGCCATTCAGGTCAGCCAGCATGGAGGCAGGGGCGGTCATATCCTTGTATTCTTTGGGCCAGGTACCTTCCCAGTCGGCACGGGACAGTTGGGTTACCTTGTCGGGCTCGTAGTAGTTCCAGTCGCTGTATTCCAGATGATTGGATACGGGGAAAAAGTGTATACGCAGATTCAAGCAAAAGCATGCCCACTTGTACTGAATGGAAACGGGCGAGTAGTGATTCCAAATGAGCAGGCAATTACCGAAATCACCGCCTGTATCACGCCGGATACGGACTTGATCGTCGGCCTTGGCTCAGGGGTCATCAATGATCTATGCAAGCATGTGAGCTTTCAGCATGGTTTGCCTTATATGATCGTGGCTACTGCGCCCTCCATGGATGGATTTGCCTCTGTAGGGGCAGCACTGATCCTGGAAGGAATGAAGATCACGCTGGGAGCCAGACCGCCCAAAGCGATCATAGGCGATACTGATATCCTGAAAAACGCGCCGATGGAAATGCTTCAATCGGGCTGGGGCGATATCATTGGCAAATATTCCTGCCTGAATGACTGGAAACTGAGCGCGTTGATCAACGGCGAATACTTTTGCCAAGCAGTATACGATCTGGTGTATGAGACCGCAAAAAAAGTGGAATCGCTGGCAAGCGGCATATTGCAGCGCGATGAGCAGGCAATCGCGGCGCTCATGGAAGCACTTTTGATTGTCGGAATTGCCATGAGCTTTGTGGGAAATTCCCGCCCCGCCTCCGGCAGCGAACATCATTTATCTCATTATTTTGAGATTACCGGTATATTGCACAACGAACCGTATTATCCGCATGGCACCGACGTTCTCTATTCATCGGTAGTAACAGCAAGATTGCGTGAAATACTGGCCAATAGCATCCCTGCACGGCAGTCATTCGATAGCGCAGCGTGGGAAAAAGAAATCCGCAGGATATATACCTCTTCAGCAGACGGCGTGATTCATCTTCAGAAAAAACTGGGATGGCATGAAAAAAATGATTTTTTCAGTATTGCCGGAAAATGGGGATCAATTTGCAAGATTCTGAGAGAAGCCCCTACGGAAAAAGAAATGATTCAGATGGTTCAGGCCATCGGGCTGGATATCAATCAATTCAACGCTTTCTATGGAAAAGAGAAAATCAATGATGCCATTTTGTATGCGAAAGATCTTAAAGATCGGTATAGTGTACTATGGCTATTTGAGAGGGCGCATGCTCCGGTTTGCTGGCTGTGATTTCAGCGTATTTCGCTTATAAAGCCAGAAATTACTATCCGGGTGACCCTATTTCAAAATTTATAGAGCAATATTTGGTAAGATACTTCTTCGCTCATACACGATAAATAACCCCCGCCGGGAAAACGGACGACGGCTGAAATTGATGGCCATCGTCTGCTTTTTTTCTATCATTTTACGAAAAACACTTATGTTACATAATGCAAAGAATTCCATTTTTGTCGAAAAGGCTTTATAAAATTCCTTCTGAATCCGCCGGACTTATCGGCGGAATGGGGTGTACCATAGAAAATAGGGAGTATGCGAACGAAGCATGTTTTTCCAACTGACGAAACAGGTGGCGGACTGCTGCCATGTGATTGACTTGAACGAAGGAATAGGGAATGTGAAAAATGTCGAACGATTTTTCAAGAATATATTTTAAAGAGGCAAGTTTTTTGCCGCTTTAACTTTTTCAATAGGTGATGGAAAGAAAATTGGCTTGGCTCTATATATTTCCAAGTAAAAAAGGCTAAAAATGTTAAGTGATGATCCCCCAAATCCCTTGTCGCTTCTTGTCGACAACTTCTTTTGAAAAAGTTGTGGTTCAATGAAAAATTTTGAGAGGGAACACTCATACATCTGCATTTTTACCTCGAAAGAAATTAAGGGAGAAAAATTGCTTTTTTATTCTTCCACTGCTTTCTCGGGAGGGGGCGTGGGGGAAACCGCTCTTGGGCATCCAAAGAGCAGTTTCCCCCACAAACTTTTGCATTGAGCCAAAGTTGTTTTTTACCATGGGAAATGGGAAGGGCGTTATCGCCTATGAGATCAGTAACGTTCATAGAAAGCTCCTGCGCGATCATTGTTCTCGTGAACCTATCGCCAGAGAGCTTTTTTCAAATGCTTTGAGTCATAGGTTATTTCATTCAGCGAACAGATCATCCAGCGTGATCACGTTGGTAAATGCACCGCTGTATTCATTTTGCGTCAGGCCGTATGTGGTAATGAGCGTGCTGCGAATCGTTATTTTGGGGTTGACTTTGCCCATCAGAAGTTCCTGCCTGCCGAGCAGCGTCAGGTAATCGTCCTTTTTTACGGTATATTTTCCGCCATAGAACTTGATTTCGCACATGTTCAGAACGTTATCGTTCCGGGTCAGCAGGAGATCGATTTGTGTTCCTTCCTGATCATCCTCCCGTTTGGACCATGCGGAGGCGGAGGTAATAACGCCGGAAATGCCCAGCGCCTTTTTGATTTGGGGAATGTGATTAAAGCAAACGTGTTCAAAGGCCAAACCCCGCCAGGTAACAACGGGCTGGGCGGTCACATTTTCCTGCCAGAAGGATTCGCTGCCTCCGCTTATATCACGGATAAAATGCAGATAGAACAGGCAAAACGGATCGACAACTTTATAGTGTTCCTCCCGCTTTCCCATGCCGAAGGGCACATATTTCACCACAAAATCGCTGGCAATCAGCGCGTTCAGGCTCTTGGACAGCCTGCCTCCGTCAGACATGCCGAGCTTTTCGGTGATTTCTTTTCTGGTGAAGCCGGCATTGCGTGTTGCCAGGAAGGTTACGATGGCCTTTTCCGTGTCCGGGTTGATAAACACCGATTGGTACAGCCTGTCATACTCGTCTTTCAGCTTCGCGTTTCTGGCAAAAATGATCCTGTCCACATTCTGGGCTAAGCTGTATTCGCCGTCGAAATACCCCAGATAATATGGAATGCCGCCGAAGATCATGTAGCTCTGGGCAATATCATATCTCGAAAGCCTGATATTGTTCGCCTGGAAGAACGCTTCACACTCCTGCAGCGTAAAAGGCGCGAGCTTGATTTCATAAGTCACCCTGTTATACAGGCCCCCATGATTGTTGATCAGACTGTTCATCATCCAGGAATTGGCGCTGCCGCACACAATGACCATCAGGTTTTTCCGATGGCAGCCCCAGTTGTTCCAGAAGCCTTCAAAGGCTCGGATAAATCCTGACCGCGGCGTGTCCAGCCAGGGCAGTTCATCCAGAAACACCAGCTGTCTTGAACCATCATCGATTTTTTGCAGGAATTGCTCCAACAGCAGAAAAGCATCCAGCCAGTTATCCGGCTTTTTGCTTTTCTCCATGCCAAATAGAATCAATGAATTATAAAAATGATCCAGCTGCGCCCGAAGCAGCCCCTTCGCGTCCTCATCCGCTGGGGAAAGACCGGCATGGCGGAATGTGATCCTGCCAGCAAAGGTCTCGTCGATCAAATACGTTTTCCCCACGCGGCGTCGTCCGTAGACAGCTACCAGCTCCGCGCGGTTCCGGTCATATAGTTTGTTCAGTTCCTTGACTTCTTTTTCCCGCCCGATCATTTTCCATTCCCCCGATCACTTTAACGGGCTGCGAAGAAGATGATTTACATTTCACCGCCGCTTTAAATTATAATCGCAATTAAAACGGCTGTCAACATTATTTATTCACGTTCACCGCCGTTTTAATTCTTCAATGCGAATTATGTCGAACGATTTTTTTAGAAAATGATTTTAAAGGTGCAGGGATTTTGCACCTTTAACATTTACCATGCGGAATGGGAAGGGTGCTCTGCTCCATGAAGTGCTCTATTCCTAGAATAAAGAAAGGAAATGACGAAAAATGTCGATTCAATTGCTTGTCAATTTTTGTCGAAAACTTTTTTGAAAAACCTGATTTAAAGGTGAAGGGTTTTTTCACCTTTAAAGTTTATCATGGAGGCGAAAGGAAGGAGGGATCAAATTGTGGACCGAAAGACTGATCAAGCAGAGACGATAGAGGTTCTGGAATGTCAGGAGAAAAGTAATTGATGAGGGAATGGTGGAAATTCCGCCAACCGAGAGCGAATAGTCCCATTATAATGTTTATGGTGCTGGAAAAGCAAACATGCTTTTTTATGACCGCACTGGTGAAGTATTCCCATGACCGAGTATCCCATGTATACATGTATATTTGAGAAAAGGGTGGGAAATACACCAAAGATACCGCAGAATGGGTGGGAAATACACCAACATTTGTTCTCATTGAATGGTATAATGTTTATGTGACCAGGTAAACTCTGTAATGCTTGCAAGAACAAGTGAATTGCTTTCATGGATGCCTAAAGTGATCTGGTGCGGCGTAAACCGTCCTAAGAAAACCAGAATGTTCCTGGTCGCATGAATTGTACGAGGCACACATTTGGCGGCAGCGCCGAAGCGAATCTTGAAAATTGAACAGCCTGGATCCAATATACGCGCTTTCATGGGAAGCATAAAAACAGTGCAGGGAAAACATGAACTGTATAAAAATATGATGAAGGAAAACAATAGGAGGGAGGTGAGAACGGATGCAGATCGACGTACACGCAAAAGAAAAAATCGTCTGCGTGTGGCTGAACCATGCGGATCAGGAAAGCACTGGGACGAAAGAAAAACTGAAAGCGCTGTACGCGGAATACAAAAGAAAAAAGTATCTGGTATCCGTTTTTTTCTCCGGCAAAGAGGATGTATCGGAGCTGACGCTGGAGCTGCTCCAGTATAATAAGAAAAAGCTGGAGCAGGATAGAATGGTACATGAAAAGGCGGTCATCTAAACAACCTTGTTTGATGAAGATGATTATATGATATATGAAAAAGGCAGCTTTCTTGGTAAGGGACGAATCGCCAAAGACCGCCAGTGGCGGAAATATCTTTGGCGATGAGAAAAATCGTATCTTGTCAAGGATCGTTCTCTGTGTTACAATATATATGAAGAAATCTTCATTTGGAAGTGATAGCATTGATAGAACGATTTACCATAGCGGGATACGCCCGAATCTCGGTAGACGATGAACTGAACCAGGAAAACACGTCCATTGAGAACCAAAAGGCCATCATTTCAGACTTTGTGAAGCAGCGGTTCCCGGAAAGCGAATTGGTGTTTTACGAGGACAGGGATAAATCGGGTTACACCTTTGAGCAGCGCGACGGGTATCAGCGGATGCGAAGGAAGCTGATGGCGCACCAGATCGACATCCTGATCGTGAAGGACTTTTCCCGCTTCTCCCGCCGGAACAGCCGGGGCCTGGTGGAGCTGGAGGACCTGCGGGACGCGGGGGTGCGCATCATTTCCATCGGCGACGGCATCGATTACCCCAATGACGACGATTGGCTGAAAATCCAATTCCAGTTCCTGATCAACGAAATGCCGGTGACCGACACATCCAAGAAGGTGCGCGCCGTGGTGCGCCGCCGTCAGGAGGATGGGAAATGGATTTGCGCCGCGCCTTATGGCTACATCGTCACGGAAAGCCAGCAGTTTGAAATCGTGCCCACGGAAGCGGAAATTGTGCGGCTGATTTACCAAAGATACTTGGGGGGCTGGGGGTACAAGCGCATCGCCAACAGCCTGACGGACGAGGGGATCCCCACGCCACGGATGAGCGAAAAAACTCGCGTAGAAATGAAGGGCAGGGAGTATCACCGGAAGTGCCGCCCGGAGTGGAGCATCATCAGCGTGCAGACCATCCTGACCAATGATTTTTACATCGGAACCCTGCGCCAGGGGAAGTATTACCGGAAGAAAATCAACGGCAAGGATGTGAAGCGGGACGAGGACGAGCACATCGTCCTCGAAAACCATCACCAGCCCATCATTGATTACCGCACCTTCGCCACGGTAAAGGATATGATTGACCGCCGGGCCGCCAGCGATTATACCGGAATCAAGAAAAACGAGAATGCCTACACCGGTTTTCTTCGCTGCGGGGACTGCGGATCGCCCATGTTCACCATGAGCCGGGCCACGGGGGTGGACGCTTACCATTGCGGGGCATATCACCGCAGGGGCCTGAAAGCCTGCACCAGCCATTACACCAAGACCAGCACCCTGGACGAGCTGCTGAAAATGTACCTGAAAAAGGTGCGGGACAATGCCCAAGGGATGATCGACAAGCTGAACGGCGAGCTGAGCCAGGAGGAAGAGGACATTGACGAAGCGGAGCGCAGCGTGAAGAACCTGACGGACGTGGTGGAGGATTTGCAGGAGGAGCTGAAAGCCACCAAGCGCCAGCGCATCCGCGATCTGATGAAGCATCCCGAACAGGCGGCTTTGCTGGAAGAAACCTACGATGAAATGGAAAGCAGCCTGGTGGAACGCATCACCGGCTTGCAAAACCAGATCACCCTGAACCAGAACCGGCGGAACCTGATCATTCGTGTGAACCGGAAAGCCAAGACAGCCCTTCAAATCTTCGATGAAATCCTGGAAAAGGATCATCTGGACAACCGGGACCTGGGGCTCCTGGTGGAGGAAATTCTGATTTACACCGATCACATCGACGTAAAGCTGAAAGCGGATATCGACGCCCTGCTGAATTCCGGCACCGTGACGGACGCGGAAACAGGGGAAGCCGTAAATTTTAAACGAGGCACAAAGGGACAGGTCATGCTGCTCCAGCGCTCCAAAAACACGCGGAACAGAGCCTTTTGTGTCAATACGATCAGCGACGGTGACCCGCTGGAAATTTACACGGACCGGGACGGGGAAGTGATTTTGAAGAAGTATTCCCCCATTGGGGAAATGAGCTCCTTTGCCAAGGATTACACGGAATCGCTGTTCCGGTCCTTAGGGCACATCGCGTGCATCGTGGACCGAGACCAGGTGGTGGCGGCCAGCGGGGTGAGCAAAAAAGAGCTATGGGATAAGCCCATCAGCCCCGATTTAGAAAGCGCTATTCAGGCGCGGCAGACGGTGAGCAGCAACCGCACAGGCGCGGGCAGGATCGTGCCCGTGACCAACGAGGAGGACGTATCCGGCTACACGGCCCAGGTGGTGTCGCCCATCATCGCGGACGGGGAAGCCATCGGCGCGGTGCTGCTTTTGTCCCGGGAGCAGGGCGCCCGGATGGGCGATACGGAAATCAAGGTGGCGGAAACGGCGGCTGGCATCGTGGGCCGCCAGATGGAGCAATAAGCGAAAAACCGCACGGAGGGGTTTGCGAACCTTCCGGGCGGTTTTAATGCTGTCTCTGGCAGTCAGCGAAGCGGTGATGAAGTATATTACGCGATTCCTTCAAATACATACGTGACTTCGCCGGTGAGGATGACGCGCTCCTCCGTGCAGTTTACGGTCAGGTCACCCCCAGCCAATTTGACCACGATATCCCGCCCAGTGGGGCACAGGCCGGTTTTCACCGCCGCGGCCACGGCGGCGCAGGCTCCGGTGCCGCAGGCTAAGGTTTCCCCGCTGCCACGCTCCCACACCCGCATGCGCAGGGTGGTGGGATTGATTACCCGCACAAATTCCGTGTTCACCCGCTCGGGGAAGATTTCCGCGTACTCGAACTGCGGGCCGATGTCAGAAAGGTCGATGCCGTCGATGGCGTCCAAGAACACCACGCAATGGGGATTGCCTACCGACACGCAGGTGACGGCGTATTCTTTTCCGCCGATGGTCAGGGTTTGGTTCACCACTTCCGGGGTGTCGGCCACTACCGGCACCTGCTCCGCCGCGAAGGACGCTTTGCCCATGTCCACAGAAACGGAATTCACCTTGCCGTCCCGCAGGTAGGCGCGCAGATGATGCACCTTGCCGCCCATTTCGATGGACAGGTATTCGCTGCGCACATAACCCTTATCGTAGAGGTACTTCGCCACACAGCGGATGTTGTTTCCCGCCATTTTGCCTTCGCTGCCGTCCTTGTTGAAGGACCGCATTTTGGCGTCGGCAATATCGGATTTTTCGATCAGGACGATCCCGTCTCCGCCGATGCCGAAGTGCGGCGCGCACAGCTGCACGCACAGGGATTCCGGGCAGGTGATGGCCCCGTCGAAGTTTTCAATGAAGATGTAGTCGTTGCCGCAGCTCTGCATCTTGGCAAAATGGATGCGCTGCCGCCACGCCCGCATGTGGTTGATGTCGATGAGCTCGATGTTCTGAGCCGTAAAGCGGCTCGCCATGATGTCCGCCAGGGCCCCGGCGGTGTCCAAGCTGGTCAGGCAGGGGATGCCAAGCTGCATGGCCTTCCGGTGCAGCACGGTATAGTCCCCGATGGTGGCGTCCTTGACGGCCCCGGTGTACACGATGTAGTGCACGCTTCCGCTTTCCATGAGGCCGGTGATCTCGTCGTTCTCCGTTGCGTTGGCAACGGCTTTGACGGGAATGCCCAGGCTTTCGATGGCCTTGGCCGTTCCGGTGGTGGCGTAGAGGCTGAGGCCCAAATCATAAAGCCGTTTCGCCAGAGAAATGATCTCCTGATAATCGTTTTCCTCCACGCTGAGCAGCACGCCGGTTTTGTGCTTGCTGTTCGCGGCGGGCACCTTGAAGCCCGCCGCGGTGAGGCCCTTGAACAGCGCTTCCGGCAGGGTCTTGCCGATACCCAATACCTCGCCGGTGGATTTCATTTCGGGCCCTAAGATGCTGTTGGCGTCGTTCAGCTTTTCAAAGGAGAATACCGGCACCTTGCAGGCCACATAGGGCGGCGTGCGGTATAACCCCGCGCCGTAGCCCAAGTCGATCAGCTTTTCCCCCAGCATCACCTTGGAAGCCAGGTCCACCATGGGCACCTTGGTCACTTTGCTGATATAAGGCACCGTGCGGCTGGCACGGGGATTCACCTCGATCACGTACAGTTCATTGTTGTAAATCAGGTATTGGATGTTCACCAGGCCTTTTGTTCCCAAAGCTAAGGCCAGCTTTTCGGAGCAGTCGCAGATTTTCCGCAGGAACACGTCGTTCAGGTTATAAGGCGGATACACGGCGATGGAGTCGCCGGAGTGGATGCCCGCCCGCTCGATGTGCTCCATGATGCCGGGGATCAGCACGTCGGTGCCGTCGGAAATCACGTCCACTTCCAATTCAATGCCCGGCAGATACTGGTCGATCAGAACGGGATTATCGATGCCGCCCGCCAGAATCTTTTCCATGTAGGCCACGGTGTGCTCTTTGGCGCGGGAAATGGTCATGTTCTGCCCGCCGATCACGTAGGAGGGCCGCAGCAAAACGGGATAGCCCAATTCCTCGGCGGCGTTTACCGCTTCTTCCAAGGTACGCACGCCCATGCCCTTGGGGCGACGGATGCCGAAATTCTCCAGCAGCGCGTCGAAGCGCTCCCGGTCCTCGGCGATGTCGATAGATTCGGCAGAGGTGCCCAAAATGCGAACGCCTTTTTCATCCAGGAATTTTGTCAATTTGATGGCCGTCTGTCCGCCGAAAGCCACCACCACGCCGATAGGCTTCTCCACCTCGATGATCTTCATCACGTCTTCGGGACACAGGGGCTCAAAGTACAGCCGGTCGGCGGTGTCATAGTCGGTGGACACCGTTTCCGGGTTGTTGTTGATGATCACCACGTCGTAGCCCATTTCCCGCAGGGTCCA
>JAFWQM010000177.1 GCA_017509065.1 Clostridia bacterium
GAGAACGTACATCCTTTACCGAGTGAAGATGTCATGACTGTAATGATGATAAAGTCCAGAACTGCTTTGACGGCAAGCGTGGAATAATCTCCTGAAATCCCGTCCTGTATTGCGCCGACAATCGCCATTGCGCCAATGCATCTGGTCATTCGTCGGTTCAGACCCGTCGGATGAAAACGCATACAATAGCAATACCGCGTTTTTCCCGGAACTGCAGAAAAGGAATCCGGATGCGCAGCTCACCATCCTGGAAAATGCAAAGCACCGGGACGTTGCGGAAGCGTACCTGCAATTTGATATCATCGGATGGCTGGCAGGAGGAGAAAAATAGGAATAAAGGACTTATCGGGAACGGGTTGCAGGCAACCGCTTTGCTTCAGCGGAAGCACGCCCCAAACAGGAGGTCGAAAGAGTAAATGAATCTGGCCCGTATCTTGTGTCTCGTGATCCTGCTGCTGGAGGCGCGGGGCCTGTCGTTAAGCGTCTCAGACCGGAGATGGCGGGTACTGGTATTCTATACACAGCTGTCAAATCTGATCACCACGGTTTCCGCGATGCTGCTTGTGGTGCTGGGGCAGCCGCCGTGGGTCACCACGCTCCGCTATCTTAGCACCTGCATGCTGGTCATGACCTTTTTTGTCACTACCTGTGTGCTGATCCCGATGGGCGGCGATCCGAAAAAGCTGCTGTGGTCAGGAAACGGATTGTATCATCACGTTCTCTGCCCGATCCTGTCCACCATTTCCTACACTTTCGCGGAGCGTCACAGTGATATAATCTGGCTGCCGGTCATTATCACTCTGATCTATCACTCTGATCTATGGCCTGATCATGCTGTATCTGAACGGGATCAGAAAGGTGGACGGCCCTTATCCGTTCTTCCGAGTGCACAATCAGACGGCCTTGGCAACCGTCCTGTGGATGGTCGTGCTGATGGCTGTGATGGCGGGAATCAGCGCGGGCGTATGGGCCATAGCGAGATAAATGAGGAGGTCTGACATTGGTTATTAATGAAATCGAAGTCAAGGACATCATGACCAAAACTAACCTGCCGGTATCGGATTATGCGGTCAACCCCTACGTGGGCTGCACCCATGCCTGCAAATACTGCTATGCCAGTTTTATGAAGCGGTTCACCAACCATCCGGAGCCCTGGGGTGAATTTGTGGACGTCAAAAGCTGGCCCGCTATCGATAAGACCGGCAAATACGCGGGAAAGGAAGCGTTCTTCTGCTCGGTGACGGATCCCTATCAGCCGCTGGAGAAGAAGTATGGGCGTACCCGCGCACTGCTGGAGCAACTGCTTCCCACGGGAATCAGCGTCAGCATTTCCACAAAATCCGACCTGATTCTTCGAGACCTGGACCTGATCAAGCAGTTTCCAAGCGCCCATGTATCCTGGTCCATCAATACACTGGACGAGGGCTTCCGTAAGGAAATGGATCGCGCCGCCAGCATCGAACGCAGGCTGGAGGCTATGCGGCAGTTCTATGAGGCGGGCATTCAATCCACCTGCTTCATCTCGCCGATTTTCCCCGGCATCACGGACGTGATCGCCATCATTGAGCGGGCCAAGCATCAGTGCAACCTTGTATGGCTGGAAAACCTGAACCTCCGGGGCGATTATAAAAAACGGATCCTCGACTGGATCCACGAGCATCATCCGGAACTGGACGGCCTGTACCATGAGATCTATACGAAGAAGAACCGGGATTATTGGACAAAGCTGGATCAGGAAATCCGGGAATACACAGCAAAAGAAGGAATGCTGTATATCCGGGATGACGACCAGCACCGTGCACCCTTCGGCGAACCGCCCGTGGTGTGCAACTATTTCTACCATGAGGAAATCACGAAGTCTGCGAAGAAGGGAAAATGACATGCAACATGAATGCAGAATCACCGTACTGGAAACGAAGTGCTTTTCAGAGTTTCAGGAACAATACCTGGCGGATCCCAAGTCAGGTCCCTGTCCGTTCTTTAAGCCAGGCGATACCTTCCTGCTCAGGTGAACGCCACAGCAGGACGATTTCTATCACCTGATGAACGGCAAGTTTTGCGGAGAGGCGTGGGATGCCGTCAGCAGATATGTGTACACGGCACTTCAAGGTGGCTCCATAATGAAGGGCTGGACGAATGACGACCGGATGATGATCGCCTGCTGCAATGACGGAACGAGACCGGTCATCTTCAAGATTGAGCGCATCGACATTCCTGAGAATGACGAGGAGCAGGAGTGGCTGGCGAAGCAGAATTACAAGAATACAGCAGAGGATGCCTATACAGGCTAAGGAGGAGTACGGAAATGAAGATCAATCCTAAAACGATGGAATGGATAAGAGCGCCGAAGCACTTTTTTATCACGGAGGAACGTGTTGAGATCACCACGGAACCACATACGGATCTTTGGCAGCGCACCTATTATCATTTCCGCAATGATAACGCCCCAGCGTTGCAGATGAAGACCAGCGAGAAGTACTTTTCCTTCGTGGTGAAGACGGAATTCGATACCAGTGTGCGCTATGATCAGAGCGGGATCATCATGTATCTGGACAGCGATAACTGGCTGAAGGCCGCGATGGAGTATGAGAATGATCAGATCCAGCGTCTTGGCAGCGTCGTGACCAATAACGGCTATTCAGATTGGGCATCTGTTGATGTGGACGCTACCATCAAATCAGCATGGTTCCGTCTCAGCCGCAGGGAGGATGATTTCTGCATCGAATATTCGGATGACGGTATACGGTTCAAGCAGATGCGGATCTGTCATATGTTCAATGTGCAGGATGAGATTCAGTTCGGTATTTACGCCTGCAGTGCCGAGAACGGCTCTTTCACAGCATCGTTTAGTCATATGGAGATGACAGAATGTCAGTGGAAGGCGCACGATGGTCAGCAGCCGGATGCTGAGTAAAAAAGGAGGAATACAACATGAAGAATCTTGGCTTTGGTATGATGCGGCTCCCGGTCAAAAACGGTGATCCTACAGACTTTAACTATGAACAGCTGAACCGGATGATCTTGATTATAAAATTGCAAGAGATATTGCTGATAATCGTTCTTTTCAACAGGAGACCACCTTTTACATCAGTATATAATTCGTATGCCATAACCTTGTCCGCCGATAGGTTGTCATCAAATTCACATGATTATTCTCATCGGCCAATTGTTTTGAGCGCCATCAAACGTATGGGACGATAAACCAGATAGGTGATTTTCAGGAGCCAAGGAAAAATACGTAGCATATGCCAAGCAATTCTTGTTCTGACATCAAACGTTTCAATGCCTGCCTTTTTTCCGCTTGAAAGAATCTTTTCCCTCAATTTCTCACGAGAAATAATTTCTTCAGACCCCTTGCTATTCGAATATTTAATATAATTGACAATCATGCGCCTTATAGGTCTTTGGCGCCATCTTCGTTCCTGTTTGGGCGTAAATATTTCAGGTATCCTTAGGGCAATGAATGAAGCAAAATGTGAACAGGCCAGATTCATGTCCTGTATATTCTTCATCGAAAGAGTAGCCGTAATACTGCCCAGACGATTTCGATAAAGATACAAAGTTTCATCGAGAATTTGGATCAAATAACAGTTATCGAAGATACGAAACATTGTATCAACATCCTCATATACATAACCGTTTGGATACCGGGTTTTCTCCCACAGTTCCCTTCGATACAGTTTATTCCACACGTTAACGTTAATTCTCTCATCCGCCAAAGCACGAAGACCGTTAACTCGGTCATAACTGCCAGCGATTCCCATTGGCATAGATTGTTCACCGTTCAGAAATAGCATTCCTTCTGTCTGATGAGTAGTGTATTTGCAAACAACCAGATCTGCATCAGTACGAACCATCGCAGTTAGCAGCTTTTCTATAAAGGTATTTTCATAAGCATCATCGGGATCAAGAAAAGCGCATACTTCTCCCGTCATTCGATCCAGTCCTGCATTGCGCGCAGCGCTGAGTCCCTTGTTTTCCTGGTGAATCGTACGGATTCGCTCGTCTCTACTTGCATATACATCGCAGATGTTGCATGACCTATCCGTAGAGCCATCATCAACAATAAGGATTTCAAGTTTTTTGTAAGTCTGATTAATGACGCTTTCCAACGCTTCTGCCAGATAGGATTCAACATTGTATACGGGAATAATCACACTCACAAGTGGGTCGTGTACCATTTTATATTATCACTCATTTCCCTGATATATTCACGAAGCAATGCTTTTCCCAGCGTTAGTAATTCACTCATCGGATTCGAACAGGGTTGGTATAGAAACGCAAATTGATCTTTGTGCGCATATATAACTGACAGCCATTTTGATCCTCCTTTTGAGCAATCAGATTGCGCTATAATCATTATACCAGAATTCTTGCGAAGTTCAATTGATTCTGATGTCAAGGACAAAATTTTGCAATCATGGACAATGAAAGTGTATCATCCAAGGCAGCAAATCTCCTGCGGGGATGATCCAAGCAGGGGCATGGAGACGGGGCAGGAAATTTTCCGGCGCGGGCTTTACGTGCGGGAGGCCGGTGTGGTAGCCTTGCCGTAAGTGGTAGCCCAGTTAGCGCAAGGGTCTTCAAAAAAGTCCGTGTTACCATCGCCTAAGCCCGCGTTACCATCTCCGAACCGTATGTTACCATCACCAAAAAAGTAACACATGGTAACATCGTATCAAAATTCACGTTTCTTTCCACCCAACAACCCTAATCTTGATACGAGATTGGGGTTGTTACTTTTTGTCCGGAAAGCCGCTAAGCGTGGGGCTTCTGGCAATCTCCCCGTAGGCTCAAAGTGCCTGATTTCATCTTTTGATAGGACATTCATAATGGTTTTGGCCGGCTCAACGACATACTCCTTGCATTTTTCGATAACGGTATCGGTCACAGTGTTATAACCCCATTCCGCGGCGTCTTTTGGTTATTGCTATCAAAACCATGGAGACAAAAGACCCAGGAATTGCTCCTGGGCCATAATTGATTTATTTGCATCGTATCTGTATTATGTGTCAGAACCTGTGTTGTTTCTTTTGATAAGCCGTCAATATAAATACTTGGTCATGCCGCCGCAGCTGATGATCATCCAGCTACCCCAGAGCAGCGCCGTGAACAAGCCCGGCCAGATGCTGTGGGTCTTTTTGCTCATGTAGATGTTCAGCGCGTTGGCGATGGTCATACCGATGGCCAGAGGCAGGATGGCGATGGTGTAGATGTACATGCGGTCATTCTTGAAGTAGCCCACGCTGGTGATGGTGTTGCCCAGGTTGAGCACCAGCACGAAGAACAACCACAGCAGGAACAGGCCGCCTAGAGAGATCAGGGTGCCCAATACCACTGTTTTGAGGGTGCCCTTTACGCTGTCGTCTCCATCGCCGATGCCCACGCTCTTCATAGCCAAGCTGCTGGTCAGGAAGTAGGGAATCTGGAAAAGGAAATACATCAGAATGCACAGGGTACGGTTGAACTTGATGGTGTTGAACATGAAGGTGGCAATATGCATACCCTGCTGGGTGTACGAAGAGATCAGGCCGAACACCAGATAGCCGCAGCCTACGGTGAGAAGGCCGAACGCGAAGCTCTTACACACATAGCCCAGGGAGAAGCCGCCCCTCTCAGAGGATGCAAAGCCATAAGCCGCCGCGTTGCCGCCGTGCTTGCGGCCCCATACGAAGTGATACACCAGGAACAGCGCCAGCATGCCGATGGAGACCATCCACTGCCAGCTGATGTAGGAGTTGTTGGTGCCGCCCAGCAGCCACAAGCTGTTCACGTTGATGCCCAGGAAGCTGCGGGACGCCAGGATGCCGGGGCGATAAAGCACCAGGGGCAGCAGGCAGAGCACAGCCAAGCACACCCACCACTGCCAGGTACCTTTCTTGAAGCTGACGGAAGGCTGAGCTTTCAATTGCAATTTGCCAAAGGAAGGTGTGCTGAACAGGAAGCTGGCCATCGTGAACATGGCGCACACCGTGGCGGCCAGCATCACGATATAACCCAAATCCTTGATCTGCCAGACCAGGCTGATCTTGTTGACGTCTGCCCAGGAATTCACGCCTTCGTCCAGACCCAGGCCAACCTCGCTGGTAATGGCGTAAACCATGGTGCGGATGGCGTCATTGTCCACCAGGTAATAAGCGTGGCAGCTGTCGGGGATATAACCAGCACGGTGATATTCCTTGCCGTCGGTGCCGGTGACGGTGTAGCGCTGGCCGATCTCGATGGAGGGCAGTTGATCGGCTTCGCTGGTATAATCGCCAAAGAAGATGCGGCGCAGCTGTTCGTTTTCAAACACCTTGGCGATGGAGGGGTTGCGGGCCAGCGTGCTTTCATCGGAGTCGCCCAGAACGTTGGCGAAGTTGAAGTCACGCTGCTGGTTGTCCGCCGCGCCCCAGAAGTTCATACCCAGGGTGACCTGCAGGAACACTTCCTGCTGGTGCTTCATGGCCAGGCCCATGCTGTACTGGCCGCCCATGGAGTGGCCGGCGGTTACGATCTTTCCGTGATCGATGAAGTTGAAGGTCTTGATCGTGTTCCACACCGTTTCACCGCCCATGGTGGGCGCGCCTGTCGCGGGATTGGACGCGGTTTCGCTGGTGCCTGTGGCGATGTCGGAACGGGCGCAGTTGGAATAGTCCCACGCCACCACCACATATCCGCGGCGAACCAGCTCAACAGCGTAGGAACTACCCTGCTCCTTCATGTCGTTGCCGCCATGGCAGTACAGCACACAGGGAGCAGGGTTCTCCGGTGTGGCACTTCGAGGCCGCCACATCAGTGCGCTGATCTCATCGCCGTCGGGCGTGACTAGCGTCATATTGGTCAGTTCAGCTTTGCCCCAGTTGGTATCAATGCCAATGATCAGCACCAACGATAAGGCAAACAGCAACACTGTTACCAGCGCAAGGATGCGAGTGCTTTTTTTCATGGGTATCCTTCCTTTCATTTCATCCGAAATAAACCTACGGGAACTACAAAAAACGATCCCCCTTTCCAGATAAAGTAACAATTAATTTGGTATATTCATTATATCACTTTCTCCCAATAAAGCAAGTCCCTTGAGTGTTTTTCGTAGGAGTTATCCCAGATAGTGTATGAAGAACATGTTCATTGAGGCCGTTACTTAATCGAACTAAAAAACCATAGCAAATCCTTCTCAGAAGAAACTCGCGCATAGGCTGCCACCCGGTATTCCGGTGCCAGTTTCGGCAGTGTTTCCAGCCGTGAAACCCTTTTCTCCATGGGCTACACCTCCCTTGTCAGTGTGCGATATTACCTCTGTTTTCCTTATATATCAAGGCCATATCCCGGTATAAACTCGATAAACTCAGCTTATACTTTTCGAGGAGCACATGATCGATTCTCTCGTAATCGTCTAGGCTGATGATGCCCATTTTCAGCATTTTCCGAGCCTGGGCTATCGCTGAGCAATACCCGATGATGTCTTTATTCATGGGTCACACCAGCTTTCTGTGACCGGGCCAGTCCATAACATGCACGGGAACAATATCGCCCGTGATAGGTGTAAAAAGTGCGGCCACACATCTCGCAGATCTTCTTGTGAGCCGATGCCCGCTGAGAGAGGTTCCGGTGCTCATTCCAATAAGCCGCGCGGCAACGGTCACTACAGAAGGTTTTTATTGCTCGCCCAACTAAATCATGAATTATCTGCGGGCGATAAATCGGTCCATCCTGCGTCACTCAACCTTGAAATACCTCCAGTATTCCTGCGGTTTCGTTCCTTGTCTGGAACGATTTCTCATCCCGCATCTGA
>JAFWQM010000178.1 GCA_017509065.1 Clostridia bacterium
GAATTATGTGCGGGCGATAAATCGGTCCATCCTGCGTCACTCAACCTTGAAATACCTCCAGTATTCCTGCGGTTTCGTTCCTTGTCTGGAACGATTTCTCATCCCGCATCTGAATTCACGATTCAATTGGGCGAGCAATATTACCTGCTTTAGGCCCCTCCGCTCCGCTCCACTCTCGTTCCGCTTCGGTCGGGATGACAGCATGTTTTCTCTGTGTTCCTTAATCCCTATTGCATAATCCCTAATCCCTCGTCACTCCTCCCTCCTCTATTCCAGAAAGGAGCAGCCATGCAGCAGAGCAATCAGTATATCCTGTGGGAAGGGCGGCTGGTGTCGCTGCGTTTCCCGTATTTGCAGGCGCTGTTTCAGCAGCGGCCCCGGCACCGGATGGACGAGTTTGAATTCCGCCACCCGCCGATGGAGCGGGAAAAGCGGGCGAAGATCTTTGCGCCGTATGACGCCCTGGACGGCTACAGCGACAGCGTGAAAAAGAAGAACACGGAATACGTGGACAGGATTTATCTGGATGACGACCAGCGGGAGGAACTGAACCGCCGCCTGTCCATCCTGCATGAACTGACCCGCACCGGACACCTGGCGAAGCAGAACCGCGTGGCGGTGACGGCGACGTACTACGTGCCCTGTACGGATAAACATTCCTTTGCCTGCGGCGTCCGGGGGCAATATCTCACTGTCTCCGGCGTCGTGGGAAAAGTGGATGGCGCGCTGACCCAAACCCTCACCATCGACGGTACGGTTCTTTCCTTCGATGATCTTCTCTCCGTCGAAGCGGAGGATGAAACGCTGTTTCTAAAGCCATTGGAGGAATAAACTGCCGATTTCTCTCTTGTTGCCGCCGCGCAATGGTGATATAATGAAGAAAAACGGGCGGCGGGAGGTTCGGAAAGAATATGCGCATCGTGTTTGTGCGTCACGGGGAACCCAACTATGAACTGGACTGCCTCACTCCGCTGGGGCGGAAGCAGGCGAAGGCCGCGGCGGAGCGGCTGCGGGAGGAAGGCATTGAGGAAATTTATTCCTCTCCCTTTGGCCGGGCAAAGGAAACGGCCCAGGCCGCATCGGACGCGCTGGGTATCCGGCCGATCAGGGTGCTGGACTTCATGCATGAGCTGTACTGGGGCAGTGCGGACGGGAATCCTACCTACGCGAACGGCCATCCCTGGGACATTGCCGACAGCCTCGCCCGTCAGGGCTGGGATCTGACGCGCACGGACTGGCCGCAGCATCCGTATTTCACCAACAATCAGGTCACGGCGGAGGTCGCCCGCGTGGCGCGGGAGACGGACGCCTGGATGGAAACGCTGGGCTATGTCCGTGAAGGAGCGTATTACCGCTGCGCGCGGCAGGACGAAAAGCAGCGCACGGTGGCGCTGTTCTGCCATGGCGGTTCCTCCGCTGCCGCGCTGGCGCGGATTTTTAATCTGCCGTTCCCTTACATGTGCGGCACGCTGCATCTGCCCTTTACATCCCTTACCATCGTGCGCCTGACCAGCGTGCCGGGCGACAAGACCCTGCCCGTGATGGAGCTCGTCGGCGACGGGCGGCATATCGAGGGGATCAGGTAGCGCGGGAAGCGGAGGAGTCGAGAGAGTGACGTACCGACAGATAAAAGAAAAAGCGGCTGACCTGCTGGCCAAGGACGACGGGGACAGCAAAGCCAGCCTGATCGTGGACTGGGCCATCATCATCATGATTTTTCTCAGCATCCTCGCGATCATCCTGGAGTCCTTCGCGTATCTGGCAATTCATTACCGGGCTTTGTTCCGGGGCTTTGAAACGTTTACCGTCATCTTTTTTACCATTGAATACGCCGCGCGCATCTGGACTGCGGACGTGGTGTATCCAAACGCGCGGTTCCCGCGGATCAAGTATCTGTTTTCCTTTATGGCGCTGATGGATCTGCTCGCCATTTTGCCGTGGTATCTTCCTTTTTTCTCGGCGGACCTGCGCTTTCTCCGGGTCGTGCGGATGGTTCGCCTGTTCCGGCTGGCCAGGGTGGCAAAGCTTGGAAGGCACCTGACCGCCATGCAGTCCATCAAACGGGTCATCCGTCTCTCCGCTTCCCGGCTGGTCGTCGCCATCGCGCTCTGCCTGGTTGTGATACTGCTTTCCGCCATTGTGATTTATACCGTTGAAAGCACGGTGCAGCCGGAGCAGTTTCCCAATGTGCTCGCTTCGCTCTGGTGGGCTGTGATGACGCTGACCACCGTGGGCTACGGCGACGTGTATCCGGTCACGACCGTCGGCCGCGTCTTCGCGGGCGTGATCAGCCTGGTGGGCATCGGCATTATTGCGATCCCTACCGGTATCATCGCAGCCGGGTTTACCACCTTGATGCCCAAGGAAGAGAGAGAAGAAATCGATGAGATCGAGAAGGAAATAGAAGGCAAAGAAGAAGCAAAGCTGATGTACTGCCCCTATTGCGGGAAGAAACTGCCGCATTAAATAGAGCTTTCACTTCTCTCTGTTCGCGCGTGTTACGATTCAGGTAAAAGAAATCCAACAAAAAGAACGCTGGGGCCTCCGCGGCCCCAGTTCCGCAGCCTCAATCGGCGCAAGTCCGCTTTGCGGACATTGCTTGTTTCGCTTTCCAAGTCAAGCGATATCCGCTAATACGGGTCCAGGGGCCTCAGGCCCCTGGTTGGGGTTTGGGGCGAACAGCCCCATCGTAACCTCCTGTAACAGGTCTTGGTACATGAACAGTAACCCGCGCATAAAGAACCCCCGGCTTTTCGCCGGGGGACAGTTTTTTGGAAGGAGATTTAATCCAGGTACCCTTCGCGGGCCTTGATTTTGAAGCGCTGCTCCAGCTGGTGCATCTGCGCGTCGGTGATGGTGTTGAGGCGGGGCAGGTGCGCGATCTTCATGTAGATCTCAGCGGCTTTCTCGGCGGTCTCGATCAGGCCGAAGGTCTCGTCCAGATCCTTGCCCGCGCCGTAAATGCCGTGCTGGCTCCAGACCACAAGCCGCGCAGTCAGCATCTTTTCGGCGGTTGCTTCGCCGATTTCGTTCGTGCCGCAGAGCATCCAGGGCAGCACGTTCACACCTTCGGGGAAGACCACGATGCACTCGGTGCACATCTGCCAGAGGGTGCGTGTGAAGGCTTTTTCGTCCAGGTCATGGACATAAGTCATGGCCAGCAGGTTCGCGGGATGGCAGTGCATGACCACGCGGTTTTCGGGGTTCACCTTGAGCCGCGCCACGTGGCTCATCATGTGGGCGGGGAATTCGCTGGTAAAGCTGCCGCCGTCATCGAAACCCCAGATCAGCTCGGCCAGCTCGCCGAAGGCGGTCACGCGGATGATGCCCAGGTTGATTTCAGGAGCGTACTGCACGTTCTTAAAGTATTTTCCGGTGCCGGTGACGAGGAAATACTTGCCGTCCAGCTCCGGCGCGGTGAAGCCCGTGGGGATTTTCAGCTTCACATTGTTCAAATCGAGGTAGTCTTTCACGTCTGCTTCGTCCAGCATCAGGCTCACATTGCCGCCGTTGCGCTCATCCCAGCCGTGATTGTACATGTTGGTGACCGTACGGATCATTTCCACCATAAAGGGCGCGGTCAGAATGTCCTTCATTTTCTGTTCACCAGCACTTTCTGTTCATATTCCGCGATCTGCGGGAACCATTCGCCGTCGGCGGGCTTGCCGCAGCGGCGGCAGTATTCGTCCCAGATGTCGCCAAAGGGCAGGGTTTTCAGCTCTTCCTGGCGCACCATGAGTTCCGTAAACCGGCTTTCGTCCTGGAGCTTTTTCAGGTCCTCGGCGGGGGTCAGCAGGGCGGAGAGCAGGGCTTTCTGCACGTTGCGGTAGCCCGTCACCCAGGCGGAGATGCGGTTGATGCTGGCGTCGAAGTAGTCCAGCGCGATGTTCACCCGTCCGTCCAGGCCGCCGCAGCGTACAATTTCCTTGGCGATTTCCTTTGTTTCGTCGTCGAAGAGCACCACGTGGTCGCTGTCCCAGCGGATGGGGCGGGTGACGTGCAGGGCGATTTCGGGGAAGAAGGCAAGCAGGGCAGGGATTTTGTCGCTCACCACTTCGGTGGGGTGATAGTGGCCGTTGTCCATGAGGGGGATGCACTTGTCCATGTTCATGGCGGCGTAGGAGAGGGCGAACTCCGCGCTGCCCACGGTATAGGCTTCCACGCCGATGCCGAACACCTTGCTCTCCACGCAGGGCTTGACCTTCTTAAAATCATAGGGCTCGGAGAGGATCTCGTCGATGCTCTCGCGGTAGCGCACGCGGGGGCCCATCCGGTCGGCGGGTACGTCCTTGAAGCCGTCGCCCGTCCAGATGTTCATGGTGCAGGGCTGGCCCAGTTCTTCGGCCAGATAATTTGAAATGCGGATGCAGGCTTTGCCGTGCTCGATCCAGAATTTGCGGGTTTCGTCATTGGGGGAAGCCAGGGTCAGCGGGTCACACTTTGGATGGGAGAAGAAGGTGGGGTTGAAGTCGCAGCCGAGGCCGCGCTCCTTGCAGAAGTCCACCCACTTTTTGAAATGCTTCGGCTCCAGTTTGTCCCTGTCCGCCCATTCGCCGTCCTCGAAAATGGCGTAGCTGGCGTGCAGGTTCATTTTCGGCGTGCCGGGGATGAGGGAGAGCACCTTGTCGATGTCCGCCATCAGCTCTTCCGGGGTACGGGCGCGGCCGGGATAGTTGCCGGTGGTCTGGATGCCGCCGGTCAGGGGCTTGCTGGGATCGGTGTCAAAGCCGCGCACGTCGTCGCCCTGCCAGCAGTGCAGGGAGATCGGCACGGTTTTCAGCTTGTCCATCGCGGCTTCCACGTCCACGCCCAGGGCTTCATAGCGTTTTTTTGCTTCTTCGTAATTCATGCGTCCGCCTCCATCTGAATTTTTAAATTGCCAAGCGCCGTTGCCTCGATGGGCAGGGCGATCACTTGCTTGCCGGTGGCTTCCTCGGTGAGGCGGTTCAGGAACCCGTTCTTCGCTCCGCCGCCTACGATATATAATTTCCGGTACGTTTTGCCCGTGTTGCGCACGATTTCCTCAATGGCCTGTTTGTAGCCCAGCGCCAAAGAACGGTACGCGCAGCGGAAATAGCCCATTTCGCACTTGGGCGGATGGGGGAGACGCGCGTCGAACGCGGCCTTCATGCTTTCCGGGGCCATGAAAATGGGGTCGTATACGTCCACGGTATGGTCGAAATGCTTTTCTTCCGCTTCGGCGGTGATCTCGTTCCAGGGCTTGCCGGGGCAGAGCTCGTCCCTGAGGCGGTTCACCAGCCACATGCCCATGATGTTTTTCTGGTAGCGGTTGTAGCCCACGCCGCCCTCATTGGAGTAATTCGCCGCGCGGCTGGCCTCGTCCGTGATGGGCTTCGGGGTTTTCACCCCCAGCAGGCTCCAGGTGCCGGAGGAAATATAGAGCTCGTTGCCATCCATGGGAATGCCCTCCACAGCGCTGCCCGTGTCGTGGGTGGCGCAGAGCAGGACTTTGATCCCCTTGTAATTGCCGATCACTGTGCCGGGCTGCTGCAGGGGCTTGAAAAACCGTTTGGGCAGGTCAAGCGCGCGGATGATTTCCTCGTCGTATGCCCCGGTTTCCGCGTTTACCATGCCGGTGGTGGTGGCGTTGGTGTATTCGTGGCTCTCCGCGCCGCAGAGCTTGTACATCAGGTATTCCGGGATCATGAGGAATGCCGAGGCTTTCTCCAGCCGCCCGGCCAGCTTGTCCGCGTGCAGCTGGTAGATCGTGTTGAAGGGCTGGAACTGGATGCCCGTGCGGCGGTACAGCTCCGCGAAGGGCATGATCTCATGCACTTTGGGAATCGATTCTTCCGTGCGGCTGTCGCGGTAAGCGTAACAGGGCAGCGCTTCTTCGTTCCCTTGCATCAGCACATAGTCCACGGCCCAGGTGTCGATGGACAGACTTTCGATGCGCGGAAACTCCTTCAGCGCTTCATCGACCCCGTTTTTGACATGCGAAAACAAGTCGCCGATGTTCCAGACCAGATGCCCGTTCTCCGTTTCTACGCCATTCGGGAAGCGGTATACTTCTTTGGTTTGAATCTGTCCGTTCTCGCGCCATCCCACGATGTGCCGTCCGGAGGAAGCGCCTATGTCAATCGCCAGATAATACTTCATTGCCTTGCTCCATTCCGAAAGGATTTTTTCTCTTCAAAATTATAGCATTTTATTCCTTCTTTATTATAGCATTTTATTCCTTCTTTGGCAATAATGCGAAGATGTTTTTCTCGCTGTGGCATGAACACGCAAAAACCCGGCTGTAACCTATAAACGATCACAGCCGGGAAAAATATTAATGATAAACCAGAATCACTTCGCCGGGTCGATGAAAGCTGCTTCGATGCGCGGATAGCTTTTCACGTTGCCGTCCTCGTTCAGCACGGTGTAGGTGCCGGCGGCAGTGCCGTAGACCCGCACTTTGGTTTCCATCGGATAAGCGGGCTTCTCCTGGCAGATCACGTAGCACACGTCCTTGTAGGAGCTGCCGGATTTTGTGAGGGCGAGCGTGACCACCCATTCGTTGAGGCTTTGGGTGACGCCGGTGATATAGCCCTCCACCCAGACGGTCTTGCCCTGGTTTTCCGTTTTCGCCAGGTTCTCATAGGCCATTTTCTTGGCGTTGGCGCGGATCTTTTCATCCCGTTCCGAATCGGTGTAGGTGCGCGTGCCGGTGAAGGAGAAGGTGCGTTCATGCATTCCCTTTTTGCTCACGGTGAGCACGAACTGATACGTGCCTTCCAGGTGAGTATCCACCTTGAAGCTGAATTTGTTTCCGCTCACGGTTTTATTATACGGCACGGGCCCGGCCACGGAAAGCTGAATTTTCGCGCCGGCTTCGGTGGTCCCGGAAACGATGGTTTCATCGTCCAGGGAATCGCCGGGCGTCACCTGCAGGTCAACGGCCAGCATCCCCTGCTTGAACGTGACGGAATACAGCCGCTGGGCGGTGATCGCGCCTTCCTGCTCGGCGGTCAGGGTCAGCGAGTAGACGCCCTGGCTCGGCAGCGTGACCTTCACGGCGAAGTTTCCGCTGTTGTTCGCGGTATCGGTAAAGGTCTGGCCGCCGGTCGATCCCAGGGAAAACAGCGTCGCGGTCACTTTGGCTTTCTTTACGGTGGTGCCTTTGATGGTAAACGTGGCTTCGCTGGTTTCGGAGGGCGGCGCGCTGGTGAGCGACAGCTTGATGGGCAGCGCGGGCATGGGAAGCACTTCGGTGAATTCCCAGGTCTTCATCACTTTTTCGAGCAGCGTATTATCCGCCTGTTTGGGCGTGCGGCCCCGAATCTGCATATCGAGCGTGATGGTATAGCCGTTGCGGATGGTGCGGCGCTGATAGCCCGCGCAGATCAGTTCGCCTTCCTGGCGCAGGGTGTATTCTGTTTGCAGGAAGCGCAGGACGTTCTTGCCGTAGTTGGCCCACTTGGCGGAGGAGTAGGTATAGCCCAACAGGCCGTACGCGGTGCCGTTGGTGTGGGAAGTGCGGAACTCCTTGCGCATGGCTTCGTCCTGGTTGTTTAAGTCAAAATACGTCTGGCCGTCCACGTCCCGCAGGGCGGTGATCACCAGCGTGCGGCCTTCTTCTTCATCATAGGCCATCAGCAGCACGCCTTCCTGATCGAAGCTGTTGGACAGCGAGTCGTGATCCAGACCGTGCTGCTCCAGCCATTCGCGGTTAGCGCCGAGATTGTACGGCGTGAGAACCTGCTCAAAATTGTCCGGAATGCTGACGGAAGCGCGGACGTCGCCGAAAGTATAAGTTTCAGCCAGCGCGGATGCCGAGAAAATGAGCGTCAGCAGGAATATCCCGGAAAAGATCAACATCAGTCTACGCAGCATGTGCGTGCCTCCCTTCGTATCACAGCCATTGAAAGCCATGGCGTCATCGGCAAAAACATCTCGGGTAACGGAAACATACGTATTTTATCACATTTCCTGTATTATTTCAACCATATCAAGGTTTTCAAAATGTAAAGATTCATGGATGAAAAGCCGCTGAAAATGAAATAATTTGGAAAATCATGCATGCGATTTACAAAAAACAGGATGACAAAAATTTGCTTGTATGCTATAATCTGAGTGTTTGGGTTATTCTGAAACTGACGCCCGACTTTAAAGGAGACTTTTATGAGCATTAAAGTCACTTCAGACAGCACCTGTGACCTGTCGCCGGAGCTGATCGCCCGGTACGACGTGACGCTGACGCCGCCTTCCGTGATCAAAGACGGCGTTTCCTTCCTGGATAATGTGGACATCACGCCAGCGGATATTTACCGCCACGTGGACAGCGGCGGGGCGCTGTGCAGCACCTCGGCCGTGAACGTGGATGCTTACCGCAAGGTTTTTAAGGAACTGTCTCCCAAATACGACGCGGTCATCCACCTCACCATCGGCTCCCAGTTTTCCGCCTGCTATCAGAACGCCACCATCGCGGCGGCCAATTTCCCCAATGTGTACGTGGTGGACAGTATGAACCTGTCCACGGGCCAGGGCCATCTGGTGATCGAAGCGGCGGAGCTGGCCGGCCAGGGCTTGTCCGGGATAGAAATCTGCTCCCAGCTGAACGCGCTGCGCAGCCGGGTGCACGCCAGCTTCGTGCTGGGCCGCCTGGATTATATGCAGAAGGGCGGGCGCTGCTCCTCGGTGGTGGCGCTGGGCGGCAAGCTGCTCAGGATCAAGCCGGAAATCGCCGTGGTGGACGGCGCGATGAAAATAGTGGATAAGTTCCGCGGCAGCTTTGACAAGTGCGTGGAAAAGTATGTCAAGGAAATCCTCAAGGATCAAAAGGATCTCCGTCTGGATCGTATCTTTGTCACCCATTCGACGGTGGAAGACAGCGCTGTGGAAATCGCCAAAGAAACGATCAAAAAGTATTCCGACTTCAAGGACGAAAACATTTTCGTGAGCACCGCCAACTGCACCGTGGCCTGCCATTGCGGGCCCGGTACGCTCGGCGTGCTGTTCATGACCAAGTGATCAGGATTGGCTGTCCCGCGGAGGCAGCCTGATTCAAAAGAAAACAGCGGCTGTCTCTGACGCGGGACAGCCGCTGTTTTATACCTTTGCCGGATCATTTTTTTGCAAGATCGCTATAAAGATCTTCCTGATACTTTCCCTGCTGATAAAGCTTTTTGAAGCTCTCCACTACGGCGGCTTTGTCCTCCTTGTACGTCACGCCGAACCACTGGTCGTGCGTGGGCAGCACGGACACTTCCACGCCCCGCCTGAGCAGCCCGTCCACAATGACGGGCAGCAGGTATTCGTCTTTGAGCGGGTTGGACATTTTGGAAAGGAACTCCGGGAAACCGGCTTTCAGCACGTCCATAAAGCCCGCTGGCAGGCACCAGAAATTCATCGAAACCAGGGAATCCAGGGCAATTTCAACGCCGCCGGCCGCCGCGCCGGCCGCTGTTTTCACGATCTCCCGCGTCTCGGCGATACCGGTCAGCCTGCCGTTTTCCACAGCGCAGATACCGCGGGTCACGCCGCCGTTATCGGACAGCGTGTTCTTCAGCACGTAGCCCACCAGGCCGTAACCGCCGCTTTTCAGGAATGCCGCGGCTTTCTTAAAGCCCTCGGTGCCGTAGTAATCGTCCGCGTTGATCACGGCGAAGGGGCCGTCAATCAGCCCGTCGCAGGATAGCACGGCGTGGCCTGTGCCCCAGGGCTTCACGCGGCCTTCGGGAAGGGGAATGGGAATGTTGGTGATTTCCTGGAACGCGTAACCGATCTCCACACCCAGCGGCGCGGCGACGGCTTCGATCCGGTTCCCGATGCGTTCGCGGAAATCGGCCTCGATGTCGTGCCGGATGATGAAAATGATTTTGTTAAATCCCGCGGCGATGGCGTCATGAATGGAATAGTCAATGATGATGTGCCCCCGCTGATCGATAGGCTCCAATTGTTTGACGCCGCCGCCGAAGCGCGAACCGATGCCCGCGGCGAGAATGACGAGCGTAGTGTTCATGGTTCGATTCCTTTCTGCCATGCTTTATTTCAATCCGTTGTAAAACGCCAGGAACCCGTCGATTTCTTCCCTGGTGGGGTGGCCTTTGCTCGTGCCGCCCACCAGCTTGAAGGGCCCGTAGGTATTGAACCCCTGGCAGATGTATGAGCCGAGCAGGATGGCATGCTTCTTTTCGCAGGCGTGGGTAATGCCGACAAAATGATTTTTCAGCTTCATCGCCGCGGTCGCGGCAAAGAACACGGGCTTTCTTTCCGGCAGGTACTTCGCCGCGAAGTCCATCACATGTCTTGCGAACGCTCCGGCGTAAATGCCGGACGCGAACCCGACGCGGTCAAACACAGTCAGATCAGTGGTGGAAGGATTCTCGGCGTCGATCAGAACCACGTCCCCGGGAAGTGCGTCCAAAAGTTTTTTTGTATTCCCATGATGTTTGGAATAGTATACAATCGCCGTTTTCATTGTTCAATCCATCTCCACGTCATCGTTCGTTTAATACTATTATATCAAAAAAAGGGTGCTTGTTCAACACAAAAAATGTACGAAATTCAGGTTTTTGTCTGTTGACAGCTCAGCGAAACAAGCCTGCAAAAAAGGGAGCCGATGCAAAGCATCGGCTCCCTCTCAGTGGTGATTTACGGAAACTGCACCGGATTACTGGGCAGCTTTCCAGGCGTCATACTGGGCCTGCACTTCGGCGATGATGTCGGCCATGCCGGCGTCAGCCAGAGCAGCCTTCAGCGCAGCCAGACCCTGGGAAGGATCGTCAGGATCAACCTGGCCGCACATCATGGGCTGAGCGTATTCCTTGATGACAGCGTCAACAGCCGCGATCTGGTCGGCCACGTTGTCCTTCACGAAGCGGAAGCCCAGGGAGGCGGTGGCGATCGCGTCGTCAGCGTAGGACTGCAGCAGTTCGTTCTTGGCGGGATCTTCGCTGGTCAGCACGTACTGCAGCTTGGTGTTGCCCACGGTCCAGGCGCCGCCGTGCACGCCGTACCAGTTCTGGTCGGTCAGCTCAACCTGCTGGTCGTTGACCTTGGTGTAGTTCTGGCCTTCGGCGCCGAACAGCATCAGGTTGACCAGGGTGGCGTCAGAGTGCATGAGGTTCAGGTACTGCATGGCCTTTTCGGGGGCGTCGCAGGTGAAGGGGATACCGAACATGGAGCCGCCGGCGTGAGTGGTCACGACGTACTTGGGCTGCATGGTGATTTCCACGCACTCGAATTCGGCGGTGGCGTTGGCTGCGTACATTTCAGCGGCCTTAATGCCGTTGCCCTTCAGGGGCTGGCAGAAGACCAGGAAGTCGCCGCGGCCGAAGGTGCCGTTGTAGTCGAAGCTGGTCAGAGCGGCGTCGGGGCTGATGTAGCCCTTGGTGCCAAAGTCATACATCAGGCGGATATGCTCTTCCTGTTCGGGAGTTTCAAAGATGGAGTAGATGGTCTCGTCGAATTCCCCGTTCTCCTGCTTGGCCATCTTCATGGCGATGGAGTTGGTGTCCATACCGCACCAATCGGGGCACCAGGGCTCGTCGACCCAGCGGCCGCCCTGACCGTCCATCAGGTAGGGATACTTGTCGGGATGGAGTTCCTTGTACTTTGCCAGCCAGGGCTCCAGATCCGCGGTGGTCTTGATGGAGGGATCATCGGCAACCACGTCCCAGCCGATTTCGGCGGCAGCGGTCTTGTTCACGATGAAGCCGCAGGGCACGCACAGTTCCTTGTTGGTGGGGATGCCGTACAGCACGTTGTTCACCTTGACGCCGTCCAGGAAGGTCTGGGGCAAAGTTTCCTTAATGCCCTGGCCATATTCTTCCAGCAGGTCGTCCAGGGGCAGCAGCAGGCCGCCGGCCACTTCGATGCCGTAGCCTTCCCAGTCAGCGGTGAAGATCAGGTCCATCTTCTCGCCGGACTGCAGGGCGTTGATGGCCTTGTCGTTCCAGTCGCCCCAGCCGATGATGTGATAGGATACCTTCGCGCCGATGAGGGGCTCGATGTAAGCGTTCACAGCCGCTTCAACACCGGCACGGACGGCTTCGTTGTCGCCGTTGCCAACCCAGTAGATATCCAGGGTGTAGGGTTCTTCCGCCATAGCGACGGACGCCAGCGACAGCACCATGACAAGCGCCAGCAGCAGGGATACCAGTTTACGCATTTGTTTTTCCTCCTTATAATATATATTTCCAGGGCCGCGTACGCCCTTGAAATCGTTTGGAAGTTTATAGTTTATAGTTTTAAGTTCTAAGAAGAGGGAACCGCGTCATTTGGCGCATCCTATTCAGATTGGAATTAATAACTTCGAACTTGAAACTAATAGCTATGAACTTCTCTTACCCTTTCACCGCGCCGACGGTCAGGCCCTTGACGAAATAGCGCTGGAAGAAGGGATAGGCCATGATGATGGGGCCCACCGTGACCACGGCCATGGCCATACGGAAGGTTTCGGCGGGCAGGTTGCTTATGTTCACGCCGCCCATGCGCGAGGCGTTTTCCTTGAGGAAACGCAGGTTGTTCATGGTCTGGTAAATGGTATACTGCAGGTTGTAGAACTGCGCTTTATCGTTCAGCAGCAGGCAGTTGCGGAAGTCGTTCCAGATGCCGATGGCGCTGAACAGGGCTACGGTCGCAAAGCCGGGGATGGCCAGCGGGCACACAATCTGCAGCAGCGTGCGCCATTCGCCGCTGCCGTCGATACGGGCCGATTCGATGATGGCTTCCGGCACGGAGGACTGGTAGAACGTGCGCATGATGATGACCCAGTAAGCGGAGAAGCTCATGGGCAGGAACAGCGCCCAGACCGTGTCCTTCAGGCCCAGCACGCTGCGGCACATGTTGTAGTAGCTCACCATGCCGCCGCTGAACAGCATGGTAAAGAAACTGAAGAAGGTGAAGAATTTCTTGTACTTGAAGTCCGGCCGGCTCAGCGCGTAGGCGTACAAGCCCACCGTGATCACGGACAGGACAGTGCCCGCTACGGTGGCGATCAGCGTATTTTTGTATGCGGTCAGGATCACGGAACCGTCGCGGAACAGATACGTATAGGCGTTTACGGAAAATTCAAGCGGCCAGAGCCGATAGCCGTAGGTAGTCAGCGCCACTTCGCTGGTGATGGAGGAAACGATGATGATCCACAGCGGGAACATGGTCAGCACACAGCCGATAATCAGCACGATATTGAAAGCAAGGTTGGCGCCTCTGGAAATCTGGTTGCGGGCCGCGCTGTGCTTTGCCGCTTCCTTTTCCGCTTTCAGCAGTTTTTTCGCATCAACGGTGGTCATGCTTCTCTTCCTCCTTTCATCAGAACAGCGCCATTTCGGGCTGGTTCCTGCGCACGATTCTGTTGGTGACCAGGATCAGAACGAAGCCGACCACGCTCTGGAAGAACGCGCCGGCGCCTGCATAGCCGAAGGAGTTGCGCAGGTTGCCTTTTTTCAGCATGTCGTAAACGTATACGTCGATAGTGGAAGTCACCTGCCGCAGCGTGCCGGAGCCGTTGGGCAGGGAATAGAACATATCAAAGTCGCCGTTGAAAATGCGGCCGACGGCCAGAATCTGCAGCATCACGATGACGGGCATCAGCTGCGGCAGGGTGATGTACTTGAACTGCTGCCATTTGGTGGCGCCGTCGATGGCGCCCGCCTCGTAAAGCTGTTCGTCAAAGCCCGTCAGAGTGGCCAGATAGATGATGGAGCCCTGGCCGGTGTACTTCCAGATATTGGCAAACAGGAAAATCCACGGCCAGTACTGCTTCTGGGAATAGAATTTCACGGCGTCGCCGCCCATGGCGGTAATGACCTGGTTGAAGAAGCCGGAAGGAGAGATCATGGCGTACAGGGCGTACATGACGACGATCCAGCTGACAAAATACGGCATGAACATGATGGTGTGGTATACCTTGGCGGTTTTGCGGTTGCGCATTTCATTGATGACCACCGCCAGGCCCACCTGCAACACCACGCCCACCACCATGAACAGCAGGTTGTAGCCCACCGTGTTGCGGATGAGCATGGGGGCGTCCTTGAGCAGATAGGTGAAATTGTTCAGCCCGTTCCATTCGGAATTGAACATGCTGTAGAGGAACACGTTCTGAATCAGCGCGCCGGCCGGCGGCTTCTGGGCCTGGTAAAACTTGAATGCCAGGATCACGCCGGGCATGGGCAGATAGGCAAACGCGAGCAGAAAAAGCGACCCGGGAATGACCATCATCAGATAGGCCAATTGCCGCTTGGTGGAGCTGACCGACGAAGGCCTGCGCTTGACCTGCCTTCTCATCTCGTCCGTACTCATAAAGGACCCCGCCTTTCTAAAAAGTATGGTGAACCGCCCCGCCGCCTGCGGACGGAGGATGCCGGTTTTTGATGCGCAAAAAAGGAAACGCTGGGAAGCGCGCAAAAAGACATCCTTTTTTTTTACCGGATTATTTTATCACAGGTTCATTGTTTGCGCAAGGGCATTTTTTC
This sequence comes from Clostridia bacterium, assembly GCA_017509065.1. The sequence goes on from JAFWQM010000178.1 coordinate 14,424, forward strand.
AATAAATTCCAGTATATTCCTAAAGTGAATTCCAGTGCGTAATTTATCTTGGGAATTTGCTGTCAGCGCCTGTTAAACCAGCAGCTCCCATATTTAGCTTGAAAAGCAGCCCTTGCTATGATATACTGCTTTTGAAAGAAGCCGCCGCGCAGAATAGTGAAAAGAGGGGCCGCCATGGTGTTTGAAAACCACGAATATCCCCAGCGTGTCACGCTCGATGCCGATGGGTTTTACCGCTGGAAAACGGAAATGGACGACAGCCGCAAGCTGGAGCAGTTCAAAAACATGGTGACGATCTGCTTGATTGTGTCGCTGGTGATCTATGCCGTTATGGCGCTGGTGAGCATGAACAGCACTTTTTTCAAAGACATCATGCTCAGCGGGCTCGGCTTGATCGCGGGCATGGTGGGGCTGCCCGCGCTGCTGTGGTGGCTGCTGGAAATCAAGCTGCAGGGCAAAACCTATCAAAAGTTTGAAATGAACGGCGAGTATGTGAAGCACGTCGGTGTTTCCGGTAAGGACACCCATTACGCTGACTTCAAAGCCATCCGAAAGATCCAGATCAAGAGGCGGATCAACATGATTTGGGTCAGGGGCCTGTTCGGCGGCGTGCAGGTGTTCGTGCCGCCGGAGGATTTCAGGTTCGTGCTGGAGTATATCCATGAAAAAGCGAACGACAAGGCCCAGGTGGAGTATCTGTGATCCCATGGAAAGATTTTCTTCCTGATCAGACAGGATAATGGCTTTCCCCGGCGAATACAGTTTTCGGCAAGGATGAAATCACAAAGGAGGAATCCCCCATGCAATACGGTTTTTTCGATAACGCGAAGCGCGAATACGTGATCACCGATCCGCGCACGCCCATGCCCTGGGCCAACTATCTGGGCAGTCCCGAATACGGCGCGATTGTGACCCAGAACGCGGGCGGCTACAGCTTCGTTAAGTCCGGCGCAGCAGGCCGCATCCTGCGCTATATGTTCAACCAGTTCGACGAACCGGGACGGTATATTTACCTGCGGGACGAACAGAGCGGCGATTTCTGGTCCGCCTCCTGGCGGCCCGTGGAAAAAGACCTGAAAGAATTTGACACCGTCACCCGCCACGGTACCAGCTATACCGAAATTGAAAGCGAGTATAACGGTATCGCTTCCAAGGCGCTGTATTACGTGCCGCTGGACGCGACGCACGAGGTATGGCGGCTGACCGTCACGAACACCGGCGACGCGCCGCGGAAGCTGGGGGTCTTCGGTTACTGCGAATTCACCACCGAGAGCTTTTATACCCAGGACCTGGTGAACATGCAGTACACCCAGTTCATCACCGTGACCGAGTTTCACAAAGACCATATCTTAGAGCGCATCAACCAGTTCTGCAACGTGCGGCCCGACGGCAGCAACGGGCAGGAACGGTTCTTCGGCCTGGCCGGCGCTCCGGTGGAAAGCTACACCGGGCGGCGCGAGCGGTTCCTGGGCGTGAGCCGGTTCTGTTCTCCCAAAGGCGTGGTGGACGGAAAACTGGACGACAGCCTGAACTTCAACGGCAACCCCTGCGGCGCGCTGCATACAGTCATCGAATTGCAGCCCGGCGAAAGCCGCAGCGTGGCGTTCATCCTGGGCCAGAAAACCGAAGCGGAAGCCGAACAGCTGATGAAGCGGTATAAGGACACCGCCTATGTGGTGGACGCCGAGCTGCGCACCCTGATCGACTACTGGCACGGCAAGCTGCGCAACCTCACCATCCATACCCCGGACGACAACCTGAACACCATGGTGAACACCTGGAACGCCTTCCAGTGCTTCACCACCTTTGTCTGGAGCCGCGCGGCCAGCCTGATCTACTGCGGCGAGCGCAACGGCTACGGCTACCGCGACACCGTGCAGGACATCCAGGGCATCATCCATCTTGATCCCGAAATGGCGAAAGAACGCATCCGGTTCATGCTTTCCGCCCAGGTGCACCACGGCGCGGGCCTGCCGCTGGTGAAGTATTCCCACAACCCCGGCCATGAGGACACCCCCGAGCAGGACAGTTATGTGAAATCCACCGGACACCCCGCCTACCGCGCGGACGACGCCATGTGGCTGTTCCCCACAGTGTATAAGTACATCGCCGAAACCGGGGACAAGGACTTCCTGAACGAGGTCATTCCCTTCGCGGATTATGACGAGGGCACGGTCATCGAGCATTTGAAGCGCGCCATTGACTTTACTATGCACCATCTGGGCGCACACGGCATGCCCGCCGGCCTGCACGCGGACTGGAACGACTGCCTGAAATTGGGCGCGCAGGGTGAGAGCAGCTTCGTGGCCTTCCAGTTCTATATGGCGCTGCGCCAGCTGGACGAGCTGCTTCCCGACACGGAAGAACACAAGAAATATAAGGCTTGGCTGAAAGAAACCCGTGAAAAACAATTGGCCCTCATCAACGAACACTTCTGGGAGGACGACCGTTTCCGCCGCGGCTATACCCAGGACGGCGCGGTAATCGGCTCCAAGCACGATCCCGAGGCCGCCATGTGGCTGAACCCCCAGTCCTGGTGCGTCATTTCCGAAGCCGCCACGAAAGAGCAGGCTGAAAAGAGCCTGGAAACCACCTATCAGCTTCTGAATACTCCCAATGGCCTGGAGCTGATGACGCCCTGCTACAGGAAACACTACTTTGACGGCGCGGCGATGAAGCTGTTCAACCCCACCACCAAGGAAAACGGCGGCATCTTCTGCCAGGCCCAGGGCTGGATCATCCTGGCTGAAGCCTTGATGGGCCACGGCGACCGGGCGTTTGAATACTTCAAGGAAAGCTGCCCCGCCGCCTACAACGACCGGGCCGAGATCCGCGAGGTCGAGCCCTACGTGCATTCCCAGTTCATCGAGGGCCACGAAACGCCCCAGCCGGGCCGTGCGCACGTGCACTGGCTCACCGGTACCGCCTCCACCGTCATGGTGGGCATGGTAGAAGGCATCCTGGGCCTGCGGCCTACGCCGGACGGCCTGCGCATCAAGCCCGCCATTCCCGCAGCATGGGACGGCTTTACCATAGAAAAGACGTTCCGCGGCAAGCGGCTGCATATCAAGGTGGATAACGCGGCGCACCGCCAGGGCGGCGACAGCAAAACCCTGCTGAACGGAAAGGAAATCCCCGGCGGCCTGCTCACCGACGACATGCTCAAGGACGGCGACCAGATCACCGTGGTCATGTAATATAAAGAAAAAACCGGCTGCCGGAAGGAGCGCTTCCGGCAGCCGGTTTTTACGCCTGCAAGTATTGATCAATCTTTTCAAACATCGGGTCGAGCAGCTTCATCAGCGGTTTTTCGAGCAGGTATTTGCGCGCTGTGTCCATGGCGGAACAGACAAGGTAAATGACCGGCGGTACGAGCAGGGCGGTTTTCCAGAAGCCGGGGCCCTGGCAGCTCTGCCACACATGCGCCCACTGGTTCCAGATCATGCCGCGTAAATACATATGGTCGTGTATAAGGTACACGCCGAAGGACGCGCCGGAAAGCAGCGTCAGCAGGCGGACGGGCTTCACTCGGATGCCTGTAAAGAACAGGAACAGGGCGATGGAGCAGACGAGCTGGGGCACGGTGTTCTTGTCCGCGAAGAAGTTCTGCCTGCTTCCCACGCGCTGAAACAGCTCCACGTTGTTTTTCCCCCACAGGCAAAGCCCGGCAATCACGGCAATTATCGCAAGGAACACCGCACCGTGCACCGGCCAGCAGCGGGTGAAGCGATTGGGGTATTTGCGGAAATACGCGCCGAGCACGTACAGGAAGAAAAACCAGGTGATCTGGTGGAAAAATTGGTTGGAGGGATTTTGAAAAGTGACCGTGGGGATGACGGACAGATACACCGCCGACACGATCAGAATCCACAGATGGGCGCGGCGGCCCAGGCTTTTCACCGCGGGCTGCAGAATGGGCAGCACAGCGTTCAGGCCCAGGTACATTACCACGAACCAGTAGGGGCTGCGGGTGATGATGAGGGCGGAATCGACGATGTTCTGATCGGTGATTCCCTGGTTCCAACCGGCGTATTTCACCGTCAGCGTGATGCCGACGGAATAGAACAGGGTTTGCAGAACGGTGGAAAAGAAGCGCTTTGCCTTGAAGGGGGCCAGAAAATAGCCCGTGATCATCACAAAGCAGTTGACCCCCGTCATTCCGCCCGCGAACAGGAATGTGGCGATCACCCGGTTTTCCTGTACGGGTGACTGCATCGCCACCCCGTGCCAGGCCAGGTGATGCCCCAGAATGATGAGCATACACACGATGCGCAGCAATTCAATACTGCCCTCCCGCCGCTCGGACGGGAGGGTATTCTCGTTTAACTGGGTCATCCTATTTTCTCTTTGAAGCCCATGTACTTGCGCAGAACTTCGGGGATGCGGATGCTGCCGTCCTCCTGCAGGTTGTTTTCCAGGAACGCGATCAGCATACGCGGCGGGGCCACGACGGTGTTGTTCAGGGTGTGGGGCAGATACTTTTTGCCGTCCGCGCCCTTCACGCGGATGCCGAGCCGGCGGGCCTGGGCGTCGCCGAGGTTCGAGCAGCTGCCCACTTCAAAGTATTTCTGCTGGCGGGGGCTCCAGGCTTCCACGTCGCAGGACTTGACTTTCAGGTCGGCCAGGTCGCCGGAGCAGCATTCGAGCGTGCGCACGGGAATATCCAGGGTGCGGAAGAAGTCCACAGTGTTCTGCCAGAGCTTCTTGTACCAGTCCATGCTTTCCTCGGGCTTGCAGACCACGATCATCTCCTGCTTCTCGAACTGGTGAATGCGGTACACGCCGCGCTCCTCGATGCCGTGAGCGCCTACTTCCTTGCGGAAGCAGGGGGAATAGGAGGTCAGGGTCTGGGGCAGTTCGTTTTCGTCCAGGATCTGGTCGATGAACTTTCCGATCATGCTGTGCTCACTGGTGCCGATCAGGTACAGGTCTTCGCCCTCGATCTTGTACATCATGTTTTCCATTTCAGTGAAGCTCATCACCCCGTTGACCACCGCGCTGCGGATCATGAACGGCGGCACGTAGTAGGTAAAGCCACGGTCGATCATGAAGTCGCGGGCATAGCTCAGGATAGCGCTGTGCAGCCGGGCAATATCACCCTTTAAATAGTAGAAACCGTTGCCGGAGGTGCGGCGGGCGGAATCCAGGTCAATGCCGTTCAGCCGTTCCATGATGTCCACGTGATAGGGGATTTCCCAGGCGGGCACCACGGGCTCGCCGAAACGCTTGTTTTCCACGTTCTGGCTGTCGTCCTTGCCGATGGGCACGGAGGCGTCGATGATGTTCGGGATCACCATCATGCGCTTTTTGATTTCCTCGGCGTATTCGGTTTCCTTGGCTTCCAGGGCGGCCATTTCATCCTGCATGTCCTTGACCTGCTGCTTGGCGGCCTCAGCTTCGTCCTTTTTACCCTGGCCCATCAGTGCGCCGATCTGCTTGCTGATCTTGTTGCGCTGGGAACGCAGGTAGTCCGCCCGCTGAATGGCCTCGCGGTTCTTCTTGTCCAGGTCCAGCACCTCGTCCACCAGGGGCAGCTTTTGATCCTGGAACTTCTTTTTGATGTTCTCCTTCACCAGGTCGGGGTTCGTGCGAATCAGGTTGATGTCGATCATGGTTTGACTTCCTTTCTGGAAAGTATGATTTGCGAAATAAAAAATCTTCCTGCCCCATGTCTGGGACGGAAGGTTTCCGCGTTGCCACCCAGCTTGCGCGGTCAAAGGCCGCGCCGCTCGCCTGCGCTGTATGGGGCGCTCCCCGGCGGCTCGTCGTCGCCCGCTCCGGGGCGGATCGCAAATTCTTCCGGCTGCCTTGCACCGACCGGCAGTTCTCTGTGCGGAAGCGTCCTTGCCATTCCCCTTCATCGCGGCAATCAGTATCATAGCACGAAACGGCAGCAATTGCAAGCGAAAAATGCCTTGAAGGAAAAGGAAAGTTGAGTTATACTATGGGTGTATCTTTCCAACGAAAAAAGAAGGAGGATTCTTCCTATGAAATTTGCCATTGCCTGCGACCCGGCGGGCGTGCCGCTGAAAGAGCCCATTAAAGAAACATTGAACGAATTAGGCATTGAGACCGTGGATTTCGGCATCAACGAGGGCGATCCCAGGGACTATCCTATCTTTGCAGTCCGCGCCGCGAACGCGGTTATCAGCGGGGAATGCGACCGTGGCATCATCCTCTGCGGCACCGGCGTTGGCATTTCCATCGCCGCCAACAAGGTGAAGGGCATCCGCTGCTGCTGCTGTTCCGACGCTTACAGCGCCAAGATGAGCCGCGCCCACAACGACGCCAACATGCTGGCCCTGGGCGGGCGGGTCATCGCGCCGGAGCTGGCGAAGCTGATCGTGGAAATCTGGGTCAAAACGCCCTTCGAGGGCGGACGGCACCAGCGCCGCATCGATATGTTCTCTTTGATTGAGGAAGGGAAGCCGGTGGAGTGAAAAGTGATACTGGGGGAAACCGCTCTTTGGAGTCCAAAGAGCGGTTTCCCCCAGCCCCCCTTCCGAGAAAGCCATAAGGAAATCAATTATACAAAAAGAATTCTTTTGGGGATAGTATGTCTAAACAGGAAAAAACGAACGTGATGCGCACGCTGGAGCGGTTGAAAATCCCATATCAGGAGCATTATTACGGCGGTACGGAGGCCATCAGCGGGGCGGAAGTGGCGGCGGTTCTGGGCGAAGACCCGGCCCGCGTATTCAAAACCCTCGTGACCGTAGGCAGGAGCAAAGCGCATTACGTGTTCATGGTGCCTGTAGCGGAGGAACTGGACCTGAAAAAAGCCGCTGCCGCTGTGGGGGAGAAAGCGATTGAGATGATCAAGAGCAAGGAACTGCTGCCGCTCACCGGCTACGTTCGTGGCGGTTGCTCGCCCATCGGCATGAAAAAGCAGTTCCGCACCGTGATCCACGAAACCGCACCGCAGTATGACACCATCCTGTTCAGCGCTGGGAAGATTGGTTTTCAGGTGGAATGCTCCCTGGAAGGACTGCGCAAGGCCGTGCCGGTGGACTGCGCGGACGTGATCGTGTAAATCATTACAATTCCATGAACAATTTCCGAAACGAAGAGAGAAAAAGTTCCGGAAGCGTAAAAAAGGATTGACAAAGCCCCCTCGGACACGATATAATATGTGCCGGTCACGATTGGAGGGATGGAATTGCTGCTGGATGTTTCGCGCGCCATGCGTATGCCAGACGAGCCGATTCCCTTTGAACACCGTGACGAGATCCCGCCCCAGGACATTCTCGGCGAAACCGTAACGTTTACCGACGTGCTCCTGACGGGACACTTTTCCGGCGCGGACGACCGTCTGCGCATCTGGGGAGAGATGACCTGCGTTGCCCACGGCCATTGCGCCGGGTGCCTGAAACCGGTCGATTACCCGATGACGGTTCCCTTTGATGAAACCTTCATCCGGCAGACCCGGTTCACCGAGCAGGAGGAAACCCCGGAGGGAGAAGAAAGATGGATGTACGAAGGCTCGAAAGTGGAGCTTTCCCATCTGTCGATGACTCTGGCGGTGCTGGAATTGCCCATGCGTTTCGTGTGCGGTGACGATTGCCCGGCCCTGGCCGAATTCCCGTCAGAGGAAACTTTATCTTCGCATGCTTGCCAGAAGGACATGCCCGACCAGCATCCTTTTTCGGCATTGCAGCAATTGCTGACAAAGGATCAGGAGGTGTAATTATGGCTCTGCCCAAAGGAAAAGTATCCAAGGCCCGCGGACGTTCCCGCCGCGCGAATTGGAAGCTGGAGGTTCCCGCGATCGTCGAGTGCAAACAGTGCCACCAGATGAAGCTGGCGCATCACGTCTGCAAGCATTGCGGCTACTATGATGGCAAACAGGTCATCAACATGGAAGAGAAAGAAGAAAAGAAGAACGCGTAAGTTTTTCTTTCATCGGGAAAATGCCTCACCGGGCATTTTTTCGTAAGAATTCAATATACCTTGCTCAGAGAACGGAAGGAGTACGTTTCAAAGCACCCCCAAAGAGAGGCGGTTCACCGGCTGAAAGGCCGCCGGGGCAGCGAAGCGGAAGGTCGTCCGGGAGAGCGGCGGATGAACGCGCAAGCAGAGTAGTCCGCCCGCGTTTCGCGCGTTACAGCGTTATGAGGCAGCGGCTTTCGTTCGCTGTGAAGCAAGGTGGTACCACGGGTCAATCCGTCCTTCGGGATAGATTGGCCCGTGTTTCTTTTTCCGGAAAGGAGGTATGGATATGACACCCCGCGGTTATCTGGCGATGGAGCGCTTTCAGGATTCCGGCGGTTTCCTGGGCATGATCCGGTTTGATGACCTGTGGGTATGGGTCGGCCTGATGGCCTTGGTGCTGTTGCGCCTTCCGCTGCAAATTTGCCTGTCCCACAGTCTGATGGCGGAGAGGAATGTGAAACGCGTCATGGTCGCCTATACGGTCATTACCTCCATGCCCATCCTTGCCGCGGCGGTGATCTGCGCGGACAATTATCCGAATTAGCGATTGCATGTATTGATTATTCAGGAGGAAATAACTATGCCGGAAAATTTCAACATGGAAAAAACCTACAATCCTCAGGTGATTGAAGGAGAGACCTACAAAAAGTGGGAAGAGAGCGGCGCATTCGCCCCAAAGATCGACAAGAGCAAAAAGCCCTTCACCATCGTGATGCCGCCGCCCAACGTGACGGGGCAGCTGCACATGGGTCACGCCATGGACGCGACCTTGCAGGACGCGCTGATCCGCTATCACCGCATGAAGGGCGACCCCACTCTCTGGCTGCCCGGCACCGACCACGCCTCCATCGCCACGGAGGTGAAAGTGGTGGAGAAGCTGCGCAGCGAGGGCCTCACCAAGGAAAAGCTGGGCCGCGAAGGCTTCCTGGAGCACGCCTGGGCCTGGAAACGGGAATACGGCGGGCGCATCACCCGCCAGCTTCGCCGCATGGGCGCGAGCTGCGATTGGAACCGCGAGCGCTTCACCATGGACGAGGGCTGCTCCAAGGCCGTGCGCGAGGTGTTCGTGCGGCTGTATGAAAAGGGCCTCATCTACCGCGGCTACCGCCTGGTGAACTGGTGCACCCACGATATGACCGCTATCTCCGACGCCGAAGTGGAATATGTCGAAAAAGACGGCAACTTCTGGCACATCCTGTATCCCGTGAAGGAAACGGGCGAAAAGCTGGAGCTGGCCACCACGCGCCCCGAAACCATGCTGGGCGACACTGCCGTGGCCATCAACCCCAACGACCCCCGCTACGCTCACCTGCACGGCTGCCACGTGATCCTGCCCCTGATCAACAAGGAAATCCCCATCGTGTGCGATGAGCACGCTGATATGGAAAAGGGCACCGGCGTGGTGAAGATCACTCCCGCCCACGATCCCAACGACTTTGAAGTGGGCCAGCGCCACAATCTGCCCATCGTGCGCGTGTTCACCTACGACGGCCACATGACCGGCGCGGCGGACAAGGCCGAAGCCGACGCCATCTTCGCCGCGGGCAAGGCCAGCGTGAACGAGCCCGAAGTGCTGGACTGCGGCAAGTACGCCGGCATGACCACCGACGAAGCCCGGAAGGCCATCGTGGCCGACCTGGAAGCCCTGGGCCTGCTGAAAGAGATCGAACCCCTCAAGCACGAGGTGGGCACCTGCTACCGCTGCCATACCGTGATCGAGCCCATGATGAGCAAGCAGTGGTTCGTGAAGATGGAGCCGCTGGCGAAGCCCGCCCTGGAAGCCGTGAAGGAGGGAAAGACCAAATTCCTGCCTGACCGCTTCGCCAAAATCTACTATAACTGGATGGAAAACACCAAGGACTGGTGCATCAGCCGCCAGCTCTGGTGGGGCCACCGCATCCCCGCCTGGTACTGCGAGGACTGCGGCAAGACCATCGTGAGCCGCGAAGACCCGACGGAATGCTCCTGCGGCTGCAAAAACCTGACCCAGGACGAAGACGTGCTGGACACCTGGTTCTCCTCCGCCCTCTGGCCCTTCTCTACCCTGGGCTGGCCGGACGAAACCGATGATCTCAAATACTTCTACCCCACCACCACCCTGGTGACGGGCTACGACATCATCTTCTTCTGGGTGGCCCGGATGATCTTCTCCGGCATCGAGAACATGGGTGACGTGCCCTTTGAGAACGTGGTCATTCACGGCCTGGTGCGGGACGCTTTGGGCCGCAAGATGAGCAAGTCCCTGGGCAACGGCGTGGACCCGCTGGAAATCATCGACCAGTACGGCGCGGACGCCCTGCGCTTCTCCCTGGTGATGGGCATTTCTCCCGGCAACGACACCCGCTACTCCACCGAAAAAGTGGAGATGGCCCGGAACTTCGCCAATAAGGTGTGGAACGCCAGCCGCTTCGTGCTGATGAATCTGGACGGTCAGGAAACCCTGGACGGCAAGGAACTGACCCTGCCTGACCATTGGATTCTGAGCAAATACAACGAGGCAGTGCGCCAGATCAGCAAGAACTTTGAGGAAGCGGAATACGGCCTGGCTGCCCAGAAGATTTACGACTTCACCTGGAGCGAGTTCTGCGACTGGTACATCGAACTGGCCAAGGGCGGCTTGCTGGGGGACGACCCGCAGCGCAAAGCCGCCGTGCGCGCCGTGCTGCAAACGGTTCTTTCTGGCCTGCTTCGCCTGCTGCATCCTTTCATGCCCTTCCTGACTGAGGAAGTGTATAAGAACCTGCCCGGCGAAGCGGACGCTTCCTGCATGCTGGCCAATTGGCCGAAGGAACTCAAGGACTACGACTTCCCCGCCGAAGCCGCCCGGATGGAGGGCATCATGGACATGATCCGCTCCATCCGCAACCTGCGCGCCGATATGAAGGTGCAGCCCAGTCACAAGGCCCGCCTCATGGTGCGGCCTGCCGACGGCTGGCATGACGCCTTCGCGGGCACCGAAGTGTACTTCGCCCGCCTCGCCAGCGTGAGCCAGCTGGAAATTCTGGAGCCCGGCCAGGCCATCAGCGAAAAGATCGTCAGCGCCGTGTGCCAGGCCGGTGAGTTCTTTATCCCCCTCGGCGAGCTGGTGGACCTGGAAAAAGAAAAGGCCCGCCTCGGAAAAGAGCGCCAGAACCTGGTGAATGAAATCGCCCGGGCCGAAGGCAAGCTCAACAACCCCGGCTTTGTGAATAAGGCCCCCGCCAACCTGGTGGCTGCTGAAAAGGAAAAGCTGGAGAAGAACAAGGAAATGCTCGCCGCGCTGGATAAGCGGATTGCGGAGTTGGGATAACCATTTTTTATCGGGGGAAACCGCTCTTTGGAGGCCAAAGAGCGGTTTCCCCCGAACCCCTTTCCGAGAAAGCCGAAATACGTAAGCGGTTATACTTTGTTTATTTGGAGATTGGAAATGCAAAGAACAAAAGTCGAACAATCGGAAAATAAACAGAAGAATAAATTGGAAGAAACCAGTTCTGTTTTATGCCATAGGACATTGAAAGAACGTGCGGAAGCATGCGATGGAGAATTGCATTTATCAGAAGAATACGATTGGGGCGAACCAGTTGGTAGTGAAGTTTGGTGAAAGTAATCAACAGTCAGAGGGAGGCGCTATGCCATTTCATCATATCCCCGTGCTGCTCAATGAGGTGCTGGAATACCTGAATCCCCAACCGGGGGAGACCTATGCCGACGGCACCCTGGGCGGCGGCGGGCACAGTGAAGCGATCCTCCAGGCTATGGGGGAGAGCGGCACGCTGTACGGTATCGACCGCGACCCGGCGGCGATTGCGGCGGCGTCCGAACGCTTGAAGGGGTATCCCAGCTTTCACGCGGTTCACGGCAATTTTCACGATATCAAGGAACTGCTGCCCGGCGTTCGGCTGAACGGCGGGTTATTGGATTTGGGCGTTTCTTCCTATCAGCTGGACACCCCGGAGCGGGGCTTTTCCTATCATGAGGACGCGCCTCTGGACATGCGCATGGACACCACCCGGGGCATCACCGCCGCGGAGTACGTGAATACCGTATCCGAACAGGAATTCTGCCGCGTGCTGCGGGAATACGGGGATGAAAAATGGGCGGTTCGCATCGCGCAGATTTTGATGGAAAAGCGGCTGGAAAAGCCATTGGTGACCACTAAAGATTTGGTCGCTGTGGTGGACGCCGCCATTCCCAAGGCCGTGCGCCGCAAGGATGAGGGGCATCCCGCCCGCCGCACCTTTCAGGCCGTGCGCATTGCGGTGAACGACGAGCTGGCTCCGCTGGAACAGGCGCTTCGGGATTGGGTGGATATACTCGTTCCTGGCGGCAGGCTGGCGGTGATCACCTTCCATTCCGTGGAAGACCGCATCGTGAAGCTGACCTTCCGAAAGTTCCAGAACCCCTGTACCTGCCCGCCCAAAGCGCCTATTTGCACGTGCGGGAAAAAGCCCCTGGGCCGTGCCATCGGCGGGGCGATCAAGGCAGGAAAGGAAGAATTGGACGAAAACAACCGCGCCCATAGCGCGACGCTGCGTATCTTTGAAAAGAAATAAATTTTCTGGAGGAAACCGCTCTTTGGAGCCAAAGAGCGGTTTCCTCCAGACCCCCTTCCGAGAAAGCAGTAAAGGATATATTCTTTTCCTTACAGATATGATAGAATTACATGAAGGAGCAAATGATGAGCACGCTTTATGTGGTGGCAACCCCCATCGGAAACCTCGGCGATATGAGCCCGCACGCCGTCGAAACCCTGAAAAGTGTTTCTCTGATTGCCGCCGAAGATACCCGGGTCACGAAAAAACTGACCAACCATTTCGGTATCGAAACGCCGCTGATTTCCTACCACCAGTACAACGAAAAGGGCCGCGCGCCGGAGATTGTGCAGCGGATGCTGGCGGAGGACATCGACGTGGCGGTGGTCACCGACGCGGGCACTCCCGCCATCTCCGACCCCGGTACTGAATTGGTGAAAGCGGCGGTGGAAGCGGGCATCCCGGTGATTGCTGTAGCCGGGCCTTCAGCTTTCGTGGCGGCGGTATCGGTCAGCGGGTTCGATCTGCCCTCCTTTACCTTTTACGGCTTCCTGCCGCGAGGAAACACAGAACTCAAAGAAAAGCTGCTGGACATCGGGCGTAAATCCGAAGGCGCTGTTTTCCACGAATCCCCGCACCGCATCAAAGCATTGGTCGCCGCCATCGCCGAAACCCTTCCACGCGCTTTGCTGTCTGTGAGCTGCGATTTGACGAAACTGCATGAACTCACCCTGCGCGGCGCGCCGGAAGCGATTCTTTCCGCCCTGGAGGCCAATGAGAAAAGTGAAAAGGGCGAATACTGCGTGGTCGCCAACCTGCGCAATGTAAAGCTGCCGGAGGAAAAGCCCACAGTCCAGGCCAGCCTGGAGGCCCGCATCTTCGACCTCGTGCTGAACGGCGTATCCCTTCGGGATGCCGTGGAAGCCCTGACCGCCCAGGGGGAAAAGAAAAACGCCGTCAAGGCCGCCGCCCTACGGGTCAAGGAATGGATAGAATAATGCTTTTAGCGTCGTTTTCCGCCTTGCTTTCGGGCAGGGCGGAAATTTTTTTATTTTCGTAAAAAACCTATTGACAAGTATATCGGAACACGATATAATAGCATTACGATATATCGAATCACGATATAAAGAGTGAGGATATATCGAAACCCGATGGAGGTGAAACGCATGCCCGATTCCTACGCGTTGACGGAATCGACGTATTACATCCTGCTGTCGCTGCTCATGCCCCAGCACGGCTACGGCATCATGCAGCAGACCGAGGAAATGAGCCACGGCCGGGTGAGGCTTGCGGCGGGCACGCTGTACGGCGCGTTGAACACGCTGTGCGACAAGGGCTGGATCATCCAGCTGCCTGTAGAGGACGGCAGCCGCCGCAAGGAATACAAGCTGACGGAAAAAGGAAAGGCCATCCTGACGAAGGAAGTGGCCCGGCTCAAAGAACTGGCGGACAACGGCGAAAGGGTTCTGAAAGGAGAATGACCATGGAAAGCCGCAAGACAATTCGCAAATGGTACTGGGTATGGGACTTTGAAAAGGAAGAAAACTGGCTCAATGAAATGGCTTTGAACGGCTGGGTGCTGGAAAGCGTGGGCTGGTGCACTTATCACTTTATCAAGTGCGAGCCGGGGGAATATAACGTGCGCCTGGAAATGCACCCCTACGACGAAGCCTACGTCCAGTTCATGCAAGACACCGGCGCGGAGTTCGTGGGCCGGATGATGATGTGGGTCTACTTCCGCAAAAAGGCTGCGGACGGGGAATTCGATCTGTTCTCCGACATCGACTCCCGCATCAGCCACCTGGACAAGATCGGAAAAATGCTGGCGATCCTCGGCGGAATGAACCTGCTGATCGGCATCATGAACTCGTTCAGCCCCGCGCGTGTCGGATGGGTGAACCTGCTGTGCGCCACGGTGCTGATGTATTCTCTGGGCCGCATCCACGGGAAAAAAGAGGCGCTGGAAAAAGAACGGCTTTTGCACGAATGAGGTGAAAGAGCATGAAGGGATACAATAAGGTTTGTTTTGCGATTGTGATTCTGCTGTTTGTGGTCGGCGTTGTGTTCCTGGGTATTTCCATGTTCGCCAGCAACCCGGGAAAACACGACCTGGCGATTGCCCTGCTGTGCATCACGGCGGGCAACGTCATCAACATGATTCAAATCTGGAAGCGCAGGAAGGAGGAAAAGGACAATGGAAAATAAAAAACGCAGCGGAAGAAAAACCGTGCTGCTGATCGGCGGGATCATCCTGCTGGTTACGGCGGCGGCGCGGCTGATTACCGGGCGGTGGATCGGCGGGCCGGCGGATGACTTTATCGGCGCAGCGCTCCCGTGGGTGAGCATGGCCGTGGGCATCGCCTGCTTTGCAGCGGGATGGACGGAAGACAGTAATAAGTAATTGCTGGCTGCGTGCCATGATATATACGACCTGACAGACGAAAAAAGCTCCGCCGATTTTACCCGGCGGAGCTTTTCTGGTTGATCTATAAGCTTTATTCTTCGTCTATCCTGCGGGAAGCGCGGCGGTGACGGCGAGACGTATCGTCAGCGTCTGCCTTTGCCTCGGCCTCTTCCGTCGGCTTGGAAACGGCTGGCTTTTCCACGGCTTCGGACGCGGCGCGGGTCACGCGATAGCCACCCTGCGTGTCCACGGCAGGCATGGCGTCCTGCGCGGGCGCTTTCAGCGCGTCATCCTCGGCGGCGGAGCGAAGCAGCTTTTCATGGGGAAGGACCGTGGCTTTTTCCGGGGCTTCGGTGCTGAGGTCCGGCGCTGTGCCTTCTTCCGTGGCGTCCTCCACGCGGATTTCCTCAGCCTCGTCGCTGTCGAAATCGTCGTCATCAACGGGCTCGGTGTAATCCCTGCGTTCAGCCAGATCAAGGTGGTCAAACGCGGCTTTCGACTTCCTGTAGCGGTTCAGCCGCACCAGAGAACTGATCGCGAAGAGCACCAGCGCGGCCCCGAACACGCCCATTAGACCCAGCATCACGTACCGCAGCACGTTCCGGCTCTGAGTCAGCAGCGGATCAACGGGTGAACTCGTCACATATTCCGGCGGAGCCACCGTCACAACAGGAACAGTCGTCGGCGCGGGCGTATTCTGGGAATAGGCGATGTGAATGGTGTTGGATTCAAATTTGACATCGTTGTTCAGCGAATCCTTCAGCGTGGCTGTGAAGCGGAACTGACCGGCCTGGGGAATGCGCGCGTCGCGGTCCAGGGTCATGCTGGCGCCCGGTTCCAGGGAAGCGATGGTGTAGATCGTCGTCTTTCCGTGGGAGATGGTGATCTTTTCAGCCTTGATATTGCTGTTGTTCGTCACGATCAGATGGAAGCGCACGTCGGCGGGCACATGGGAAACCGTGTCCTGATCGGCCGTCAGGTTCAACGTGAGCAGTAATTGCTTATCGGGGTCGTAAACGCCGATGCGCAGCTCATTGGAGGTCAGCTTCTTGGTTTCCCCGGTATTATCCGGAAGCGTAGCGGTCGCCTTAAAGATGACTGGCTCGGTCAGGATATACTGTTTTTCAAAACGCACGGTTTCGCCCGCGGGAATGGATATGCCGCTGAGCATCTCGCCAACCTTGGCGTCGGTGACGGAAACGTTGGAATACGAAATGTTGCCTTCGTTGATGAACGTGATGACCACCGTGGCCTTTTCGCCGACGTTGACCGCGTCGGAGAGCGTGGACAGTTCAAACTTCAGGTTGGGTTTGGCGACTGCGATCACTTCGTCCTCGATCTTCACGGTCTGGGCTTTCGATTCGCCTTCGGCTTTATAGGTGATGGTGGCGTTGCTCTTTAAATCGGCGCTGCCGATGCGGGAGGTAAAGGTGACGGTTGTTCTGTCGCCGGCGGCCAAAGTCTTGACCGTCTTGGGAGATTTGGAGATGTTTTCCTGAATGCGGATGTCGGACAGTTTCACGCTGCCGTTGTTGACCAGCTCGTAGGAAACGGTGGCCTGTCCGCCGGAGCGGACGACCGGCGGCTGAATGGTGCGGTTCACGCTCAGGCTGACCCGTTCACCCTGGTACTGGAGCTTTGCGGTGGCCTGCCGGCTGATTTCAGCCAAAGCACCGGTATCGTCTTCAAGGTGGTAACGCACTTCATAGGACAGGCTGCCGGCGTCCAGCTGCCGCTGGCTGACATTCCATTTGCCTTCCCAGGCGCGGGTCTCGCCGGCCTTGAGCACATAGGAGCCGCCGTCCCCGAAGGAAGCGACAACGCTTCCGTCGGGATCGTAAAGGGTGACGGGCAAGGTCATGTCTTCGCCGCTGGTATTGGACACATTCAGGGTTACGTTCACTTCCCCGGGAGCGCTGAGCTTGTCGGGGGAGACCAGGATGGTTAAGGCGACCGTATCCATATCCGCGGCTGAGGCCAGGGCAGTGACCGAAAAAACGAGGATCAGCAGCATAAACACAATTGCTGCGGGGCGAAAAATGGTGCGGGCAAAGGTCATTGCCCTATCCCTCCTTCCGAAAGGCGCTGAAGGGCGCCGGGAGAAATCGATTATCATATAGGATATTGTAGTGCAAGAAAGCCGCCGTGTCAAGCAAAGAGGACTTATTTTCATTTAAAAGATAAGGTTTTTTAGATATTTTTTTATCCTTTTCTCTCTTTCTTAATGTTTTTAAGGTTTTGACCGCCGTTTTCCCGGCCATTCCCGTATCACGCGCTGGCTGGCGGCGCTCTCTCAAAATGTATAAAAACCGCTGTTTCATCCAGGTCAGGGAATGGCGAAATTCAGCGCATCGCTCATATCCGGCACCTGCACGTAGGATTGGGGTACAGCGCCCACAATGATGGATTCCGCGATGAGTACCTGGCTTCCCAGCGATACCTGCCGCGCGCCGCCGGGAATGACCAGCCGGACGGTGGTATGCAGGGAAAGATAGATTTTATGCCGCGTCTGGTTGATCCCGGCGGACTCGAATTCCGTGGAGAACGCCGCGGAAACAGCGCTGACCGGCACGATGTACACCTTTACTCGCGGCCCGAGCGCGGAAAGAAACGGCACGCCCAGCGCCGCGCCAAGCGGGATGGCAATGCTCTGCGCTTCCGCGCTTTCCAGCTTGGACTGGGCTTCCAACGCGGTGACCGTAGCCAGCTCGTTCATGCGCACGGCGTTCGCCTGCAGCATCGTCACGCGGCCCTGCTGATCCGTCTGAACGGTCATCATATCCTCGTACGTCACGGCGTCTTCCATCACGTCGCGCACAGCCTCATGGATGTATTCCACCGCCATGGCTTCCGCCCGCGCGTGCGCCATGTCCAGGATGACGGATTCCAGATTCCTCTCCAGCAGCAGCAGTAAAAGCACAAGCACCAGCCCGCCGAGAATCACCCAGCGGACGGTACGCCGAAAACGACTTTCCTTTGTTTTTGTCCCCTTGCAGTCCGACCGCATGCCGCATTCCCCCCCCTCTCTGGCAGGATATGCAGGCAGCGGCAAATACTGACTGGCTGATGACAAAAATAGTTCAATTTATGTTACAAATTCTTAATATATATTTCACAATTATGTAAATAGTTAAGAAAAACGATATAAATACTTGTAAAAAATTTTTCAAAATAGTTGATTTTTCCTTCATGATATGCTATATTTTGTGATGAAGAAGAACATTGTTTTTTTCCTTCTGGACGAACAAGCAGCCCGTATGGGTTCTCCAGGCGTATGCATCCCGGAAACAACCCATCCTGGCGTGGTCCCGCATGAGTGGGAAAACGGAAGGGATTGTTTCTTCTACAATGTTGCTTACAGCCGCTGTGATTTGCGGGCTGTAAAGAATCAAGGAGGAAGAGGAAATGTTTAGAAACGTCAGACTCGCAAAAGTCGCGCTCTTCGCGCTGTGCCTTGCCCTGGCGCTGTGTCTCTCCGCATCCGCCATGGCTACCACGATCATCGAAGGCACGACTACGACCACCACCACTGGCACGAGCACCGATGTGATCACGGAAACGGACCACGTGTGGGCCTACAAGACCCTGATCAAGGACGCGACCTGCTCCGATCCGCCCACCTACCAGTACACCTGCACCATCTGCGGTGCGAAGAAAACTGTCGTGGAAGGCACCACCAACGGCCAGCACGTATGGGGCGAATGGATCGTCGATTCCCAGGCCACCTGCACGACGGCAGGCGCGCGCCACCGTCAGTGCCAGCTGAACGTTCACCACACTGAAACACAGACTATCGCCGCCCTCGGCCACGAACTGCAGTGGCGCATCACCATCCCGGCGACCTGCTCCAGCACCGGTACGCGCGAACAGTACTGCACCCGCTGCGGACAGGTGATCAATACCGAGGTCATCCCGCAGGGCAGCCATGTGTGGGGCGCCTGGACCATCATCAGGCAGCCTACTTGCTTTGATCCCGGCGAACAGACCCACACCTGCACGCTGTGCGGCACGGTTGAGAACGCGGTCTACGGCGCTGCGCTGGGCCATAATTGGGGCGCCTGGCAGGTGATCACCCCCGCCACCTGCGAAACCTCCGGCACCCGCACCCGCGTATGCCTGCGTGACGCTTCTCACGTGGAAAACGAAATCATTCCCGCTCCCGGCCATCAGTGGACCGCGTGGCGGCGCGTGAAGGAACCCACTTTCTGGGAGAGGGGCAGAGAAGAACGCAACTGCACCGTGTGCGGCAAGGTTGAGAGCCGCGAACTGGAAACGATCATCTGGAACCAGGCGGTGATGTGCTCCTTTGGTCTCCGTCTGAAGGAAACCAACCAGTATCACAACTATTCCGACAGATGGTATATGTTCACGCCGTTTGACGCTTCCCTGAACGGACAGCAGGTCTATGATCTGGTTGTGTCTGACTCTCTGATCGTCGGTGAAGTGACCCTGAACATCCGCGATGGCTATCTGACCGTCGATTACAATCTAAAGGGCGGCGACGCCATCAAGGTAACGTTGGAATTCTTCACTGTGCTGAACCGCATCGGCGACCTGGCTTCGTTTGAGCCCGAGGGACTGATGTATATGAAGCTCAACCGGAATCAGGCCATCAACCTGGCTGAACAATTCCCCGGAGACACCCACCTGGTGCTGTACTTCTGCAGCCGTGTTTCGGTGCAGTACCATCCCGCTTTCAAAGCGCTGCAGTACAGATCCGTGGAGCATCAGACCCAGCTGGATCAGATGTACCTTGTGATCGATTATTGATTCCTCATTCCCCGGCCCCGCTCAGTGAGCGGGGCCTTTTCATTTTACAGCTTTTCCGTCAGTTCTTCGACTTTTGCTTTTTCTCTGTATACCGTGTCAAAGACGGCGGAACTGATCGCCGTGTCTACGCCCGCATATTCCATCAAACCGTCATAACGGTCACGGAATTCTTTATTGGTCAGCGGATTCTCAGGCTCACCCTTCGGGAAGTCCACGCGGTCTGTCCATACTCCGTCCTTTGTTTTAACGGCAACCACAGCGGCCTGAACACCGGGGAACACGGCGCTCAGGCTGTCATCGGCGGACACCCGAACCTTCTTTGTGAGATTCAGAATCTCTTTCCCTTTTACCGCTTCCTCTGAAAACTCCCGCAGCCCGGCTTTGCCGTAAATCAGCCCGGAAGCCGCCGCATAGGGGATACTCATCTTCGCGCTGTAGCTTCCGGGGATATCGGTGTGGTCATGACCGGAGACAGCGAGATCGTAGGTGCGGATGTCAATCTCTTCCACATCCGCCGGGTTGATCTGATCACGCAGATGGATCGCTGCTTCCACTGCCGGGTGCGTGTACCGGCAGGAGGCATAGGGCTTGGTGTATGACTTCATGATGGCATAGGTTCCGTTCAGAAGCACGGGCTTCAGTTCCACGTCCTCTTTCCCGGTCATCATCCTCAGGAAGCCTCTGCCGCCCAGCGGGTCGTCATGCCCTGCGAATCCGCTCTTTGCCAGCTGCAGGCTCGTCAGCGCAAGCAGACTGGCCTTCGCAACGTTGTATGGCTTCAATTCGCTCCCGCCATCCAGCACCTTCAGCATTCCGGAAGCGGAAACGCAGGCGCAGGCAAAGGCCTGGAAACGCTCTTCCTCAGAAAAGCCCAGCAGATAGGCCGCAGCCAGCGCCGCCCCGAGCGTTCCGCAGGTTCCAGTGGCGTGATAGCCCAAGGCTTTATGACCTGGCTGGATGGAAACGGCCATCGTATAAGATGTTTCATAGCCGACGACAGCGGCCCGCAGCAGATCGTCAATTCCGATTCCGTATCGCTGGCTCAGGGGAATCAGCAGGCTGAAGATGGGAGAACCCAAATGGATGATCCCGCTGTTCGTCCCGTCGTCAAAATCCAGAGCGTGACCGTTTAAGCCGTTCAGGAACACAGCCTCTTTCAGCGCCACGTCTTTTCCTGTACCAATCGCTCTGAACCTGCCTTCCTCCGGCTGCGCAAAATCCCAGTATTTCTTCAGCTTGTTTTTCTGAAACGCCGCTCCCGCGCAGGTCACCGCAAGATAATCCAGCAAGCTTCTTCTTGCCCGCGCCAGGACATGTTCCGGGATCGGCCTGTTTCTTACGCTATCGATTGCCTGCAAGAATTCGATTGATTTGTTCACGGCTCTTCCTCCTGCCGATAAGAAAAAGCCAGCACTTCCGCTTTACTGTTCCGGCTTCCGTGCTGGCCTGTCATTTTCTGTATTCCTTTCTGCCCATCAGGCAGTCATCCATGCCTAAAGGACAGGCGCGCTTTTTTTCCGAGTTCTACCACTGAATACCGCGGATCACGTCCTTCAGCTCCATTGCCACCTTGGAGAGCTTTCTGTCCTTCCGCCACATAACGACGACCTCTCTTCTCGGCAGCGGGTCGGTGAACGAGTAGAACGCGACGGTGCCGTCCTTGCAGAACCGCTCTATCCCGCTGGGCACCAGGGCAATGCCCACGCCGGCTTTGACGAACTCGATCTGCGCTTCAAGAGATTTCACGATGGCCGCCGGCCTGATGCTGATCATATGATCGATCAGGATGTTTTGGAGCTGCTTCTGCATGTACTGCGCGTCGGTCAGCATGACCATTCTTTGTCCGTTCAGCGTTTTCGCGTCCACGGCAGGGAACTTGCGGGACGGTACGGCGGAAGAGGCAGGCTGCGGAAAACCGGACGGCACGGCAAGCACCAGTTCTTCCTCCACAACCTTCTCCCAGCTGAACAGACGGCCGTCGATCGGCAGCAGGGTCAGGGCGAGGTCGAACTCGCCGTGTTCCATCCCTTCCGCCAGCTCCGCCGTTGTGCCTTCCCGCACAACCAGATGCATACCGGGATGCAGGGCCTGGAAAGATCGGGAGATCGTCGGCATCATGGACGCCGCCCGGTACGGCGCGGCTCCGATGATCAAAGAACCTGCGCGGTTGGCCGCAATATCCGAGAAGCTTGTCTCCATCTGGTGCTCCAGATCGAGGATCTGCTGCGCGGTTTCTATATAGACTTTGCCCGCGTCTGTGATCCTCACTTCGCCGTTGGTACGGTCGAAGAGCTGAAGGCCGACTTCCCGTTCAATCTTCTTGATATACTGAGACAGCGACGGCTGGGTGATGTTCAGGATATCGGCAGCCCTTGAAAAGGAGCTTTCCTGGGCAAGCGTGAGGACATATTGAAATTGCTTGGTGTTCATAGATTTTTTCTCATTATTTTAAATCTGCAGGAACCGGCGTCCGGTGCACAAACGCCATTGTTCCGGGCGTTCGCGCGTCAGGCAAGCGTTTCCTGCATCGGGTTCATGAATTTCCCGCTTCCGCTGATACCCGTTATGCTGTCAACGAGCTTCATCAAAGTCTCTTCATCAGCCTGTCCTTTTGCGCACGTTCTCAGCTTGTCAAGGATATCTTCCCTTGTCAGCGGGTTTTCCGGGTCGCCCTTCGGTACGAGCACAGTCTCTTCAATGGTCTGCCCGTCTTTCAAAACGACTTCCAATCTCGTCCCGCGGATGCCTTTTGACCGGTCTTCCATCGAGGGTTCCGCAACCAATTCCGTTTTCTCAATCAGTTCCAGAATGTCCGGCGTCAGTCTCGGGGGATCCATATCGTCGATTCCGTAAGAGCCATTGAGCAACGCGCAGGCCAGCGTGTACTGGATGGAGAACTTCGTTTCGTCCTGATCCTTCGGAATCTTGATGCCGGCCAGCCTGATCGCGTTCGGGTAAATGTACACCCGGACTTTTTCTATATCCTCCGCCTTCACGCGTTCATGCAGAAGCACGGCGGCGTCTATGCCGCAATGCGTGTGACGGCACGACGGATAAAGCTTGAAATAACAGTCATGGAGGAGAAGATGATCCGATCCCTGTAAAAACTCTTCATGCACCGCGTCAGTAACCGCGTGGAACCAGCCGTTCTGTCCTTCCAGGGACTCGGTCGGCCCCTGCACACCCTCATTCGCCAGCATCGCCGCAAATACACCGTTTTCAGCGGCTTTCCCCGGATTCAACGGCTTGATCGCCGGACGGGAATCGCCGTAGGACAGCAGTCCGCCTGTCATTGTGGTGGCCAGAGCGATAGCGTCCTCGATCCCTTGCGCGTCGAGATGATAGAGCTTTGCGCAGGCGGCGGCGCAGGCAAGCGTCCCCGCCATGCCCGTCGAATGGAACCCGCGGGCCACCAGCCCGGGCTGAGCGGCGGATGAGATCCTTATGTACGCCTCATACCCCGTCGCCAACGCCAGCAGCACATCCTCGTTCCTGTTCCCCAGCTTATCCGCCAAAGCAAATACAGCCGGGATCAGATGAACGCCAGCGTGTCCCGCAGCTTTCTTATTTCCGTCATCAAGCTCAGCACCATGACCGTAAACCGAATTCATGAAAGCCGCCATCCGTGCTGGGTACTTCTTCTCCCGGAACAGAACGCGGCTTTCCTCTGCTCCGCCCTGCGGAAATACGGCTCTCTCGACTTTTTCATTGAACGCCTTGTTCTGCTTATACCCAGCATACGCGGCGGCAAAAAAGTCAATGATCAGCGTTTTCAGCTGCTCCCTGTCCATGTCGCTCAGGGACTGAATCTGATACAGGTCTGACGCCAAATTCGTCGTTATACCCATTTGTACGGCCTCTCTGAATGATTGACAGGCTTTCGCCTGTGCTATACCGTAAAGAAAAGGGCAAGATCCCGTTTCGCCCGAACCGAAACCTTGCCCTTGGTTGTTACTTCTTTTCTTTCTTTCCGATGCCAAAGCTCTTTGTGCTGAAGGCTTCTTTCTTGCCAACGTACATGGAGATAAGGCCGATCAGGATGGAGATGGAGGCAAGCGCGATGACCCAGGGATAATACTGCTTGTACAGCCAGGTGGCAATCGCTTCGCCCGTGCCGCCTTCGCCGCCGCCGATTATGATGGCGACAATGAACGGAATCAGCGGGAGCAGGCCGGCAAAGAAGGAGATCATCAGCGTCGTCCCGTAAATTTTTTGCAGGACCGTTTCGATTTTCTGTCTCATCGTCATAACCTCCTTATCACATCAATCCGACGAGCGGGAGCCAGCCCATCATCACGATCACGGACAGCACGTAATGCAGAGCAATCCATATCATGCAATTCGTGAGCGTTGGCTTCAGTTCCGCGTCCGCAATGCCCATGCCTGTGTAAACGCACGCGCAGTACGGCGGCGTCACGCCATGCATTGCGCCGCAGATGCAGGGAAGCATACCGCAGGCAATGAACGGATTGCCGCCGGCGGCCGCGACGATCGAGATGATGATGCCACCGAAAATCTTGACCTGCGTGGAGCCGGGAATCAGCATGCCGAGGATGGCGGTAAACAGCGGAAGGATAAGGGCCAGCATGAGCAGCGGCATGTTCAGCGAAGAGATCCAATCGCCAATCGCTTTTTCAATGCCGAGCGTGACGAGGACGTTGCTTACGCAGTAAGCGAAAAACACGAGCGCAGCGGTCGGAACGACTTTCATCAGGCCATCGGTGATGTTTTTCGTCATGTAGAGAAGCGTCATCTTCTGCTTCGTCTTCTTATCGGAGAGCAGGATTGCGACAACAACGATCAGCGCCGGGATGAAGAGAAGCAGGCTGTTGTTCAGCGAGGACGATCCCGCGCCGAGACGGGCCTTGAAGAAGCTCTCGTACTTCGAGGTGAGCAGGAAAGGCACGAACACGATGATCGGGAGGAAGATGGCCTTCCAGCCGTTTTTCAGCGATTGTCCGAGCGGCGGGATGTCTTCCTTGCGCATCGGCTCCACCTTGTAATACCGGCACATGAAATACAGCGTCACGATGCGCTGGATGATGAACCAGATCGCAATGCCCCACAGGAGCAGCCAATACTGAGAAAGCGTGTACTTGTCAGGATAGAGCGAATTCAAAATTCCGTAAGCCGTCGCAATCATGCCGGCAGGCGGTATCATGTTGCCCATCGTGGAGCTGTGCGCTTCTACGTTCGCCGCGAGATGCGCCGGGAAGCCGGACCGCTTCATGGCCGGGATCGTGAACACACCGGTGGTGGCCACGTTGCCGGGGCCGGAGCCGGACAGGGAACCCATGTAGGTAGAACCGATGATGGCGACAAATCCGGCGCCGCCGCGAAGACGGCCGAAAATCGCCAGGATGATGGCGATGAAATCATCGATGACCGTCGTCTGGGACAGCAGATGCGCCGAGACGATGAACACGATGATCACGTACAGGCTTGAGTCCTTCATTGCTTTCCATATGAAGCCCCAAAGCCCGGCAAACGAGAATTCCCACGCTCCGAGCACGGCGGTGAGGATCACCAGTACGATGAACGCGGCAAGCATGCTTTCGTACATAGGCCGTTTCAGAAGCGCGAAGCCTATAATCGCGACAGCGAAAACGGCTACCAGGTAGATTAACTCAAATGGCATAAGTCTCCTCCCTATGGTTTATATTTGCTAATGCCTATACCGATGGCATAAAAACAGGCTTTCGTTGTCCCTTTTTCCAGCCTTCCTTTTAAGCAGGGTGTAGGCAGTAACATTGGTTTTGCTCCTGAATCAGGAGTATGGAATAAGCTTATGGTTTCTGTTAGGTAGTCGCTATTTTATGTGAAACCGTGCTGTCTTCCCGACCGGAGTGAAAGCGGAATGCAACGGAAGGACCTGGTAGTAAATGCAATAATTCGGATTATTGAACCCCTCGTCCTTCGACCGCGATCAGGATGAAAAGTGGCTTTCATGCTGTAAAGCAGCAATAAACAGCCACAATACTTATACAATTCCGTTGATTCGCAAAATGATTCTTCGTCAGAAGTTAAGACGAAGTGGTATTGTCCAATGGTATATATGCTTCCCAAAATTGTCTGCGGATCGATTCAGTGCTTTTTCTTTCTCATTTTTTCTTTCGCTTCGATCAGCTGCGCAAGCAGATGGATGTAGAATGGCTTTTTATCATCTTTGCTGTAAAGCACCTCTTTTGTATTCTTCCAGCTAAACCATGATGGATCTGCCCTGAAACGGTCAGGTGACTGGAAAAACCATGCTAAATCTGTATCAAAATGTCTCAAGCATACTCCAATTGCTGTATTTGGAGGGTACTGATCGACAGCTTCTCCGTATGCCAATTCGATCAATAGTTTTGCAACATTGAATCCACACATGCTGCTTAAGCGTATGCTGGCAGGGATTCTACCGTTGATCTCTAACAATTTCGCTTCGCCGGTCACTTTATCTACCATAAACGAGAGAGCAGCGATACCTTGCCATTTCATTGCTTTCAGCAAACTTGTTGACCATGTAATAACATCCGGATAATCTATCGTCCGCAGCATACAAGCGCTTCCTGCGTCTATCGGAAACCAACGAAGCACTTCATTAGCATACGACATGCATATATTATTCTTCTGGTCGACGAAAAGTATTGTCCCAAGACGTCTTTCGTGATCCACATATTCTTGAACTACATAGTCGTCAGGGTTCAGTCCTTTTTCCTTCATATATGGCCAGAACTCTTCATACTTCTCAAACTTATGAAAGCCGATTGACCCCAGACCTTGCCTTGGTTTAATGATAATAGGAAAAGAGCATTTCTCCAAGTAATCTTCTATGCTTTGTTTGCTGTGTCTTGTATAAGAACAAGGAATACCGTTTTCAATGGCGATGTCAAATGTAATTTGTTTATTAAACGCTTTTATATAAGTATCCCTTGGCGCGCATGCAAGCTTTACATACTTCTTAAATTCTTCTTCTCTCTGCGTTACTGGATTTGTGGATAATTCGCCAATAGGCATTAACACATCAAAGTCACCAGCAGAAACCAGCTTCAACAGGTAATCCGTATATTCTTTCTGCTTTTCAATAGATATGTTTGAGAGAATCTTCTTGTCCGGATACTTGGATACATAGCATGTATCGCGTTGAGATTTGCAGAAAACCGTTACATGACACCCAAGTTCTTTCAATCCCCGAACCATCGTCAGTGTCTGCTTTCCTGCTCCATCAAGCACCAACACTCTTAAGCCTTGAAACTCCATTGACTCCACTCCTACGTTTTTTCTCCAATAATTGTTTTATAGAACTGAGGAAGCTAATGCATAATTTGATTTTTTAATAGCTTTATCAAACGCAATATAACAGATTTATCCAAATAAGCAAAGACTATCAGTCCTAACACTCCGTTAATGATATCCGTGATTGGCAATCTGAGAAAGCAAAGAAACAGTTCCAATAATAATATAGAAACAACAAGAAATATATGACCTAACTTAATCTTGACAAATACGATCTTTTGGACATCTACCATCCGATATACAAACAGCACAGTATAGCTGATTAAAGTTGAAATTGACGCGGCATAGAGACCAATAAACCGTATAGTTGTGAGGTCTATAAGCAAATTGACAATTGCAGCGATCATAGTAGTAATGCCAACACTTTTTGTTTTTTTATACGCTACATAAATGCCACCCAAAAATGTAGCCATTGCATAAAACAAATGTGCAAGAAAGAGCAAGGGCATTTGAGCATACGCATCATCGTAATCACCACGAATAAGAATTTTAAATAAAACAGGAGTCATGCAAATTAGTAATCCAAGAAAACCAGCAATAAAATCAAACATCGTTTGAAACATATCCGAATAATACGCAGAAGCATCATGATCCTTTGATACTATACTTGCATTTTCCTGCCAAGCCATTGTAAAAGGACTTTGTGCAAGACTAAGCAAACCTGGTATCTTATTTGCAACTGCATATATGGCATTCCATGAAACACCCAAAAAGGCTGTAACAACAAATCTGTCAGACAATCTCATGACCCACATTGACATATTGTTTGGAACCATAGGCCATGAGTAGCTTATAAGCTTATTGAGTTGGTTTTTGCTGACCGAAGAAACAGAAATATATTTTATGAGTTTTACTCTATAGGCAAGAATAATCCAAGAAATCAGCGAAGCAAGGAAAAGAGAAATGGTTGCCCCTATCAAGCCAAGTTTTAAATACCAGACAAAAATGCTAACAAAAATAAGCTTCCCAAAAGCGCTAATTACAGCACTTAGGGAATAATCCAGATTCCTTTGAAGCCCTCTGGCAATCTGTCGGGTAGTATTGGCAATTATATCGACAAAAAAATAGCCGCAAATGAAAACTTTAACGATTCGATTGTCTACGGGCATAACGAACCAAAGTACAATTAATGAAACTAAAGAAACTGGGATAGAAAACGCAAAAATAGTAGATACGATACTTTTAATGTTTGCAATACTATCTTTCTCATCAACCAAATATCTAAATGCCGCAGTCTGAATCTGTAGGGTTAACGCAGGCAGTAATAACGATACCAACACAACAAACAGGTCATAGGTGCCATACTCTTCTTTCGTAAGACATGCTGTAAGCAGAGGAATCGTTATCACAGTGGCAAATTTTGGCAAAAATGCGCCAATGGACAGCACTAACGTGTTCTGAACAAATTTACTCTTCCGACTCATATTTTAATTAAACCTCCCACAAATCATAAGGGAAGCTATTCATAAGATTGTTTTGCAAGATAGAAATATCAGGTAATGGTGGAGCACTTGTGTTAAAAGCCTCTTCTAATGTTCTGCAAAAAACTGTTTCGCGTCCAGTCGAAGCATACCAATCGCGAAACTTAGTAGGTTGATCATCCACTCCCCAATTTAAAAATACGGAAGGTATACCATATGATTCAGCAAGAATAATCCCATGAAGTGATGAAGAAATCACAAATTTTGACTTTAATAATTCATCGATAAAAAATTTATAGTCCTCTGTCTTTGGATCAATAAAATGAGGGTGGTACTTCTGATAAACATCAGAGTTAATTTTCATCGAATATTCGTCATTAGAATTAGTGGTATTGTCCAAAATGGAAGTCCTATGGTGAAGTATTACCGAACAATCATATATCTTTTTCATACGTGGAGAGTAAATCAGAGGCATCAAGACAGCAGGGTCACCATATACTTCAGGGCAACTGTAACCATGACTTATTACATATTCCCGAGAATACGGTCCTCTGATAGCTCTAAAATCGATTTTTCGGTGATACAGTTGTTTGTACCGCATTAAACTAATATCTCCAACTGTTTTCAATACACCACTGCCCCATACCGTAGTATCAAATCTTCCTCTGCCTATGATTGAACCCACAGTCATAAGATGCTTCGTACGTTTTACTTTTTTCAAGGGATCAATGTTTCTTTTTTTTAGCATCCATTTAACTATTACTGGACCAAGTGAATCACCAACGTTTACGAGTGGGCTGCGTTCAATATTGACGGTCTTTCTTATTGAGGGAATATCGCGTATGCCAAACTGATTTCTGTTCAGCCTAGGTTTCAAATAATTGAAATAGTTAATGATAGAAGCCATGTTTACCTCCTAAAAAAAATAAAACAAATTTAAATACTACGTGTATGTAAAAGAGAAAGAAGAATGGATTTATAACAGATATCTTTTAAAATGCAATTTCCTGTTAAATGCGAAGAAAAAGGAAACAGTTAAATAATACATTAGAGAAATATTAACATTATAGAAAGCAATATGGAGAATAGAATCCACAAAGAAAAATGTTTGAATTGTTAATGAAAATTTATAAAACTTACTTGATTCTGCAGAAGCTTTTTGAAGAGCTCTGATGTTTAAGAAATAAATTATTGCTCTTGGCGATAATATTGCAAAAAAACCTAACACCCCGAAATCACATAGCAATTCAAGAATAAAATTGTGCGTATGTGAAAAGCTTTCTCTGCGTATTAAACCATAACTATGATTATAGAAATAGAACCACTTGTTCCCAATCAAAGGACTTTGCTTCCAATAATTGATTGCACTGTTGTATGCATTAACTCTCCCGTTTGATATATCATCTCCAGATGAAAAAGACTCTATCGTTTCCATTATTCTTGCAACAGTCCGATATCTGTAAAAATATGGAGCAATAAGAAGAAACAGTATTCCAATAGCTAATGCAAATAATAGCAGTTTTATGCCTCTGTTAAGCTTTTTCTGTTTATATTGAAATACATATGTAACCACAAACGAAAATGGTATAAAAAATAAATTTGAACGTTCTCCTATGATCAGTATAGTTATCATAGAAAACAACACAATAATCCACTTTACAATTCTTTTTTTTGTATTGCAAAAATACAAACCATGGCACAAAACAATCATGCTAGCATATGAGATTACATTAGAATTAGCGGCAAGTCCTGTGAACCCATGACCATTATTAAATGCTTTTAATTGTTTTTCCAAGGGTTCGCCAGAGAGAAAAAACGTGAATAATGAACGAACTCTATTACCTAGAAGGACTTCAAGTATAACTATGATGCATGAAATCATCGAAAAAGAAACCAAAAGACGAGGAATAATCGAAACATCAATGCTACAGGCAGATGATGTTACTACCATGCATAAAAAAAGGAATAAT
Organism: Clostridia bacterium; assembly: GCA_017509065.1. The sequence continues at coordinate 44,710 of JAFWQM010000178.1, forward strand.
AAATAGAATATATTATACGATATAATCGTCGCAGAAAAACCGTCTGAATAAAAAAACATAATGAGAGCATTAATCAACCAAAGGATATATATTCGATTAAAAACAATTTTCCCGCTATTGATAATCACAATTGTAAATAGAATGGATACACAGGTGATAATAATAATAGTCCAACTAAAATTGATGCCTGAGAAAAAAGCACAACAACACAAAAGTATGGTAAGAATAGATAACAAAATGTTTGATATACTTTTCATCGCATTTCCTTCTATCTTAGTTTCATTGTTCATTACAGATCGTTTTTTTGCAATTGCATTCCAGTTTATATATCCTCAAGAACTGTTATGAAGGTTATTAAGGCGGGAGCTTAGCGCACAATTGTTATATTGCTCGCCCAACTAAATCATGAATTATCTGCGGGCGATAAATCGGTCCATCCTGCGTCACTCAGCCTTGAAATACCTCCAGTATTCCTGCGGTTTCGTTCCTTGTCTGGAACGATTTCTCATCCCGCATCTGAATTCACGATTCAATTGGGCGAGCAATAAGAGTGAAAAACGTACTCTTGATACTAACTATTATATGAACGGCAAAGGTTTTCAAAACAGCTTTTTAAACTGTTATTAATCAGAGCCTTTGCATAGATTGAAAGTCATGTGAATAACTTATATAGAACAGGGTTCTCAGTGCTCATATTTCCATATACTTCTATCTATTTTTCGAATGCTGATTTATGAGGATATCTGTGTTCAAGGTGGCTAATCAGCGATGTCTTCAGTTCCAAATATCTATCTGAATCAAATGATTGAAAGTCATCATGTATAACAATTGTTTTATTTTGCGAATTCTCGATCGTTTTAAATAGAATACTATTATATTTATTATCATCTGATAAGTAGCATACTTCTCCATACGGCTTGATCGGTTCAAATTTCCCGCTTGCTAATTGCCAATACCTCATTACCCACTGATTAACGTCTCGCCTTGTTCGAAATTTATGACTGCAGGTTTCATCCAAAATTCCATATTCTTTTGACCATACTTCCTCAAAGGTAGATTTTAAATAAGCATTGCACTGATGTCTGCTTAAGAAACCTGCAAAATAAGGCCACGGCAGAAGACACATGCTCCTAAACAATAGTTTTCCGTAAGCAGGGGATAACCATTTTCCTAAGTTTTGTTTTATTACTGCCTTTTTATTAAAATGACTGTTAATTATTTCAAGATCGGTTAAGGTACAGTCCTGCACTGATTTTATATTCGTAGTTGGAATTGGGTTTAAGATGGCATAATCTCTCGGCAGGCCATTATGGAAAAAATCTTCTTTACTGGTATCTCGCATAACAAGCAAATCGTCATTGAAATAAATGAATTGCTCAGACAAATCTTTAATTCTGTGCAGATTCAATTCTATCGTATGCGAGCAAAACGTGGGAAGATACTTTTCGGGAATATAATCGCTGTGTTTTACGATTCTCAGCTTTTCCGCATTTGGGTTTATCCATGAAGGCAAATGCCCCCATGTGATCAGGAAAACATTATTGACCCATGGCATATGACGTTCAATTCCGCGGAATAAGAATCTGATTGTGTCCCAGTCTCTGTATCGATTGTCGCGAGCGTCAGTAACAGGACTTGAAGCGTCCAAGGACTGATACTTTGATTTCACCTTCAACCATTCCGGATCGTTTCCATCCACCCATGGAACAACTATATCTACCTTATTTTCCTTCTTTATCATATAACACTCTCTGCTTTCCATCTATGAATTGATGCCAGATACCTTTACCGTGCGTTTGAACATCGGAAAACCGCCTAACGTTTGCTCAATCAGCCAGCGAATTCAACTCCTGAAATTTGACTTTTCCATATTCATTACGGGGAATTTCCTGAAGAACAATCACGCGGAACGCGGATTGATGCAAATTCGTTTTTCCACTGATAAACGGAACAATTGCATCCTTTAATTCCTCATCTGTCGTAAAAATATTCATTTTCCTGTCGTTGCCAGTGCATACAAAATCCGCATTGGGATACTGTGTCTTCAAAATTCGCTCGGTCTCGTCCAGACTGACCCGCAATCCAAACAGCTTCAGGAAACGGCCTTTCCGGCCAATGATAAAATAAAAGCCTTCCGCATCACGTTCAGCAATATCTCCCGTGTGGTATTCACCGCAGAACTCGTCATCTTTCATTAGGTCATCGCGGTTCAGCGCATATCCCATGGTGACGTTTGGACCTCTATATCCAAGCTCTCCTGTGACCGTCCCGTCATCATTTTCCACTTCATCTATCAGGAACAATTCACCATTGGGGATCGCTTTGCCCATGCTGCCGATTTTTTCAAGCGCCATCTCCGGGTCAAGAAAAGCCATGCGTGCGCTTGTTTCGCTTGTGCCAAAGGTGGCGCAAAAGCGCTTACCATGCTCTTTGGCATATGTAGCGACCCACTTAAACATCTTATCAGTCAGCTTACCGCCGCCTTCAGCGAGCGTGTAAAGCTTCGGCAAATCCATTTTATCAAAGCCGATTCTTCTCATGACCTCATAGCTGAAAGGTACGCCACAGAAGCTCGTGCCTTCATTGACTTTTATGAATTCCCAGAAGTCCGGATCCATAAGGTTGGCTTTGACCATCAGGACAGAAGCTCCAATCACGAGATGACTGTTGATCACATTCAGGCCCATTGTATAGTTCATGGGCAGATCACAGATACCAACTTCATCAGTAGACCATGAAAAGACTTTTGCCACATTCTCCGCGTTTGCTTCCAAGTTGCCGTATTTGTGTCGCACCAGTTTAGGACTGCCCGTTGAGCCAGAGGTCGTCAGGAGCATGGAGAGCTTATCGTTCAGAGGATAAGGAGCATACTTGGTTTTCAAAAGGACATAGCCGTACGCAGAATAAATCTTCTCCCCCTGAATATCCTGTATTTTTCTCTCAGGAACCCAGTAATAGCTCGGAGTATACATGGATTCAAGGTTAGTTCTGAAGCCTTCATCCAGTCCAACGCTGAGCAGCAATGGGACTTGCTTATTGTTTTCAAACGCCATGTACCCAATCAGAGAACCGGCACAATTCTCGCAAAGGCAGAAGATGATAGAACGCGGAAGATTCAGAGCTTTGAACTCCTCAATCGTCCTGCATACATCTTTATAAGTCATTGCATATCCGCTGTCATCCTTAATTGCAACTTTGTATTGATCGTGCTGATCGACATTCAAAAACATTTCTGTATACTCCTTTTCGCGGTATTCTGCGATTTCATACTCACGGTGTTCATTCCAACGCAGATTTCACATGATTGTACAGCCATCAACAGCCAGCACTTGCCCGGAAACATAAGTCGAAAGATCAGAAACCATGAACAGACAGGCTTTCGCAATATCTTCCGGTTCAGCCAGTCTCCCCATGCAGATATTATTAATTCTGCTTTGAAGTTTTTCCGGATCAGCCTGTTTCATCATATCAGTGTTTGTAAGACCTGGGGCAATCGCATTTACCCGTATCTTTTTATCTGCCAGTTCTTTTGCGGCAGATTTTGTAAGGGAGATAACAGCGCCTTTTGTCGCTGAATAAACAAGCTGCCCTTTGCTGCCTCTCAGTGCCGTCATGGATGTGATATTCACAATGCTGCCGCCATTTTCCTGTCGGCCCATAATCCGGCTGACAATCTGGAGCATGTTGATCGTTCCATACACATTGACAGAGAACATTTTCTCCATATTGTCCCGACTGATCATACCGATCAATTCATTGAACTCCACGCCGGCGTTATTTACCAATCCATCAATGTGTCCGCATTCCTTTTTGATCTTCATGACGGCATCACGGCATTGTCTCTCATCGGATATATTAAAATACAGAGAACGAATATCACCGGACACACCCTTATTATACTCCTCAGCCCACTGTTCCACAGAGCCTTCCTTAGTAGCGATGGCATATACTACCGCTCCGTTTTGCGCAAATATCTGTGAAATGGCTTTCCCGATCCCGCGGCTGCCGCCTGTTACAATGCAGACTTTTCCTATTAGCATGTTTTCTCCCCAAAAACAGTAGTTCTTAAGCTTTCCTCAAGAGTCTTTTCCGTCGTGCTGTATATAATTGATCATACAGCTTCCCATGACCGTGCATTATCAGATAGTATTTGACTTTCATTTCAAATCCCTTACGAGTAACGTAGTTCTTTTCAAGTGTGTGAAGGTATGGTTCACTATGCAGAAATGCAAAATATTTTTTCCGCCTGTTTTTATCATGGTTTTCGCTATGAAAAAACTCTCGTGTAAAAACACGTCCGATTTCGAATTGAACCCGTACATAATACGCATATTCCAATTCGGATTCAAGCTTGTTTGCTTTGAGAAATGCCATCACTTTATTAAAAAAAACATCCATCTCTTTTGATAAGCCTGGACGATAGCGATGCGTTATACTTGACGAATTTCTAACATAGTAATATAGATAATAATCCTTATATCGAATATCATTTGCGGTATTATAAACCTGTAAAGAGAACAATGTGTCTTCGGCAAACGTGGCGCTTGTATCAAAACAAATATCATTTTCTTTCAGAAAATCGGTACGGATCAACTTACAGACTGGTGCACCTAAGGAAAAATACTGAACATATCCCTGCGGAAGAAGGCCAACCGACAATGCTGAACTCATAACCGACAATTGGTTTTCTGCATTAGCTGCATAATTGATCCCTTCTTTCAGGAATGATGTGTTGTTTTTTATTTTTCCATTCGAATAGGTTCCGCCATTAAACAATATCACATCCCCATGATTGTTCTCTGCATAACGAATAATGCTGTTCAATGCGTCTGTAGCCACGAAATCATCGGAATCGACAAACATAACCCAATAACCTGTCGCTTCCTTTATTCCTCGGTTGCGGGCAGAGGAGACACCCGCATTCGGCGTATGAATCAGTTTAACACGACTGTCATTTGTATACTGATTCAAAACAGGATAGAATTCTTGCGGAGAACCATCATCAATCACCAAAACTTCGATTCTGTCTGACGGAGCGGAAAGAATGCTCTCCATACACTTGGAATATAAATCTTTTGGTGTGCAATAGTATGGGATGACTATACTGATGATAATCTCCTTTTCTTTAGTCTGCATATCACTCATCCTTAAAACTAACACCGTATTTTTCGAGTATACGTTTGCCATTTTCATAGGAGCCATAATGCAGAATATCTTCCGATTCAAACAGAATGTCAAACTCATCCTCTAACGCAGATATGAGCGACAAATGTGAAACAGAATCCCATTGAGGCACTTCCTTAAAAGTAAAGTTCTTATTCAATACTGATTCATCCACACTGAGCACGCGGCAGAAGATATCGTTGTATTTTTTCAGATTATCCATTTTTTACTCACCTCTCCATCATTTCGAGGATATCGCTCACCGTCCGGAATCCCTTTACTTCAGCGCCGGTCAATTTTTTGCTGAATTCATCATCAAACATAACGATGAGCGAAAGCTTAGCCATCGATGTGTACTCTTCCAAATCCGCAAGCACAGTTTCCGGTGTCAGGGTTCCTTCGTCGAGTTCAAGCGTTTCTTCGATCAGTGCTATTTTTTCCTGTAAAGACATTTTTGCATCCTCCTTATAATATTTTCGTTTCAATGTTTTAATACTGCCCGGGAATAAACTTTCCCTCTTTGTAACAGTCGTCTGTCACAATGATGGGATAAATACAATCCGAATTGAGATTGACACTTGTAACACCCCACGACAGACCAATTCCAAACCCACAGACGAGCGCTTTTATCTTATTCCCCGTCTTTCCCCCATAGGCATCGCACAGCGTCAACGGAATCGAGATGCCGCCCGTATTGCCATAGCGATCCAGTGAAAGAGGCACTTGATCCTTTGGCAGTTTCATCTTTCGGATCAATTGTTTAATAATGAACTGATTTGCCTGATGAAACACGAATGCATTATAGTCCGCCACAGTGGTTCCAGTAATTCTGAGATAATCCGCAATAGCATCTGGAACATCCGATATCGAAAATGAGAATACCGATGTTCCGTCCATAAAGATGTCGTAAAGAGAGCGTTCAATGCCATCACTGCACATAAATCGCTCATGTCCAGGATTCATATCGCGGAAACCGCCTGCTGGAAGAACGATCGCTTTATAACGACTGCCGTCACTGCGCAGAAGTGCGGTGGTTGTTTCACCTTCTCTCCTTTCCAATAATATAGCCGCGCCTCCGTCTCCGTACATCATGACGATGGATTTGTCTAAAGGATCCACAAGTTTTGTGGCTGTTTCTCCCATGAGAAGAAGTCCATATTTATAATCCGAACACATCATCATGGACATAGAAGTTTGCAGGCCATAAACAAACCCGGAGCATCCAAGATTGATTTCCATGCAGCTGCAGTCGATGGGGAGACCAAGCCTTAACTGAACAATGCTGGCGCTGGAAGGTCTGCGATAATCCGGAGACTGTGTGACTAAGAACATTGCGCCGATCTCTGATTTATCTACTGCTATTTGTGAGAACAGCTCCTCCGCGGCGGCTACCGCCAGATCGCTGGCCGTTTGATTTGGCAACGCTTTGTATGTAGCTTTGATACCTGTACTAACGCTGAATTTACTTGTTACTTCTTCACCAAAGACACTGTTGAAACTGTCGACTGGTACATTATTTTTCGGTACAGCACAGGCTATACCCGCAATTCCGATTCCAGAACTCTTAAATACAGACATTTGCGCCCTCCTTCATCGATTGAATATGAACCTGCCAAAGTGTCCGGGGAAAACGACTGTTCCATTTGGAAGGCCAGCGATTATCTTTTTACCATTCTCTTCCCAGTCCCGTCTGCTTCCACCTGGAAATCTCAATTCGATTTCCTTACCTTCCAAAAGGCTGTCACCAGAGAAAAAGCAATCATCAATCCAAATTCCGATACTGCCCGGGGAATGCCCTGGGATTTCAAGGAGTTTTATTGTATGAGCATGCCATTCAAAACTCATTTTTCCCTCAAATGTTATATCCGCTTTGCAGATAAACCCAGGATTAAAGAAATCCAGATCCCAATGGGAAGAAAAGGATTGTATCTCACAGAACGAATCAAAATGTCTCGCCTGGTTCTTCTTTGGATCCTGAACCCTCTCTGCGCAAGTCTCACTGCATACTAAAGGCGCTCCAGTTCTTTCTTTCCATGCGTTTACGCCAAAGATATGGTCATAGTGTTCGTGCGTGATGAGCAGATAATCGATCTTATACTCTTCCGCAGCTTTGGTATTCAGACAAGGATCAATCACAATGGCATGATCGTTTTCAGACACGATATACATGCTGGAATTCAGAAGTCCGGAATCATATCTTTCTACATTCATGCGGTCAATGCTTCCAATGCTGTATGCAGCGTCTTCAAATTCTCAACTCTATATATGTTCACCCCTGTAAGTGTCTTCTTCACAAGACCAGACAGCGTCCTTCCCGGTCCACACTCAATAAACGTATCTATCCCTGCATTCTGCATATTTTGCAAAGTTTTTACCCACTGCACAGGTGAAAACGCTTGTTTTACCAAAAGATCCTTGATCTCTCCGCTCGTTGCGGCTTCTCCGTTTACGTTCATATAGACGGGTATGACGGGCGCAGAGAATGTCTTAGTGATAAACAGCTTCTTCAATTTCTCTGCCGCAGGCTTCATCAATTCACAATGAAACGGAGCGCTGACAGCTAATCTCATGCAGGTTATTCCACGGCTTTCTGCTATGGAAATCGCTTCATCCACAGCAGCCGTTTCACCGGAAATAACTGTTTGCACTGGACTATTATAGTTTGCCGGGATAACATAGCCGGATTGAACCTGTGAACAAATCTCACTGGCCTGCACTGAGTCTTTCCCAATCAGCGCAGCCATAGTCCCTTTCCCTTCCGGTACAGCTTCCCGCATCGCATCAGCCCTGAATTGTACCATTGGAAACACATCGTCTATTGAAAGCACCCCGGCGAGGGTCAATGCAGCGTATTCTCCAAGCGAAAAACCCGCTGCCGCACTCGGGACGATGCCTTTTTCCATCAAAAGCATACCCGCCGCCAGGTCAGCCGCCAGCACACAGGGTTGAGTATTATGCGTCAGATTCAATTCTTCCTGTGTTCCATGGAAGCACAAGTCCGAAATCGACCGTCCCAAAACGGTATCTGCTTTATCAAATACATTCTTAACAGCCTGCTCCTGGTATAATTCACTGAACATTCCCGGATACTGCGCTCCCTGTCCGGAAAACAAAAATGCCATCTTCATTTTTACTCCAGTTCCTTCATTCGTTTTGCAGGATTTCCAAGCACAGTCATACCAGCCTTTACATTCGTAAACACTACACTTCCTGCAGCCACAGTTGCCCCGTCGCCTATTATCCTCTCGGGAAGGATGAAGGCGTGTCCGCCTATGCTGACCTCAGAGCCAATCTTGCAGCCGCCGCTGATCCCTGTCCCTACCATGACAGTTGTATAGCTGCCAATTTCAACATCGTGCCCAACTGAAACCCTGCCATTTAGAAGTACGCCCTCGCCAATTGTACAATTAACTGAAATGCTGGTGTATCCATAGATTACGCTTCCGGCGCCGACAGTGCAAAGTGGGGACAGCCTGGCATCGGGAGCAATAATCGTTTCAAACCTTACGCCTTGTTCCTTAAGTCTTTGCTGAATCTGCGCTTTAGTCTTCGAATATCCAATCGTGCACGTACAAAGGCATTCTTCTTTATGATCCAGTATCCAATCGACTCTTCCTAACCATGGATACCCATTAATCTCTACTCCATTGCAATACTTTGTTCCATCATCGATGAAGCCAAGCAGATTGTAAGTTGGCTTAGCATCATTGATTCGTTCGATGATATAGGCGACTTCCTTCCCAAAGCCGCTGGCACCGTATAAGACAATATTCTTCATTACCTGCCACCTCTGTATTCTCGAATCAGTGAGAATGCCTCGGCTGCTTTAAACCCTGCAGCGGATCCCCTGAGTCTGGCAAGCGCTTCAACGGCTTCTATAGACCTTGGATTAGGAAAATCACCAACCTGTGATGTAAAGCATGCCATCGCTTGAAGCTTCTTCTTCAAATAATCACTGATGTCTATAAAAGTATTGGGAATGAAAATGTTTGCAGCATGAGGTATATTCCACTCAGTCTCTGAAAGGCATTCATAGGAATATACAAAGCGAGGAATATGCTTATACTTAGGCCTTACAGCAACCATTACAGCTTCTGATACGATTGCATGATCTTTCTGCATATCCCCAAAGTGCGGAATGAAAACCACATCAGGCTTGACCCTCTGGACAGTTTCGCTTATTTTCCCATTGACGATATGCCTCGGTTCATTCTCTAAGAGAACACACGGAAACTGGAGGAAAGCAGTTTCTGCCACACCCAATAAGTCATGAGCAGCTTTTATCTGAGGATAGATCTTATGCGGCCAGCCGTTCTCAACAGCAATGTCATTATTGTAGACGGGAGGCTGAGGACTTGTAACGATGCAAACCGTCACCTCTGCTCCTTCAGCAATATACCTGGCCATTGCTCCGCCACAGCCTAAAACCTCATCATCAGGATGTGGCGCAAATACTAATATCTTCATGACAACCTCTCATTGTGCGATGATCAGATTGTGTATAAATTTTATATCTACCCGAATTATGATTTCAGAAACGGATTGAAGCAATCAGGAGGACAGCATACCACCATCAATTCCGATATTGGAGCCGGTGATCATCCTGGAAGCATCCGAAAGGAGAAAAGCAATTGCATTCGCTACATCAACAGGTTTTCCCAATCCAAGATACTGTCTGTCGATTTTATCTTGCGCATCCTTGCTTTCTCCCGCATTGTTCTGGAAAACCTGAAACATTTCTGTTTCAATTATCCCGGGACAAACAGTATTCACCCTGATTTCATGAACTGACAGTTCCTTTGCCATACACCTTACAGCAGAGTCCATCGCCGCTTTCGATGCGCAATATGCTGTTTTTCCAAGGCTGCCAATTGTTGAACTGATCGATGATATGCCAACAATGCTCATTCCTTTGCTGTAAGCATTTTTCTTTGTCGCGCATCTAACCAATTCAACAAAGGCGTTGAAATTTATATTCATCACTTCATTCAGAGCGGAAGGTTTCAGCATTTTCAATGGTCTTGTTCCGGGAATGCCTGCAGAATAAACTATGCCGTCAAGCGGGCCGACCTCATGAATCAGAGCTTTCATAAAGCCTTCTGTTTCATCAAATAAACTAAGATCAAAAGTAAAGTATCGATGAATGTCACCGGATAGTTTCTGCAAAACCTCCTTCAATTTGTCTTCTCTTCTGGCTATCAGTACAACTTTCGCCCCAAGCTCGCTGCAGAGAATCGCTGTTTCTGCGCCTATTCCCGACGATGCTCCGGCAACAAGGATCGTTTTTTTTGATAAATCAATGATTGTTTTCATTCGCTAAGGCCATTCCTTTACTTTGCAACAGATGAAGACGCTTTTTCTTTCATCACAATTCTGTATTCAGGCTGCTGTTTGAAACTCTTCTTATTGTATAGCTTTTGAAGTATTGTTACTATTGTCCTCCACACCAAATCTAAATCATAATGGAAACTTTCATGTTCTACATAATACAGCTCCATCTCAAGCTTAACCGGGAGGACTTCCCGTTTGTATGCCGCATCGTCGGTATAACTGTCACCAACCGTATAATCAAAAAGACTTGCAGCGCTGGTGAGCCCCGGACGTACATCTGCGACTTTCTCATATTTGCCGCAGTATAATCGGTCTACAGCTGAAGCAACCATCGGACGCGGACCTACAATACTCATATCACCTTTGATCACGTTGATAAGCTGGGGGAGTTCGTCGATTTTCAGCTTTCTGATAATTTTCCCTACTTTAAACACTCTATCCGCGTCAGCGATGAACATCCCCTTATCCCGGTTTGTTTGATGCATTGACCTGAATTTATAGAAATGGAAAGGCTTCTTATGCAATCCAGCCCTCTCTGAGTAATAAAACACGGAGCCAGGGCTTGACAACTTGATGGCAATGCCCGTAACCAGGAAAACAGGCGAAAGCACAATCAAGGCTAAAGAAGAAAGGAAAACATCAAAAAACCGCTTGATATATTTCTGATAAACCGTCAATTTAATTTACCTCTGCACGTTTTATTGTTTATGAAGATAGCTATTCCTTATCGGTTTTTGCTCCGATTTTATAGCCCTCACCAATCGTCATATCGACATTATATTTGAGCTTTATTATTGATCTTCCTGTGGGGATAAACGGTACTTCCGGCAGAAAGAAAACATTCATCGCCAATCTCCACGTGTTCAGATACGGAAGCGCCTGTCATAACCGATACATAATCACCGATCTTACAATCATTACATATGGTTGAATGAATATAATAGAGTCCGAAGGAGCCGAGTCTTGTATCCACTGATACAGTCACCTGCGGGAAAAAAACCGATCCTTTGCCAATATAACTCGATCCGGCAATAACAGCCGTAGGATGAATGATCGTTTCCCACGATGTAAACTCAGGATGCTCTTCAACGATCTTCTTTCTGATACTTCCATCCTGAATGGCAATCACCGCGCTCAAAGGCATTTTAGTGCTCAGTTTCCTCAATAGGTCAGTTCCGCCAAGCACCTTATACCCATAGAATTCAGTGCCTGCCTTCGCTGTATCGTCATCAAGGAAGCCTAAGATGAGATTTGTCGGCTGTCGCTTGTTGATATCTTCGATAAGCCAGACAATCTCTTTCCCGAGATCGCCAGCGCCAATAATAACCGTGTTCTTCATGCGTATACTCCTTACAGCGGAATATTTCCATGCGCCTTAAAACCAGCAGCATTCCGGTCTTTCAGCTTCAGAGCCTCAAAAGCAGACCTTATCTTCCTTCTCGTTTCCTCTGGAAGAATGACTTCGTCAATATAGCCTTTTTCCGCCGCAATGTAGGGTGTCATAAACTCATTCTCATAGTCAGCCACCAACTTGGCTCTCTCAAGATCCGGATCTGCAGAAGCATCTATCTGCTTGCCATTCATAATAGCAACAGCTCCTTCAGCTCCCATGACGGCTGTTTGTGCTATCGGCCATGCAAATACGATGTCTGCGCCCATACCTTTGCTGCTCATGGCTATGTACGCGCCGCCGAATGCTTTCCGAAGGATAAGGGTAACCTTCGGAACCGTTGCCTCAGCATATGCATAGAGCAGCTTAGCTCCACGTCTGATAATGCCTCCATGTTCCTGTTTTGTTCCCGGCATGAAACCGGGAACATCAACAAGCGTAAGGATGGGAATATTGAAACAATCGCAGAAACGGACAAATCTTGCAGCTTTCTCCGAAGAATCAATATCAAGAGAGCCTGAAAGGCCGCCTTTTGGATTGTTCGCGATGATACCGATGACCTCGCCATCGATACGAGCCAAGCCAATAACGATATTTTTTGCAAATTCAGCCTGCACCTCAAAGAAGGAATTAACATCAACGAAAGTGTTGATTACATCCTTAACACTATAGATGCGCCTCTGATTATCTGGAACAATGCTTTCAAGCCTATAGGATTCGTCCCTGGCCTTGCCGATAATAACGGGCGGTTTCTCATCACAGTTCTCAGGCAGATATGAAAGCAGCTGCTTCACACCATTCAGACACTCGTAGTCGTCTTCATAAGCGAAATGTACAACGCCGCTCTTTGACGCATGTACAACCGCTCCGCCAAGCTCATCTGCCGACACAGTCTCGCCAAGCACCGTCTTTACTACGGCAGGTCCCGTGATAAACATATTGGCTGATTTCTTCGACATGAAGATAAAATCAGTAATTGCCGGAGAATAGCAGGCTCCTCCGGCACAGGGGCCAAGGATCACTGAAAGCTGAGGAATAACACCGGAGGCTTTGGTATTGCGATAGAAGATACCGCTATACCCATCGAGTGAACTGATCCCTTCTTCGATCCTCGCTCCACCGGAATCGTTTATGGAGATATACGGCGCTTTCATTTTGAGCGCCATGTCCATGATATGGCAGATTTTCTGGCTGTGATATTCGCCAAGGGTTCCGCCGATCACGGTGAAATCCTGCGCAGATGCATAGACTACACGTTTATTGATCGTACCGTAACCGATTACTACACCGTCCCCGGGAACTTTTTTCTTGTCCATACCGAAGCGGGAATCCTGGGATTCGATCAGTGTGTTGATTTCTACGAAGGATCCTTCGTCAAATAAATACGCTATACGCTCACGGGCAGTTAGCTTGCCTTTTTGGTGTTGGCTCTCAATGCGTTTTTCTCCACCGCCAGCAACCGCTGCGGCTCTGCGTTTCTCAAGCTCGTCTCTGTATTTCGCATCCCACATGATTGCTGTCTCCTATCATTTCCCGTCCCATTCAACGATGATCTCATGAATGCCAACTTTATCCCGTTTCTTTATAAACTCTGGCGCTAGCTGCGGGAAGAGCACACAGCTTAATACATCTTCTTCGGATTTACAGAAAATTCCGTATTCGTCTTTAATCTTATTCATTTCCGGCGCAATCAGATCAGCCGGACGGCAAGTGATGACGGTATCATCTTTGATAGCCATCCTTTGCACTTCTTCATGCGCTTTGCCTGGCAATGCGCCATATTCGCCTTTCAGCAAAGCTTTAGATTCCTTTGTAAAGGACTTATAGCGTCCCATGAGAATATTCAAAACAGCCTGTGAACCAACGATCTGACTTGTGGGAGTCACAAGTGGAGGATACCCGAAATCGGCCCGTACTTTTGGCACCTCCGCCAGAACTTCTTCATATCGGTCTTCTGCATCCGCCTGTTTAAGCTGACTGATAAGATTCGAAAGCATTCCGCCAGGAATCTGATATAAGAGAGTATTAGGATCAGCACGAAGTACTTTCGTGCTGATCTGACCATCGGCTTCCATCTTCGCTGCAACAGTTTTGAAATGTCTGGCAGCCTTGCTTAGCTTTTCCAAATCGAGCCCTGTTTCACGCTCCGTACCGCTCAGAGCAGCGACAAGAGATTCCGTCCCAGGCTGGGATGTACCGTTTGCAAATGGTGATAACGCGCAATCCACGATATCCACGCCGGCCATAATTGCGGCCAAATAGACCATAGACCCTGTTCCAGCCGTGTTATGCGTGTGTAAGTGGATCGGAACGCTAACGACCTTTTTCAACCGCTCTATGAGACGATAAGCTGCTGTCGGGAGGAGCAGATTTGCCATGTCCTTGATACAGATTGTATCTGCGCCTATCTGTTCAAGCTCAACGGCTTTTTGGACGAAATACTCCTCATTGTGCACAGGACTGGTCGTATATGAAAGAGCTGCCTCAACCATGCCGCCATACGTCTTGACGGAATGAATAGCGGTTTCCATATTCCTGATATCATTCAAAGCATCAAAGATTCGGACAATATCTATCCCATTCTCAATAGATTTCCGGCAGAATGCATCTACCACATCGTCCGCGTAATGCCGATAGCCCAGGAGATTCTGTCCACGAAGAAGCATTTGAAGCTTTGTGTTCGGCAGAGCCTTTCTCAGCGTCCGCAGCCGCTCCCATGGATCTTCGTTAAGATAACGCATACATGCGTCGAATGTAGCGCCGCCCCAGCATTCAAGAGACCAGTATCCAATACTGTCAAGTATCTCACAAGCTGGAAGCATGTCCTCCAGCTTCATTCTCGTGGCTGCCTGAGACTGATGCGCATCCCGGAGGATTGTGTCCGTAATGCAGAGCGTTTGGCCATGGAACTCCAGCAATGCTTAATCCTCCATCTCAAATAGCGGTTCATCTGCTGACACGGTCTGTCCTTCAGAAACAAAGACAGCTTTTATTTTTCCCGCTTTTGGAGCGCAGACTTCATTCTCCATTTTCATTGCTTCAAGGAGCAGAATGACATCATTTTCTGCAACTTCATCACCGGGTTTGACCATGACTTGAATAATGCTGCCCGGCATAGGCGCAGTGATTGCATTCGGATTCACCCCGACAGGTCCTTCCTCACGCAGAGGCTCTTTAATCAAAGGTTGTGGAACTGCAGGAGAAGGCTGTATCTTCTTGGGTTTGCCCTCCTCAATGAGTTCGATTTCCATCTCATATATTTTACCGTTCAGTTTGATCCTATAGATACTCATCTGCCGTCCTCCGGCGCATCTTCTATCTCTTTAAAAGAAATGACCTTGACCTTTTTTACATCTGTACCAAGCTCTTCCGCGATAGCAGCTACCGCCATAGCGATAATATCTTCTTTTGGCATATTACCTCTCTTCAACGGAAGCACCTATGAATAATCTCTATGATCCTGTCCTGCTGTTCAGCCGTCATTTTATTGTCAGATGGCAAACACAGTCCGCGCCGGAAGATATCCGCACCGACGTCAACGCTGCCGCCTGCGATATAGGCATTGCTCCGGCCGCGTCCGTTTCCGTCCGCCGTGATAAAAGCATGGTTCCTGTACAGCGGCTGCATATGCATCGGCTTCCAGATCGGCCTTCCTTCCGCGTTAAAAGCAGCGATCGCCGCGAGAATCTCACCGGGAGAGGATTTCCCCGCTTCGTGCTTCCACAGCTCTTCTTTTTCTCCTCGCACAAACGGAGCCATGCTCGCTTCATCAATCAGTATACAGCTCAGCCAGAAGTTGGGAGAGGATTTCTCTCTGTCCCAGGGGTTCATTTTCACCGGGAGATCCGCCAGGCCCTTCTCATACCGCTCCCAGATCGCTTTCTTCTGGCCGATATGCTCACCGATATAAGGCAGCTGGCCTCTGATGACACCGGCGACAATGTTGCTTATCCGATAGTTGTAGCCGACCTCTTCGTGCTGATACCAGGGAGCTGCTTCCCGGCTCTGCGTGGACCATTTCCGGACCTTATCCGCTTCCGCTTTGCTGTCGGTCAAAAACATCCCGCCGGCTGATCCCGTGATGACTTTATTGCCATTGAACGATAAACAGTTGTAATCACCGAGCGTACCGGTTTCTGCCCAGTGACCGTCCAGCAGGTATTTAGCGCCCAGAGACTCGGCCGCGTCCTCTACGATCAGGGCGCCGTGGGCGTCGGCGATCCGTCTGATTTCCTCCATCCTACCGGGCGTCCCGTAAAGATGCGCCAATACGATCAGCTTCACATCCGGGTAGATTTCAAACGCTTTTTCCAGCGCCGCCGGATCCATATTCCAGGTATCGTATTCTGTGTCGATAAACACAGCTTCACCGTCTTCATAGGCGACCGGGTTGATCGACGCGTCAAACGTGACGTCCGAGCAGAACACGCGGCGCCCCTGCAGGGTACCGGCGTTCGCCCGCGGCTGGCCGTAAAGTTTCTCACCGGCAAGCTTGGTGGCAAGGTGCAGCGCCGCTGTGCCGCAGGACAGAGCGACGGCGTATTTGCACCCGATAAACTCCGCCATTTTTCTCTCGATTTCGTTGATGTTCTCGCCGACCGTACTGACCCAGTTCGTCCGGATCGCCTCGTCCACCCATCGCTGCTCGTCGCCGTGCATGGTGGGGGAGGAGAGCCACAGCTTTTTTTCAAACGGTTTGATTCCCTGGAATCTCGGATCAGTGGAAAAATCAATCATTTCGTCTTCATCCTTGCTTTCTCATGATGGACTTGTCATTCGGCGCGAGCGACAGTTCCTTCACGAGGTTTTTTATTCTGTCCGGTTCATCATATTTGGAGCAGTGCCGGGGGGAAAAAATCCGTCATATTCAGAGAAAAAGCGGAGACGCATCTATGCGGTACGGAATCAGCGGAAACTGGAAGGAAAGCAAGCCTCCCGGAAAAAAGCAAAAAGCAACCAACAAAACAGCCAAATAAAAAAGCGACCGTTTTGCTTTCCTGCCTGACTCTGTTCGGATGCTTGCCTCACCAGCACGCCACTGTGTTCAGAAAGCACGCCTGCTTTTCCCCTGGCCATACGCAGCCTGTCGAAGGGCTTGCATACGGCGCAGGCACAAGATACCGCGTCCGGCTGAAAGACTGAGCGGACAGGGAAACAGGCTCCTTCTTTCGTAAGGCAGTTCCTTCTCGTGTAAACTGTCTCACCCAAACGGGTATCTTTTGTCCCGGTTCGTCCACCGTCTGACGGAGCAGCCGGTAATCTGTAAAGGCATATTTTTCACTTCAATATACCTATACAATTGGATATTATACACCTATATCAGAAAAAAAGCAAGACCATACCTTATTCGGAAAACGGCCGCTGAACTCAATCCTTGCTAAAGATACAGCGGACCGCGAAAACCCGGGAAACCGTTCCTCGCCAATGTCAGACGGACGCTCTGCTGACAGGGAATAAATGGATATGAAAGGATGCCTTTTCTCTGTTTCCCAAGGAAGCGGACAAGAGCCCTTTGCGTTGTATCAGCCAACGGCCGTACCGTGCCTTTTCAGAACGAAAAACCACATTTTCAATACTATATCACACCGGCGGCAGAAACGAAAAGCGGATTTATAAAAATACAAAAAGCGCAAGTTTTATGCAAATCATGAAAACCTGCGCTTTCCGGAAGCCAATTACATTGCTTTCTGTTCTTTCTTTCGGCTGATGATGATCAACACCAGACAGACCATAAAGCCGAGGGCACAGAGGGGAGCGACCGTCTTGAAGGCGGAGACCACGAACGGTTTGGAAAACAGATTGAGGGTGTAATAGCGATCGGGAATGATCTGCACTGTCGTATCGTTGATCGTCTTGGCGTTATAGGCATTGATCAGCTCGGCGAAATCGTTTTTGATGGCTTGATGGGCTTCGGCGATGTACTGGATATCGCTTTCCAGTAATGCAGTGCTCTGGGCAACGCGCTCAGAATGGGCGGCGGATTCTGCATCCGACTGCGCCGATAAGCCAGACTGGGCTTTCAGGTCGTCCATCAGGAGCGTATACTGACCGATCTTTGAATTGATCTCCGTGATCTTATCCGCCACGGCTTTTCGTTCGGCCACCAATTGGTCGTAGGTCATGGAAGCATCGCCGTCGATCTTCGTCCATGTGTCCGCGGAGGAAAGGTAGATGATGTCGTTCTTCTGATAGGAAGCGCTCAGTTCTTCCAGCTTTGCCAGGCATTCGGTCTGGTTGTTCAATTCGATGGCCAGGTTTTCGATTATATACTGATAATGCAGCAGCAGTCTTTCATCGTTTTTTGAAAGCGCGGAGATGTTTATACTCGCGTTCAGCCGATCAATATCGTTGTTGATCAGAATTTCCAGGCGGACGACGATATCGTCGAAGCCATATCCCTGATAGGTAAAAGTGGGGTCTTTTTCATGCAGACTCTTCGCGTAAGAGAGCGTCTGCTTCAGAGAGCGGGACAGGATGAGCACCTGGTGGGAATAGTCATACTCCGACAGGTCGAAATCAAACGCATTACCTTCAACGGTGACGGAGTAAACTCTGCTGAAATACGCTTTGGCTGACGCGGTAATATTTTGCAGCAAACTTTCCAGATCGGCCTTGGAGATGCTTTTGTCAAACTCGTTATACAGCTTTACGGTGAACAGCGTGGGGTGATAGTTCTTCAGGGATACTTCGCGGTTGGCGTTAAAGTCCAGGATGGACTCATAGTTCATCATCTGCTGGTTGATGTCGGCAGGATAATCGCCTTCAATATTCAGTTGATCATAGACCTGCTGAACCGTATACCGGCTGTCAAAGCCGGATTTTTGCAGCGCTTCTTCGATAACATCCTCGCAAAAGATGTCTTTGATGTCGAATTGGTAACCATTGGGAGCGATACTGGACGCGGCGCCGTCAAACGTAAGCTGGATACGGGAGGAAGCGTAAGTCGGGCTGTTCGGATCCGTCAGGAAACGAATCGCGGAAATACACGTTCCAAGAACCGCGCACGCGATCAGCACCAGCAGCGTGGTCCGAAGCCAATGCGTCTTTTTCACCTGTCTCATGCGACCGCCTCCTTCCTGTTCTTCTTATCGCTGTGATGCCTGAATTCATTTACCAGAGCGGACAAAAGCCATATTCCGCAGCCGACCACGCCGCCGGCGACGCCGCCGATGACCATTTTCTTGATGTTGGCCGTCAGGAAATTCTCAGTTTTCCCGCTCGCATTGGTGCTGTTGAAATAATTTCTGTATTGGGAACTCTCCTGCAGATCCTCCATGTGTGCCTTGATCTGTTTGTAGATCTCGCGGCAGTTTTCAATCGCTTTCTTCAGATTCTGCGTGATTTCTTCCTGAGAAGCCTCTGCGTAAAGGGACCTCTCCTGGGTATCGGAAAGCTTTTCGATTTTGTGATTCAAATCGTCAATTCTGTTTTTAATCAGGACGGCTTGCTTGTAATGATCCACCTGCTGCATGACCAGTTGATTGAAATATTCGGTGGGTGTACTGGTGGTTTTGGAAGCGTCGTTCTCCTGCCAGGAGACGACGATTTCGTCGTTTTTATAATTCTTCAGGATTGCGTCGATCGTTTCAATGTTTTTATTAAGGGTTTCCAGGTTGATTTCGGTGTTGCGGAGGCGATACTGGTAATTGAGCAACAGCGTGTCCTTATCTCTGGTGAGGCCGTTCAGATAAATATACGAATAGAGATAATCAATATCGACTTCTATGCAGGTTTCCAGAGACTGCATCAGGTCGGACAGGGTATGGCCGGTTTTCCAGGAACGGTAGGTGCGGATATCCCTTGGTTTGCTGCTGCAATAGGCATACAGGTTATCCGCGGCAAGACGCAGCTGATCCAGACAGTCCAGCACTTCCAGGCGGTCGGGCTCGATCACGCTGAATTCATCGGCCGGGAGCTTCATATCGGCATAGGTTTCGGCAAGATAATCGTTGTACGCGCCGATCACGCGGTTGAGCAGCACGCTGAGCTCCGAATCCGTGAGCATGACTTTGGTTCTGGATTCTTCCTTTCCAAACCCGTTTGACAGAGAAACGATGAATCTATTCTGGTATGTCAGCGTCACGTTTTGCGCCTGTGCGAACGCTTCGTTGTTTTTTTCCGCCTTCATCTGGGCGGCGAGCTCCTGCGCCCTGCGGCTGCTGTCCGTCAGCACGCGCTCGATTTTTATATTGGACCTGAGGCTGCTGATCGTCACAGGGCCTGACAGCTTCATACCGTTCAGCGCGTTGCTGAGCACATAGGATGAAAGGATCTGCGTAAGATCCAGGGGATTGCCGTCCGGAGCGGTGATGTTCGTGACAGGCTGGCCGTTCACCTGATAATCAAGCGTGACCACCGAAGAAACGGTCTGAACCGGTTTGGAGATCTGATAAAGCAGCAGAGGCGCACAAATGCCCGCGACAATACACAGCAGAAGAAGCCAGGCGTAAATCCGCCTGCTCTTCTTTACCGTGTCAAACATACGGAACAGATCGATTTCCACCTCGTCGGATGATTCGGGCGTATTCAGCACGAGATTGATCTGTTGGTTTTTATTGTCCTGCAGGGCATTTAGCTGCCGGTCATTTGTGTCCAAATAAACTACCTCCGTTTCTACATAAGCAGACGTAACACGGGCATTGTAGCATAACGCAAAAGAAAAAGCAACCGCCTGCCCGCCTTTGGGCCGGTGCGCAAACTGCGGATTGCTATTTATGACCAATATTTGAACGAATTATGAATATGTCTGCGAAGAGAAACATAATGGAACGGCCATCTTCCCGCGCTGAGGAAAACGAATAAAGAGAAGCGCCTTTACATGGGCGCTCCTTCGGGAAAAAGTTTCTTAAAATATGAACCAAATATAAACAATTTGTTAAAGAATTTTTACGCCTTCACATCTGCGCCTGAAAGGACAAAAACAAAACCCCCGCCGCGCGGAGGGGGAGGCTTCAAGGCATTTGAATGCGAGTGGCGGGGCTCGAACCCGCACGCCCAGAGGGCACAAGATTTTAAGTCTCGGTTGTCTGCCAGTTCCAACACACTCGCTTACGAGTGTTATTATAGACCATCTGTCGCGGGAAAGTCAAGAAAAACTTGAAGGCCTATCACGGCTCACGCATGAATAGAGAGTATGACTTTTTCGAGATAAGCATCATCATAGGCACAGCGTCTTCTTCTTCTGGCGACAGATAGCTTATCATCCATATTTTTGAGCACATTTAGAACGATGTGTCTGACAAC
>JAFWQM010000179.1 GCA_017509065.1 Clostridia bacterium
AAACCATTCTTTGGAGGCCAAAGAATGGTTTCCCCCAAGCCCCCTTCCAAGAAAGCCATCTTTTTACTGTTTTCTGACAGACAATAGAGGGAGAGAAACAAGCATGAGCAACATGAATCAGACCATCAAGCAGAAAAAACCGCTTGAATTCTTCAATCTGCCTTGGCCGATTTTCCTGATCATCACCGTGGTGTGTTTAGCCGCCACCTATCTGGGCGTGCTGCCCGCGGGCATGACGGGCTGCTTCCTGTTCATGATCGTGCTGGGTACCATCCTCGGCTGGATCGGCGACCATACCCCCGTCATCAAGGATTTCCTGGGCGGCGGCGCCATCGTGTGCATCTTCGGCTCCGCGCTGCTGGTCTATTTCCACCTGATCCCGGACGGCACCTTCACCACTCCATTAAAGAGCCTGAATCTGGTGGATAAGATCAATGCGTTCTTCAAGGGCGACGGGGCTTTCCTGGATTGGTACATCGCTGCTCTGATCACCGGCTCCATCCTCGGCATGAACCGGAAGCTGCTGGTGAAAGCCGCGGCCCGGTACTTCCCCGCCATCTTCGGCGGCCTGATCCTGGCCTTCGGCCTGTGCATGGGCGTAGCCGCGCTGATGGGCTATCCCGTTATGAATGCGCTGCTTTTGATCGCCCTGCCCATCATGGGCGGCGGCATGGGCGCGGGCGCGACCCCCCTGTCCAAAATCTTTGAAGCCAGCTCTTCCATGAGCGCGGCGGAAGCCCTGTCCATCATGACCCCCGCCGTGGCCATCGGCAACGCCGTGTCCATCGTGCTGGCGGGCATCCTGGTGAAGGTGATCAAGGGCAAGCTGAACGGCAGCGGTCAGCTCATGAAGGCCGGCCACATGGATCCCAAGGAACTGGAAATCAGCCCCGAAATGCAGCAGAAGCGCGATCATATCGACGTGAAGAACTTAGGCATCGGCCTGCTCACTTCCGGCGCGTTCTTCGCCTGGGGTTTCATCCTGCAAGGCCTGTGGAATGCCCTGGGCACCGGCATCACCATCCACGCCTACGCCTGGATGATCATCACTGTGGCCATCTGCAAGATCACCAACATCGTGCCGGAGCGCATCGAAGTGGCTTGCTATCAGTGGTTCCAGTTCGTGATGAAGAACCTGACCAACATGCTGCTGGTGGGCATCGGCATCTGCTATCTGGATATCGCCACCGTGATTTCCAGCTTCTCTGTCACCTACCTGCTCCTGTGCGCTGCCACCTGCATCGGCGCGTTCGTTGGCGCGGCCCTCATCGGCAAGCTGGTGGGCTTTTATCCCTTTGAATCGGGCATCACCGCCGGCCTGTGCATGAGCAATATGGGCGGCACCGGCGACGTGGCCGTGCTTTCCGCCGCCAACCGCATGGAACTCATGCCCTTCGCGCAGATTTCCTCCCGCTTAGGCGGCGCGGTCATTCTGCTGCTGGCCAGCCTGATGCTCTCCATCCTGGCCCAGTTCATCGTCACCGCCAGCCCCGAAGCCGCCGAAGCGGCCAAGCAGGTGCTGGACGCGGCTAAGTCCGGCGCTCTGCTCCTGCCCATGGCATAACCGGAAAGACCTTTTCGCGTGGGCCTGTTCTTGAAAGGAGGACAGGTCCCCGCGTTTCGGTAAAGCGTGTTTTGATAAGCGGGGATCGATAAAATGATCACAGTCAATCTGCGTTACACAGGGAAGAACGGCTGCGCCCGGAAATTTGCGGAAGAAATGACCGCCAGCGGAACAGTTGAAAAGATCCGGGCCGAGGCAGGCAATCTCCGTTACGAGTATTATCAATCCCTGGACGAGCCGGAAACCGTCCTGCTGATCGACAGTTGGGAGAATCAGGAGGCTATCGACAGACACCACGCCTCCCCCATGATGGCGGTCATTGCCGCGCTTCGGGAAAAGTACGACCTGCACATGACCGTGGAACGGTACGTCAGTGCGGAAACGCCCGAAACGGAAACGCGGTTTATCCGGCAATAAACGAAAACAGATATGGGAAAGAGGGAGATCGGCCCATGAAAACCGTGCGGGTGGTCGCCGCCGTCATTCGGGACGGGAATCGCATCTTCGCTGCCCAGCGGGGATACGGCAGCGCCAAGGACGGCTGGGAATTTCCCGGCGGGAAGATCGAACCGGGGGAAACCCCGCAGCAGGCCCTGACCCGGGAGATTCGGGAGGAACTGAACGCCGAAATCACCGTGGGCGAAAAGCTGACCCAGGTGGAACGGGATTACCCGGACTTCCATTTGTCCATGGGCTGCTATTGGTGCGCTCTCAAATCCGGGAGCCTCACCCTGCGGGAGCATGAATCCGCCCGCTGGCTGGGCCTGGGTGAATTGGACGCGGTGGACTGGCTCCCCGCCGACCGGGTGGTGGTGGCAGCTATAAAAACACAGGGGACGGAACTATGTGCAGATGGCGATCGGCTTTTGAAGGATGACGCTGAAGCATTCGGGATATAAACGCATGTAAACGAGGGAATACTCAAATAAAGGTCCTTTATGTTTTCACATGGAAGGATGACCAGCATGGAAAAAGCGAAAATGACGGCTTCCTATGGCGCGGTCCAGTTCTTTTTTTGGTTTGTATACGGGACGGCGCTGGCCTTTGCCAGCCCCTATCTGCTGGACCGCGGCCTGTCGAATACCGAAATCGGGCTGATCAGCGCCGCGGCCTGCGCCCTATCGGTTCTTTTGCAGCCTGCCGTTTCGGCATACGCCGACCAGGAAAGGAGCCCATCTATCAAAACTTTCCTGCTGATCGCGGGCGGGGGCATGATGGCCTTTGGGCTTTTTTTGACCCTGGTTTACGGGAAAGGCGGTCTGCTCAACGGTCTGCTGTTGGGCTGCGCCATCCTGCTCATTCAGATGGCTTTGCCGTTCACCAACGCCCTGGCAACCGAGACGATCAACCAGGGAAAACAGTTGAATTTCAGCTTTGCAAGGGCCTTTGGCTCCATCGGATACGCGGTGATGTCCATAACGATTGGCCGTCTGATCGCGTGGAAAGGGACGGTTGTGGAGCCCTGGGCGCTCATCATCACGTCCGCTTGCTTTTTTCTTTCCGTCGCGCTGTTCCCCTTTCAAAAGAGCATTCAGACGGAACGGCGGAAGGTCAAAGGGAGCGCCGTTGCTTTTCTTCGCAGGTATCCGGCGTTCGCGGTCACGCTGGTGGGATGCGTTCTGATCTATATCAGCCATGTGGTCATCAATAATTTTACGTACCAAATTGTGGTTCCCAGGGGCGGTACCAGCGAACACATGGGAACGGCGCTGGCTTTGGCCGGTCTGCTGGAAGTGCTCGCCATGTTTTTCTTCTCCGCGCTCACGCGCTGGAAGGACAGCGGATTTTGGTTTCGTATTTCCGGCGTGTTTTTCACCCTGAAAGCCCTTGGCACGCTATTAGCGCCGAATATGCCGGCGTTTTATCTGGTTCAGCTCTTCCAACCCTTGGGCTGGGGGCTGATGACCGTGGCGTCCGTTTACTTTGTCAATGATCTGATGCAGGAACAGGATCGGATCAAAGGGCAAGCCTACATGACCATGTCGCTTTCCGCCGCTACCATCATCGGGTCGCTGGGCGGCGGCTGGATGATCGACGCCTTCGGGGTGGACGGCATGCTGATCGCCGCCGTGATCTGCGGCGCGCTTGGCACCGTGATCGTGATGGGGGCGCATACAAAATAAACATGAGGGACGGTTCTGCGTGCCGAATAAAAGCGCTTGTGTTTTTCTCCCGAACGTGTTACCATGATCGGGAAAACAACACCGAAGGGAGATACACACATGGACAGGCGGAACGCTTGGAATCAGTATGACGACGCGGCGCTTTTGAAAGTGGAAGAAGCGGCGGCGGCGTACAAAAAGTATTTGGACGCGGGTAAGACCGAGCGGGAATGCGCTTTGGAGGCCGTGCGCATGGCGGAAACGGCGGGCTACAAGAGCTTGGAAGAAGCCATCCGCGAAGGCAGCGCGGTACAGCCCGGCGATAAGCTGTATCAGGTGCAGATGGGCAAGGCGGTCATGCTGTTCCACATGGGCAAAGCGCCTCTTACAGAGGGCATGAACATCGTGGGGGCCCATATCGATTCCCCCCGCATCGATGTCAAGCAGAACCCCTTCTATGAGGACGGGGATTTCGCCTACGCCGACACCCATTATTACGGCGGCATCAAGAAGTATCAGTGGGTGGCCCGGGCCCTGGCGCTCCACGGGACTGTGGCGAAAAAGGACGGCACGCTGGTGAATATCGTCATCGGCGAGGACGAAAGCGACCCCGTGGTGGGCGTTACCGACCTGCTGATCCATTTGAGCCAGGAGCAGATGGGTAAGAAAGCGTCCGAGTTCATCACCGGCGAGGGGCTGGACATCACCCTGGCGGGCCGTCCTCTCAAGGGCGAGGACAAGGAGCCTGTGAAGGCCGCGCTGCTGAAAATTTTGAAAGATAAATACGGTCTGGAAGAGGAAGACATGCTCTCCGCCGAGATCGAGGCCGTGCCCGCGGGCAAGGCCCGGGATTTCGGCCTGGACCGCAGCATGATCTTGGGTTACGGCCACGACGACCGGGTGTGCGCTTACGCCGAGCTGGCGGCCATGCTGCAACTGCCCGCTGTGCCGGAATCCACCTGCTGCTGCCTGCTGGCGGACAAGGAGGAAATCGGCTCCGTGGGCGCAACGGGCATGCGGGCCATGTATTTTGAAAACGCCGTGGCGGAGCTGCTGGCCCTGACCACCGGCAAGGAAAGCGACCTTGCCCTTCGCCGGGCCCTGGCAAACAGCCGCATGCTGTCCTGCGACGTGAGCGCGGGCTTTGATCCCCTGTACGCCGCCGCTTTTGAAAAGAAAAACGCCGCTTTCCTGGGCCGGGGCGTGTGCTACAACAAGTTCACCGGCTCCCGGGGCAAGAGCGGCAGCAACGACGCCAACGCCGAGTACATCGGCCGTCTGCGGAAGATCATGGACGATCACGATATTTCCTGGCAGACCGCCGAGCTGGGCAAAGTGGACGTGGGCGGCGGCGGCACCATCGCCTATATCTGCGCCCTGTACGGCATGGAAGTGATCGACAGCGGCGTGGCGGTGCTTTCCATGCACGCCCCCGAGGAAGTGATCAGCAAGGCCGACCTGTACGAGGCCATCCGGGCCTATGCCGCTTTCCTGACCGATATGAAAAAAGCCTGACCCACGCGAGGACCCGTTCAACCAAGGCTTTCGCAGCCGTTTCGCCCGCTATCGGGCTGGAACGGCTTGCTTTTTTTCTGCATTTTTTTATTTCGGAATGGAAAGCAGAGACTTGGATTGGAATGAATTTCCACATAAAATTATGAAATAATTGCGCACAAAATCCCAAAAACCTTGAATTTTCTGGCAGCATGTGATAAAATGAGATACGGAAAAGTATGCTTTTTTGTGTACCCATTTATGCACCCAATTTTTGGCTGCTATAAGGAAAAGCTTCCGGGCGGCCAGATCGTTCCCGCCGCCTGCGAGGGAACGGCGGGAGGGACCGAATGAAGAAAAAGACGCTGGGACGGCGGGTGTCCACAATCCTGCTGGTGCTGGTGCTGGTGGTCGGAATGGGGCTGTTGATTTATCCCCCTTTCAGCGAATACTGGAACTCCTTCCACCAGTCCAGGGCAATCATCAGCTACGCGGAGAAGGTCGCCAACCTGGATAAAGAAAAGTACGAGCAGATTTGGAACGCCGCGCTGGAATATAACCGGAGCCTTACGAAGAAAGGCAATCACTGGGCCATGGACGAAGAGGAAGCGGAGGAGTACGACGCGCAGCTGAACGTGGACGGCACCGGCAATATGGGTTATATCTCCATTCCCAAAGCAGATATCAATCTTCCGCTGTACCACGGCACCAACGAAAGCGTGCTGCAAACGTCCGTGGGCCATATCGAGGGCAGCTCGCTTCCGGCGGGCAGCGTTCACAGCAACGAAGAAGATTTTGACGAAGTGGAATACGCCTCCCACTGTGTGCTCAGCGGCCACCGCGGCCTGCCCAGCGCGCGCCTGTTCAGCGATTTGGATGTAATGGAGGTGGGGGATTTGTTCTACCTGACCATACTGGACCAGACGCTGACCTATGAGGTGGATGAGATCAATATCGTGGAGCCGGGCGACTCCAGCAAGATCGAGTTCGTGCCAGGAATGGACCTGGTCACCCTGGTCACCTGCACCCCATACGGCATCAATTCCCACCGGCTGCTGGTGCGCGGCCGCAGGATCGAGAATGAGAAAACGCGCCTGAACGTGCGCATCACGGCGGACGCCCTGCGGATCGAAGCGATTTTTGTGGCCCCGTTCATTGCCGCGCCGGTGCTGCTGCTGCTTGTTTTCTGGGTGCTGATCATCACCAGCGGAAGAAGACGGCGCTGAAAATGATTGCAATTTGTTATTTCCCATATGCGGGCATGATGCCTGCGTGAAAGAGGACAGATATGAGGAATCCACATTCTTTGAGGGGGAAAAGTGGCATGTATCATGATGATCAAAATAAAAAAATGGAAAACGGGAAGGGATTCCGTGAAAAGCTGCGCCGCCTGAGCGCCATGGTGATGGCGGTGGTCATGCTTATGTCGTCAGCGCCGCTTTCCGCGCTGGCGGAGGGAGAAGGGCCGCAGCCCGTTTGCGGCTTGATTGAGCATACCCATGGGCCGGAATGCTACCAGCCCGTTTTAACGTGCGGCCAGGACGAGGCCGCGCCCACCGTGATCACCGAAAGAACGTTCACCCAAGTATTCCAGAAGCATTATCACAAGGATACCTGCCGCGATGATAAGGGCGAGCTGATCTGCGGTTACATCGCGGGCGAGTATTACCATATTCACAATCAGTACTGCAAGGACGAGAACGGGAAAAATGTCTGCGGCGTGGAATATTCGCCGGTTCATGAGCACACGGACGCCTGCTATACCGAAACGAAAACGCTGACCTGCAATCTGCCCGAAGAAGCGGGCCACACCCACAGCGAGGAATGCTATGACGAAGAAGGCAAAGTGATCTGCGGGCTGGAGGAAAAGGAAGGCCATACCCACGGAGACGAATGCTATACCGTTTCCCGGGAACTGACCTGCAAATACGCCAAAGAGCACATCCATAATGCCAGCTGCTTTGAAACGAAGTACGTCAATGGGGAAGAAGTCAAATACGTGACCTGCGGGCGTGTTATGGTGCCGCGGTTCGAGAGCACGGCAAACAGTTGGACGGAAAAAGAGATCGTCACAGACGAAGGCCATCAGCATACGGATGCGTGCTACACTGAAGAACTCGTTTGCACCCTCCCGGAGCATACCCATAACGCTTCCTGCTACCCCACACCGGAACCAACGCCCGAACCTACGGAAGAACCCACGGAAGAACCGACATTGACGCCGGAACCCACGGAGGAACCGGAGGAAGAGGCCACGCCGACACCGGAACCCACGGAAGAACCGGAGGAAGAGGCCACGCCGACACCGGAACCCACGGAAGAACCGGAGGAAGAGGCCACGCCGACACCGGAATCCACGGAGGAACCGGAGGAAGAGCCGACGCCCACGCCGGAACCCACGGAGGAACCGACAGAAGAAACGACGCCGACACCGGAACCCACAGAGGAACCGGAGGAAGAGCCGACGCCGACGCCGGAACCCACGGAAGAACCGGAGGAAGAGCCGACACCCACGCCGGAACCCACGGAAGAACCGGAGGAAGAAGCCACGCCGACGCCGGAACCCACGGAAGAACCGGAGGAAGAGGCCACGCCGACGCCGGAAACCACAGAGGAACCGGAAGAAGAAGCGACGCCGACACCGGAAGCTACGGAAGAACCGAGCAAAAAGTCTACGGAAGAACCTACCAAGGAACCGACAAAGAACCGGGGAAAGTCGGATGAGAAGCCCACGGAAGAACCGGATGAAGAGCCGACGCCGACGCCGGAACCCACGGAGGAACCGGAAGAAGAAGCGACGCCCACGCCGGAGCCCACGGA
>JAFWQM010000180.1 GCA_017509065.1 Clostridia bacterium
CGCGGACTCGCAGAGGAAAGGAAGATCTTCTTCTTTGAGTTTCTCGAGCTTGGTCGGAATTCCTACATCGACGGACAGCTGCTGAACTGCATCGATCGCCGCCTTGCGGTAGGTCTCCTGATCCATGCCGGTGGTATCTACGCCCAGCGCCTCTGCGATGTGTTTGAACTTCTCGCCGGTGCAGGGAGCGTTGAATTCCATAACGATGGGCAGCATCATTGCGCAGGCAACGCCATGAGGGGTGTCATACACAGCGCCCAGGGTGTGTGCCATGGAGTGAGCAATACCAAGACCAACGTTGGAATAAGCCATAGCGGTCACATACTGTGCCAGTGCCATTCCCTCGCGTCCGTCGGGATCATTCTGAACAGCCTTGCGAAGGTTCTTCGCGATCAGCTGGATCGCTTCGAGGTTTAAGACGTCTGCCAGTTCCCAGGCAGCGCCGGTCGTATAGCCTTCGATCGCGTGCGTTAAAGCGTCCATGCCGGTGGAAGCGGTCAGACCCTTGGGCATGGAAGCCATCATATCGGGATCGACCACTGCCACGTCGGGGATATCGTTGGGGTCCACGCACACGAACTTCCGCTTCTTTTCCACGTCGGTGATCACGTAGTTGATGGTGGATTCCGCGCCGGTGCCGCCGGTGGTGGGCACGGCGATGGTGAATACCGTGCGCTTTTGGGTGGGGGCTACGCCCTCCAGGGAACGAATATCCGCAAATTCGGGATTGTTCACCACGATGCCGATGCCCTTGCCGGTGTCCATGGATGAACCGCCGCCAATGGTGATCATGAAATCCGCGCCGCTGGCTTTGTAGGCTTCCACGCCATGCTGCACGTTTTCAATGGTGGGATTGGGCTTGATGTCCGTATAGAGGGCAAAGTCGATGCCATTCTTCGCCAACAGATCGGTTACCTTGGCGGTAACGCCGAATTTCACCAAGTCGGGGTCAGAAGCGACGAAGGCTTTTTTGAACCCGTGTGCCTTTACGATGCCCGGGATCTCGTTGATGGCTCCGTGGCCATGGTAGGAAACGCCGTTCAGGACGAAACGGTTGACAGACATACTTATTCCCCCCTCATTTTATTCAGCCCGGAACCTTACCCGGGCAAGAGAATTGTTTGATTTATTTTATCATATTATCCATGCTTTGTCCAGACAGGCATGAATGAAAGCACACATGAAAAAGGCCCTCCGCTTGTGGAAGATTTCCTCCACAGCGAAGGGCTTTTCAAATAGGTTTTATCACAGTGACTGATAACACGCTGCCGTCATTGATACCACCGGCATCATCCGCACCCCAAAGCCACCGGGAATTTTCTATAATTTCGGCTTCGGGAAATGTTATCATTTGGTTACCAAAGTCGATTTTCCGAGGCCGCAAGCCCTTGTAAAATAAGGTCTTTTAGCGTTCCGGTTCTTATTCCCACTCTCTCAGACTTAACACATTTTGTATAATTAATGTATGCCTGATTCCAAGTGGTGACTCTGATTCTCTGTGGTATTCCTATTCTTCTGCCTATACAGCCTTTGGTTATCAAAATGTTATCACGATGATAACCGGGGCTGAATCGCTGTACAGAATGAATGGTTTCCACATACACATTATACTATAAGATGCGCCTGTTTTCAATACAATTTCAAAGCACTTCCCGGCATTGTTGTATGATCTGTCTTTTCCTTTGGCCTATCACTTCTTTAGAAAAAACTTTTGCTTGGATAAATAGCCATGTATGGGGATCGTCAAGACTCTGTTTTTACTCGTTTACACGCCGGAATAGGCGGAGAAGCCACCGTCGATGGGAATCGTCACGCCAGTGATGAAGCTTGCGGCATCGTTGTTGAGCAGGAACAGCACCGCGCCGCTGAGCTCCTTTTCGCTGTCGCCGAAGCGGCCCATGGGCGTAGCGGCCAGGAGCTTGCCCGTGCGGGCCGTGGGCGTGCCGTCCGGGTTGAAGAGCAGCGCCGCGTTCTGCTTGGTGGAGAAGAAGCCGGGGGCGATGGCGTTGACGCGAAAGCCGACCTTGCTGAAATGCACCGCCAGCCACTGGGTAAAGTTGGTGACGGCGGCTTTCGCGCCGGAATAGGCGGGGATCTTGGTCAGCGGCGTGTAGGCGTTCATGCTGCTGATGTTCAGGATGTTGCAGCCCTCCCGGCCCACCATCTGCCGGGCAAAGGCCTGGGTGGGCAGCAGCGTGCCGATGAAGTTCAGGTTGAACACGAATTCCACGCCGGATTTGTCCAGATCGAAGAAGGATTTGGTGTCGGCCTCGATGTCGCCCGGCTCAAAGTATTCTTTATCTGTTGTGGCCCGGGGATTATTGCCGCCCGCGCCGTTGAGCAGGATGTCGCAGGGGCCAAGGTCGGCCAGCACCTGATCGGCCACAGCGTAGCAGATGTCCTTGTCCAATACGTTGCAGCTGTACGCTTTCGCCACGCCGCCCTCGGTCACGATTTCCTGGGCGAATTTGTTGGCGTTTTCATAGTTCAGATCCAGCAGGGCCACCTTCGCGCCGGCCCGGGCCAGGACTTTCGCAAAATAGGAGCACAGCACGCCGCCCGCGCCGGTGACCACGGCGACCTTGCCGGTCAGATCGGTATTCAGTAAATTCTTCTGCATCTTATTTTCCTCCCTTGTTTTCTTTATCGATGGCCTCCCACAAGCCGCCGATATACGCCGCACCCAGTGCGCGATCGTAGAGGCCGTAGCCCGGGCGGCCCTGCTCGTCCCAGATCATGCGGCCGTGGTCAGGTCGGACGTAGGTATCCGGGCAG
>JAFWQM010000181.1 GCA_017509065.1 Clostridia bacterium
CTGCCGCCCGGCCTCCGCTAAAAACAATCCACCGGATTGTTTTTCGAGCGCTTCGGCCCCAGTATTCCTGCGGTTTCGTTTCTTGTCTGGAACGATTTCTCATCCCGCATCTGAATTCACGATTCAATTGGGCGAGCAATATATGAGTTTGGAATCAATATTACGGCTGCAGCTATTAATATGAAAAGCGCCGCCCGAAGGCGGCGCTGCATTGATTTTTCTTCTTCTGAATCCCATATAATTCGTATATCCCTTCCATGCTGACGCTGTCCCAATCCGGTCAGCTTTATCAGCATGCGAAATCTGTCACGAAGCTGTGTGGGAGCAGAAATCAAACAGGATCATGTCACGGTGAGGGTAACGATGGCGGTAGTAACAGTTCCGACGCTGTTTTTCAGCACGCACTTGTACTTGTAGCCGTTAAGCTGCGCAGTGGCTATGATCATAATAGAATTCTGGTCGCCGTTCGTCGTGACCGGTTTCCAGGTCGTTTCACCCGGTTTGAGGTAGTACCACTGATAGCTGTCGGTGTTGGAGGCTATCACCGTGAATCCGGCTTTACTGCCTGCTTTTACTGTGACACTGGCGGGCTGGGATTGGATGGCGGGCAGTTTCAGTACGGTCAAAGTCACGATTCCTGAATAGACAGTTCCATACCCGTTCTGGACTCTGCAGCGGTACTGATAGCCATTGTGCCGTGCGGCGGCGGTGAAGCTCAAGGTCGCGGACGTGCCGTTATTCGATACAGGAATCCACTCTTCATCGGGAGTCTTGCGGTAGAACCATTTATAGCTTGTCGCGTTTGTGGCTGTTATCTTGAAGGTGGCTGTTTTCCCTTCGATCACTTTCACGCTATTAGGCTGGGTTGTGATGACTGGGATGTAAACCACGGTCAGTGTGACGGTCTTCGTGTAAACGGAGCCGGCGCTGTTCCACACCTGACAGCGGTACTGGAAACGGTTGTGCCGCTTCTCCACAGTCAATGTATAGGTTGCGGAGGTGCCGTTGTTCTTCACCTTTGTCCAGGTTCCGACGGCAGGATCACGATAGTACCATTGATAGCCCGTCGCTTTGTCAGCCTTCACCTTAAAGGTCGCCTTCTGTCCTATGTTCACAGAAACGTTGGTCGGCTGTTCTGTAATAACGGGTTTCTGCTTTACAGTCAGCGTAACGATGTTGGTATAAACAGTGCCAATGTTGTTCGTCAGCTTGCAGCGGTACTGATAGCCGTTATGCCTGGCTTCCGTGGTCAGGGAATAAGTGGCGGAAGTGCCGAGATTCCGCACCGCTACCCAATTGTCAGCAGAAGAAACGCGATAATACCATTGATGGCTGACAGTGCCGCTGGACTTGACTGTAAACGTGGCTTTCTCGCCTGCGTTTACGGTAACGTCAGTGGGCTGCTGGGTGATGATGGGCTTGCACTGCACCGTCAGTTTAACGACGTTCGTATAGACATAGCCCACACTGTTCTGCAGCAGGCAGCGATACTCGTAATTGTTATGCCGCGGCTCTGTCACCAGCCTATAGGTACTGGAGGTGCCGTTCTTTGACACGGCGGTCCAAGCTGCTGTAGAGGACTTGCGGTAGTACCACTGATAGGTGTCCGTGTTGCTGGACACGACTTTGAAAACAGCTGTTTCGCCTTGTTTCACGGTCACATTTTCCGGCTGCTTCGAGATGACGGGAATAACCTTCACCCTCAGGGTAACAATGTTGGAATAGACAGCGCCTATGTTGTTCTTCACCAGGCAGCGGAACTGATAGCCGTCATGGTAAGGCTCTGTCATCATGGTATAGGTTCTATCGGTAGCGGAGGTGCCGATGACCGACCAGACGTCGCTGCTGGAGGTACGGTAATACCATTGATAGGAATTCGCGTATTTTGCGGTGACGCTGAACGTGGCCAGATCACCGGCATTCACCGTTACATTGACGGGCTGAACCGTAATTTCAGGTTTGCGGTTCAGTGTCAGCGTGGCAATTTCCGAATAAACGGAGCCGATTTCGTTTCCCAGCAGGCAGCAATACTGATAGCCGTCGTGTCGGGCTGCCGTCGTCAAGGTATACGCGGCGGAGGTGCCGTTGTTGAGGACTTCTCTCCAAGCTCCGGCAGCAGAAGTGCGGTAGAACCACTGGTAGGTGTCAGCATTGATGGCTTCCACTCTGAAGGTGACTGTAGCGCCTTCGTTCGCTACGATGTCAACGGGCTGGGTCGTGATGACAGGCTTGAAATCAACCGTCAGCGTCGCGACGTCAGAGAGGGTGGAGTCGCAGCTGTTGCTTGCTTCGCAGCAGTACTGGTAGCCGTTGTGCTGAGCTTCCGCTATGAAGGAATAGGTGGTATCAGTGGCACCCTCAATAATATTCCATCTTGCGGTCAGGGACGTGCGGTAATACCACTGATAGGTGTCCGCATCGTCGGAAGCGACCGTGAATGCGGCCAACTCGCCTTCGGTCACTCTGATGCTGACAGGCTGCACAGTGTATGTCGGCTTGGAGATAACCGTCAGGGCGGCAATATCAGAATCAGTATAAGTGCCTTCGTCGTTGGTCACCCTGCAGAAGTACTGATTTCCGTTGTGCCAGGGCTGCGCGGTGAAACTTAAGACGTTGGTAGTGCCGTTTTCGGTTACTGTTACCCAGTCGATGCCGTCAACGGTTAAGCAGAACCACTGATAAGTGTAGTCGTCGTCCGCTTCAACCGAAAAGGCGGCCGTGGTTCCGGCGTTTACTGTAACGTCTTCAGGCTGCTTGGTGATCACAGGCGCTGCTGCGGGTTCTTCATCCAGAAGCACAAAGGGAATACCGTAGTCCTCAGCGTATTCGTGCGCTGTCGAACCATCGTAGCAATAAATGGTCAGATTGTTGCAGTAGGAAAAAACGTTATCACCGAAGATGACTCCGTTATCGGGAATGGTTATTTTCTTCAGACTGTAGCATTTGTAGAAAGCGCGGTCATCGATTTCGGTCACGCTGTCCGGAATGGTGATTACAGTCAGCCCGGAGCAGTTCGTGAATGCAGAGCTCAGAATGGTGGTCACGCCGTCCGGGATCGTGATGTTTTTCAGGCCGCTGCAATAAGCGAAAGCTTCGCTGCCGATGGTGGTCACGCTGTCCGCGATGGTGGCTGTTGTCAGGTTGCTCGAGGCGGAGAAAGCTTCATCGCCGATATTTGTCACGCCGTCCTCGATCATGACGGACTTAATGGCTTTGCCCCACGGAGCGTCCTCACCGACGAAAGAATCCATTTCACCGGCGCCGGAAATGGTCAGCGCACCTCCATCGGTAAGCTTCCATTTCACGTTTTCGCCGCAATACCCGCTTGTATCGGCGTACGCCAGCAGCGGCGTCACCGCTGCAAAGAGTGCCGCAACAAGCAGAATCAGAAACCGTTTTCTCATAAATTGTTCCTCCTTATTGAAAAGTTGATGGAAAATCATGCCCGCTTTTCCATGTTATTATAGCACACCGGCATTTTGAAAACAATAAAGACGGGAATGGAAAGTCCTTACGATTGGATAAAAAAAGTGTTACAAGAGTGAAAAGACAAAGCCGCACGATCTTATCGCGCATGTCGTGAACAGCACGAAAATTGCCGAATTTTCGATTGACAAACGCAAAGATTGTACGGTATAATTGTCAAAATATTTTGAGAGGGGTTGGGAGAATATGCTTCAAAAAGTCGTAAGGGAAGGACTGACGTTTGACGATGTGCTGCTGGTGCCCCGCCGCAGCGAAGTATTGCCCAAGGACGTGTCCTTGGCTGTACAGCTCACGCCCAAAATCAAGCTGAACATTCCCGTGCTCTCCGCCGCCATGGACACTGTGACGGATTCCCGCCTGGCCATCGCCATTGCCCGCGAAGGCGGACTGGGCGTGATTCACAAGAACATGTCCATCGAGGAGCAGGCCTCCCAGGTCGACAAGGTGAAGCGCAGCGAGCACGGCGTAATCACCGATCCTTTCTACCTCTCTCCCCAGCATCTGATATCCGACGCGAAAGCGCTCATGGCCCGTTACCGCATCAGCGGCGTGCCGATCACCGAGGGCACCAAGCTGGTGGGTATTCTGACCAACCGCGACCTGCGGTTTGAAAAGGACGACAACCGTCCCATCGGCGAAGTGATGACCAGCAAAAATCTGATCACCGCCAACGTGGGCACCACGCTCGACAACGCGGAAGCTACCCTGGCGGAGCACCGCATCGAAAAGCTGCCGCTCGTGGATGCCGAGGGCAACCTGCGCGGCCTGATCACTATTAAAGATATCGAGAAAGCCACCAAGTATCCCAACAGCGCCAAGGACGAAAACGGCCGCCTGCTCTGCGCCGCCGCTGTCGGTGTGAGCCATGACGTGATGGAGCGCATTGAAGCGCTGGTCGCCGCGAAGGTGGACGTGATTTCCATCGATACCGCTCACGGCCACAGCCTGGGTGTGCTGAAAACCATCGAAAAGATCCGTGCCAAATATCCGAACATTCAGCTTTTCGCCGGCAACGTGGCCACCGCCGCCGCCACCCACGACCTGATCGCTGCGGGCGTGGACTGCGTGAAGGTGGGCATTGGCCCCGGTTCCATCTGCACCACCCGCGTGGTGGCGGGCATCGGCGTGCCCCAGATCACCGCTGTGGCCGACTGTGCAGAGGAAGCGGATAAATACAACATTCCCGTCATTTCCGACGGTGGCATCAAGTATTCCGGCGACATCGCCAAAGCCATCGCGGCAGGCGCGAAGGCCGTCATGCTGGGCAGTCTGTTCGCGGGCACCGAGGAAGCCCCCGGCGAGATGGAAATCTACCAGGGCCGTTCCTTCAAGACCTATCGCGGCATGGGTTCCCTGGCCGCCATGGCGAACGGCAGCAAGGACCGCTACTTCCAGGAGGACGCCAAGAAACTGGTGCCCGAAGGCGTGGAAGGCCGCGTGCCTTACAAGGGGCCGCTGTCTGACACCGTGTTCCAACTGATGGGCGGCCTGCGCTCCTCCATGGGCTACTGCGGCACTCCCACCATCGAAGACATGCGCCGCGACGCCGAATTCATCCGCATCACCGGCGCGGGCCTGACGGAAAGCCATCCCCACGACATTTACATCACAAAGGAAGCGCCCAACTATTCCCGAATGGATCGGTAAGGTTTTAGACTCTTATAAGCAAAAGCATTCGCAAAATGGCACCCCCCCAAAACCCTTATGGCTTTCTCGGAAGGGGGTCTGGGGGAAACCTCATCCGGTTAATACTGCTTAACGGCATAGCTGGTTCAGCTCATCCGCATAGGATGGCTTGGCGGCTATGCTTTTTGATATGTGTCAAAAACAGTTACAGGCAAACATGGTATATACTTTGGAGCAGCAATATAGTAACATCTTTTCTGAAAGGAGGACGGGAACATGGGGTATCGAAATGCGCAGGAGATTTTCCCGGAAGGTCTTCTGAAACAGATTCAGCGATATGTATCCGGCGAAACCATTTATGTGCCTGCCCGGGACGAGAGAAAAGCCTGGGGAGAAACATCCGGATATCAGCAGTATGTCCGGGAAAGAAACGAAAAGATCCGTTCGGACTTTTCGGGCGGGAAAACCATTGAGAATCTGATGGAGAAATACGCGCTCTCCTATGATTCCATCAAAAGAATCGTGTATAACAGGAAGGAGATTGCTATGCTAAAATACAGCGCGACGCTGTCATCCGCAAAGGCGTATGCGGAAGCGGGAAAACTGGACGTCTGGATCCATCTGTATCTGAACGAGGATGGACGGAACATTCCTTTTTCCGACGGCCTGAAACTGTTTGACCGGTACTATTTCAGTCCGGCCCTGTTCCCGATCAGCCTGTTCAAAAGATGCGCCGGGCCTGAACCGGAAATGAAATACCAAATTGATCCGGATTGGTGGGCGTATCGGGTGAAGGAGCTGGAAAAGGCGATTCAGACAGACCCTGATATGCCGCCGTTCATGGTCCATTATATGGATGGCGAATTTGAACTGAACGACGGGAATCACCGCCATAAAGCATATGAAAACCTGGGCATTGAAAACGCCTGGGTGATCGTCTGGATCACGGAAAAAGAAGAGATGGACGATTTCATGACAAAGTATGGGGAATATGTCAAAGACTGCAAGGTGATTCGCAGATAAAGAAACGGGGGCGCAATGAAGCTCCCGTCTTTTCTTGTGTCCGCCAAATTTGGCAATTATTTCTTCATCATTTTGTTTGCTATATTTAGTGGAATTGTAAACTTTTCGCTCAAGATATTGAAAGATTGCTGATTTTATATTATAATATACCTGCTTCAAGAAAACAAAGGAAGTGCAGGTGAAACAAAATGACGAAGCTTATCAACAGAAGCGTTGCCCTGATGCTGGCAATCGCTCTGCTCATCAGTATGATCCCCGAAGCGGTTGCGGCCTCCTATACCGGAACAATCAATGAAGATAAGGTGTTTTTCCGGCTCAGGCCCAACACAAATTCCAGCTATCATTATCAGCTCAAAAAGGGCACCAAGGTCACCGTAACCGGCACCAGCGGGAATTTCTACGCTGTGACCTATAACGGCGATAAAGGGTACGTGATGAAGAAATTCGTCACGCTGCCCAATTCCGCCCTGAAAGCCCTGAACGGAACCACGGACGCCTCCGGCAGCAGCAGCAAGTACGCATCCGCAAAATCGATTTCCGCCCTCGGCAATCCCCCGGATTACACCCAGAAAGGCTCCTCCGGCGACAGCGTGGAAAAGCTTCAGCAGGCGCTGAAAATCAAGGGTTACTTTAACGGCACCGTGGACGGCAAATACGGCGACATCACCGTCGCTGCCGTGAAAGCCTATCAGAAGGCCAACGGCCTGACCCAGACCGGCAAGGCGGATTACGCCACCATCATGAAGCTGTTCGGCCGGGTGCTCTATACCACCGTAGCCAACGATCCCCAGATGAAGGGCATCACCAAGATTTCCCAGATCGAAGTGCCCGCCACCACTGAAAAGGGAAACAGCGGAAAGAACGTGGTAGCCCTGCAGCAAGCGCTGAAAATCAAAGGATATTATAAGCCCGCGATCGACGGCAAATATGGCGACCAGACCGTGAAAGCCGTGAAAGCATTCCAGAAAGCCAAAGGGCTCACCCAGGACGGCAAGGCCGGCAACGACACCATCAAAGCGCTCTTCGGCAAAAACGCTTCCAATTATACATATGTCACCGAACGGCTGGATTGGTTCAGCAAGGGCGTGAACGTATTCACCGGTCAGTGCGTATACACTATTAAGGACGTAAACACCGGCAAGACCTTCCGAGCCCGCCGCCGCTTCGGCAGCAACCACCTGGACAGCGAGCCGCTGACCGCGTCCGATACCGCCACCCTGAAATCGATTTACGGCGGGGAATGGAGCTGGAACCGACGGGCGATCCTGGTGCTGTACAACGGCCATGTGTACGCCGCCTCCATGAATGGCATGCCCCACGGCACATCCACCATCACCAACAACAACTTCGATGGCCACTTCTGCATCCACTTCTACAAGAGCCGTACCCACGAAACCAACCGCGTGGACGAAGCGCACCAGAACTGCGTTGCCCGCGCGATGAGCGCGACATGGTAAGAATCCTAAGAACCTTTTCAAGAACCTTCGGCTCACCAAGGCCGTTGGTTCTTTTTTGATATGGTTTTTCTTGCAATCATGGATAAATGAAAGTATAATAATACTGTAACGCTATGAATGAAACGAGGTGAACGCCGTGAACCTGCCGCAGTTATTGGAGCGGTTAAAGCATGATCCGTATTTTATGGAAAACGTGACGGCCTGGCATACGGTGCCGCCAAGGGCTGCGCGGTATGCGTCCTGGCCGGAGGGCATCGACCCTCGTCTTCCGGGCGCTTTGGCGAAGCACGGCGTGCAGCAGCTGTACACCCACCAGGCGGAATGCTTCGCTGCGTCCCAGCAGGGCGTGGATTACGTGGTGGTGACGCCCACGGCTTCGGGGAAAACCCTCTGCTATAACCTGCCCGTACTGGCGGAGATATTGAAGAACCCCGACGCCCGGGCGCTGTATCTTTTTCCCACCAAAGCCCTGTCCGCCGATCAGGTCGCGGAACTGTATGAACTGATTGAACTCTTGGGCGTGGACATTAAAACCTTTACCTACGACGGCGACACGCCTGCCGCCGCCCGCCGTGCCGTGCGGCAGGCGGGGCATGTGGTGGTCACGAATCCCGATATGCTCCACAGCGGCATCCTGCCTCAGCACACCAAATGGGTGAAGCTCTTTGAAAATCTAAAGTATATCGTCGTTGACGAGATCCACACATACCGTGGCGTATTCGGCAGCAACCTGGCCAACGTGCTGCGGCGGCTGGTTCGCCTGTGCGAATTCTACGGCAGCCATCCGCAATTCATCCTGTGCAGCGCCACGATTCAGAATCCGCAGGAATTGGCGGAAACCCTGATCGGACGCCCTGTCCGCCTCATCGACAACAACGGCGCGCCTGCCGGAGAAAAGCATTATATTTTCTATAATCCTCCGGTAGTCAACCGTCAGCTTGGTATCCGCAAGGGCGTGCTGGCGGAAACCCGGAAAATCGCTTCCATGCTGGTGAACAACGGCGTCCAAAGTATCGTATTCGCCAAGAGCCGCCTGCAAGTCGAGGTCATGACAAGACAGCTCAAGGAACTGGTCTCTGACCCCATCGGTAACAGCGGCTTGGTGCGCGGTTACCGGGGCGGGTACTTACCGAGTGAGCGCCGGGAGATCGAACAAGGCCTTCGGAATGGCAATATCCAGGCGGTGGTGTCCACCAACGCCCTGGAGCTTGGCATCGACATCGGCGCGCTGGAAGCCTGCGTGCTTTGCGGTTATCCCGGCACCATCGCCAGCACCTGGCAGCAGTCGGGCCGCGCGGGACGGCGGCATGGGGTCAGCGCTACGTTCATGGTGGCGTCCTCCAACGCCCTCGATCAGTTCATTGTCACCCACCCGGATTACTTCTTCACCCAGCCCGCCGAAAACGCGCTGCTGAACCCGGACAACCTGTATATCCTGCTGAGCCACTTCAAATGCGCCGCCTACGAACTGCCCTTTAAGGCGGGGGAAACTCTGGGCAACGCCGCGGGCGGGGAGGAAATGCTGGAATACCTGGAGGAAAGCAATATTCTTCGCCGCGTGGGGGACACCTACCACTGGATGGCCGAGGACTTCCCCGCCAGCGAAATGAGCCTGCGCACAGCCATGACGGAAAACTTCCTCATCAACGACATCACAGACCCGGCCCATCCCAGGATCGTGGGCGAAATGGACCGGTTCACCGCGCCGATGCTGCTGCATCCCAACGCTATCTACATGCACGAAGGCCAGACCTACCAGGTGGAGGAATTGGACTTCGACGCCTGCAAAGCTTTCATCCGCAAGGTCAACGTAGACTACTACACCGACGCCGATCTGAACGTTTCCTTGAGTCTGCTGGACATTGAAAAGGAAGAAAACGGCGCGGCGCTGGGCGAGGTCAAGGTGGTGGCGCTGGTCAAAATCTTCAAGAAGATGCGCTTTGACAACAACGAAAACGTGGGCTTCGGCCCAGTGCGCTTGCCCGAAACCGAAATGCACACCACCGCCATGTGGCGCACAGTGCCGGACGCTATCGCGGAGAAATACGAAAAGGACGATCTGCAAAGCGGGATGCTCGGCATCGCCAACCTCATGCGGATTTTATCGCCTTTATACCTGATGTGCTCTCCCCGGGATATCGCTGTCAGCTATCAGGTGAAGTGCCCCTTCACGGAAAAACCGACGCTCATCCTGTACGACAACTGCCCCGGCGGCGTGGGCCTGGCGGAGAAGGCGTTCAGGATGCGGGACATCCTCTTTACCCATGCCCTGACCCTGGTGAACGACTGCGACTGTCCGAACGGCTGCCCCTCCTGTGTCGGCCCGGAGGGCGAGGTGGGGCCGCGCGGCAAGGAAATGGCGAAGCGACTGCTGGAGGACATGCTCCATGACCATCCATGAACTGGTAGAACTGCAAAGGACAGCCCTGCTGGCCTCCGGCCCCCGGCACGTAGAGGAGCGCATTGACCAGATGGATTCGCTCCATTCCACCATCCGCCAGCGGGAAAACCTGA
Organism: Clostridia bacterium; assembly: GCA_017509065.1. The sequence continues at coordinate 10,107 of JAFWQM010000181.1, forward strand.
TCTGTGACGCCTTGCAGGCCGACCTCGGCAAGCGCCCCGAGGAAGCGTACATGACTGAGATCGGCATGGTGCTTTCTGAGATTTCCTTCACCATCAATCATCTGAAACGCTGGGCAAGGCCGAAGCGAGTGCATACGCCCCTGGCCCAGTTCCCCAGCCGCAGCTATATCATGAAAGAGCCCTACGGCGTGGTGCTGGTGATGGCGCCCTGGAACTATCCCTTCCAGCTGACCATGAACCCGCTGGTCGCCGCGCTGGCGGCGGGCAATCATGTGATCGTGAAGCCCAGCGCTTACGCGCCCGCGTCCAGCCGGATGATCGACAGCCTGGTATCAGACTGCTTTCCCCCTGAGCAAGCGTCTGTGATTCAGGGCGGACGGGCGGAAAACCAGGCGCTGCTGGAGGAACGCTTCGATTATATTTTCTTTACCGGCGGGGTGAATGTCGGCAAGATGGTGCTGGAAAAGGCGGCGCGGTACGTGACGCCGGTCACGCTGGAGCTTGGCGGCAAAAGCCCCTGCATTGTGGACGCCTCGGCGGATATTCCCGTGGCCGCACGGCGCATCGCGTTCGGCAAGGGTATCAATTCCGGCCAGACCTGCGTTGCCCCGGATTATCTGCTGGTGCAGGAAAAGGTGAAAGACAAGCTGCTCTACCAGATCAAAGCCTGCTGGGAGCAGTTTTACGGCAGTGCCCTGGACGGCCTGCAGTGGCCGAAAATGATTAACGAAAAACATTACAGCCGGGTCATGAGCCTGATGGCAGGAGAGAACGTGTACTGCGGGGGAAAGGGCGACGGACAGCGCATTGCGCCGACCATCCTGACGGATATCACCTGGGAATCACCCATCATGCAGGAGGAGATATTCGGCCCCGTGCTGCCGGTCATCACGTTCAAAGAAATTGACGAGGTCATCACGCAAATCAACAGCCGTGAAAAACCGCTGGCCCTTTACCTGTTTACCCGAAAGCCCGGCGTGAAGGAGAAGGTGCTGAAATCCGTTTCTTTCGGCGGCGGGTGTGTGAACGATACAGTCATTCACCTGGCCAGCAGCCGCCTGCCCTTTGGCGGCGTGGGCCAGAGCGGCATGGGCCACTACCACGGCAAGTATTCCTTCGATACCTTCACCCACGAAAAATCCGTGGTGGTGAAAGGAAATTGGCTGGATTTGCCGATGCGGTACCCGCCATATGACAATAAGAAACTGAACCTGATTCGTATTTTCCTGAAATAATAGCATTGAAAGGATGTTGTTCCATGCCGTCGCTGGAGGCTTATCGCCGGGAATTGGATTATTCCTATGCGCCGGGGCTGTTTCCCTCTCTGGAAGCCATGACCAAGCGGCCCGAGATCGTGCGCCGCCTGCTGATTTCCTCCAGGGGACAGGACAGCGAGGGCGTGAAGAAACTGACCGCGCTGGCAGAAGAAAAGCGCGTCCGCATCGAAATAGCGGATAAAGCGCTGAGCCGCATTTCAGGGAAAGACAACTGCTTTGCGGCGGCGGTATTTGAAAAACAGCCCCGCGCCTTAAACGCTTCGGGTGATCATGTTGTGCTGCACCACATTTCAGACCAGGGCAATTTAGGTACGATCTTGCGAACCGCTCTGGGCTTCTGCTACCACGACATTGCCATCATCCGCCCCGCCACCGACGTGTATGACCCGAAGGTGGTACGGGCCAGCATGGGAGCCATCTTTTCCTTGCGGGTGACGGAGTACGGCGATTTTGACAAATATCGGCAGGAATTCCCCAGCCACGCGGCTTATCCCTTCATGCTGGATGGGTCTGTGCAGATGGATGACGCAGTGGAAAAGGCGGCGTATCCCTGCGCCTTGATCTTTGGAAACGAAGGTTCCGGCCTGTCACCGGAGTTCCAGCAAGTGGGCCAGCCCGTGCGTATCCCCAGCAGCGACGAAGTGGACTCCCTCAATCTTGCCATCGCCGCAGCCATCGGCATGTACGCTTTCAGGAAGCGGGATTAAAGCAGTTGTTTTTATTGCTCGCCCAACTAAATCATGAATTATCTGCGGGCGATAAATCGGTCCATCCTGCGTCACTCAACCTTGAAATACCTCCAGTATTCCTGCGGTTTCGTTCCTTGTCTGGAACGATTTCTCATCCCGCATCTGA
>JAFWQM010000182.1 GCA_017509065.1 Clostridia bacterium
CTCCCAAATTCACACCGGGGACGAGGTGGGCGACCTGTCCCGTTCCTTCGATCACATGGCGGAAACGGTGGAGCAGAAAATCTCCGATCTGGAGGAAACCGCCCGGCGGCGGGAAATGCTGCTGGGTGCTTTGACCCACGAAATGAAAACGCCCATGACCGCCATCATCGGCTTTTCGGGGAGCCTGCTGTCCATGCCGCTGACGGAAGAAGGACGGCTGGAAGCAGCGCATGAAATCAACGAAGCCGCGAAGCGCACGGAGCGGCTTTCGCAGAAGATGATGCAGCTCATTTCCATGCAGGAAAATCCCGTGGTACTGAAAAAAGCCATCGACGCAAAAGAGCTTCTGGAAAAGGTCTGCACCGCCCTGATGCCTGTGGCGAAGGAAAAGCAGATCAAATTGCAAACCAAACTCCAAACTGACATTCTCACCGGCGATCCCGATTTGCTGTTCAGTCTGCTTACAAATTTTACTGACAACGCTATCAAGGCCAGCCCGGAAAACACGGTTATTTGCCTGACCGCGGATACATCAAACGGCCTTCAAACTGTATCCGTCATAGACCAGGGCAGCGGAATCCCCGCCGATCAGATCGCCCTGGTGACGGAACCTTTCTACCGGGTGGACAAGGCCCGCAGCCGGAAGCTGGGCGGCGCTGGGCTGGGCCTCAGCCTGTGCCAGATGATTGCCCAGGCCCACGGCGGGCGGCTGGATATTCAAAGCGAGGTTGGAAAAGGCACTGCCATTTCGATGATCTGGCCAGGGGAGGAAACGTAAAGTTATGCGGGGGAACCACGCTTTGGTGCCCAAAGCATGGTTCCCCCGCACCCCTTCCGAGAAAGGCGCATGGGGGAATATAAAAACCACCCTTCACATTGCTGCAAAGGACGGTTCCGCTTTCGTACACGGGGGCCGGTGGGTGAATCACTTCCCACATCTCTTTGATGCCGCTTCGGCGCGTAGAAACTCAATCTCTACTTCGGCCCGCCAATAATATACCATACCGATCATTCATTGTAAACCTGCTTCCAGCAAACGGAAAAGGAGCTTCCCATGAACAGAAAGAGCATCCTCGCCCTGATTCTGATTCTTCTTCTGGCCGTCCTCTCCATCCTTGGCCTGCCCTTCATGACGCATAAAATTGAACAGAACGCGGAATCCCTCATGCCCACGGTCACCGCCACGCCTCAGCCGAATGACGATTACGACAGCATGGAATCCATCGAAACCCAATGATTTACAAGTTGCTTACAACTTGCTTACAAGTCGATAACGACTTTTGGCCTTGCCTTGTGATACGCTGTCACCGGAGGTGAAGGACGTGAAGAGAATCCTTTCAATCATGCTGGTGCTGGGCCTGATGCTTCCCGGCATTGCCCTGGCGGACATACAATCCCGGATCATCGCCCCGGAACACTTGGAAACAACGATCAAATCCAAAACAGGAAAGACAGAAATCATCATTGATGCAGCCGTAGAGGTGCCGGGCGTAAGCAAAGCGCCGGTTTTCAGTGTGCTGCCTATGCCTGTTCCCGCTGAAAATGTGGTTGCCCTGGCAGACGAATTGCTGGGACCGGGGTTTTGGATGGGACAGACGGAATACGCGCCGGATAATTATGCCGCTAATACAGACGGAACAAGGGACCAAGCCAGCGATTCCTTATTGATTCTGAGCCTTGACGGGCAAAAAATCCTGTCCGCAGATGCGAAGAAGCTGAATGGAAGCTATCACGGAAAACTGCAAGTCAGCTATCAGGATTATACCCATAATTCAAGCAATCCTCAGGAATTGCCTTTTGCGGCGGACGAGATGGATGAAACCCGCGCTTTATATGCCCGGCGCGGCACAGAAGCGGCGGAATGCGCTTGTTCCTATGAGGAAGCGGCTGCGCTTGCCCGCAGAGCTGCCCAGGCTGTCGCTCCCGGCCTCACGGAAATGACGGGCGGTGTAGCCATTGGCCGGGACGGAAAAACGGAAGGATATGAATTCTGCTTCTATCGCCTGCTGAATGGCATTCCCGTCACCTATACCGCGTCCCGCGGCATTCAGGATATGGCCAGCACTTCCGTGATTCACAAGGAGCCATGGCCTTTTGAGGCTTTGCGAATCATCGTATACGGGGATATTGGCATCGGAACCGTCTTGTATGAATCTCCCTATCAGATCGGAGAAACGCTGGAGGAAGCGCCGCCGTTATTGTCCTTCGACCAAATCATGCAGGTGGCGGAAACCATCCTGCCGCTGAAGCTGGCTTATTTGGAACAAGAAGGAAAAGCCGTCCATGCGCAGGTTTATCGGATCACCTTCGGTTATGCCCGGGTCGATTGTATGGACACGTTATATCAATACAAACTGGTCCCGGCCTGGGATTTCTTTGGCGTGGTTGAGGACAGCAGCCGAAAGGAGTACGCTTTTGACAACTACAGCCTGCTGACCATCAACGCTATCGATGGCACGGTGATTGACCGGAACTATGGGTATTGAGGAGGTGCGCACATGAAAAAACTGCTTGTTTTTGCGCTTGTTTGCGCCTTGCTTTGTCCCGCAGCCCTGGCGGACGTGCAATCCCAGGTCAGCGCCCCGGCGCACGTCGCGGACAGATTCCAGTCGAATACTGGCAAAACCGTGATCGACGTGGACGCACAGGTGAATGTGCCGGACGCGGAAAGCATGTTTCTCATTCCGGTGCGCAGCACGGTTTTTGAGGACGGCATGGTGACCGTCCTGGCCGACCTGATCTGGCCGGGGCTGGGAAGGCAAAAACTGAAAGTCGTTGATAGAAACGACACGGCGTCCATCGAGGGACGGCGGCAGGCAAACAAGTATTTCCTGCATTCCGCCGGGGTGATTCAAATGGGGACGCAGCAAAACGATATTGATGCGCAGGTCAATACCAGCTATATCCAATATCCCAACTTTGACGACCCCACCGGCGCGGTGCTCAGTGGCAGCGTTTCATACAATGTGCGCTATCGTCAGAAACAGACCGTGAACTATTCCTCGCCCTTTCCGGACGCGGAAATCACGGAGGATATTGCTGGGCATCCCCTGTCTCTGGCGCAGGCCGCGGCCATCGGGGATCAGCTCATGAGCATGCTGACGGATCAGCCCTTCGCGCTGTTTTCTGCTGGAAAATCCCGTGGGTATATTCCCGATGATGAATTGATGAATGAAGGAAGGCAGTATGATGGCGCAGGCTTTTCCTACACCCTTGCCTATACCCGTGTGATCGACGGCGCGGCGCTGCTTCCCTGCTATGGGGCCATGATGAATACCTCCAGCTTTCGGGACGACCTGTTCATACCTGCCGTAGGATATGAACAGGTGCTGCTGGCAATCAATCGGGAAGGGCAGGTCACAAGCTTTCACTGGTCTTCTCCATGCCTCATCAGCGATGAGCGTATCGCGCAAAATCTGCTTCCTTTTGAAAACATCCTTGCAGTGGCCCGGCAAACCATGCCGCTGAAATAACAGGTGGAAGAAGTGCGAGGAAATCTTCATCTGCGCGTTTATCGCATTGATCTGGGCTATATAGCAGTGCTCCAGCGGGATACGCTGACATTCGCCCTGACTCCTGTTTGGAACTTTTATGGACACGATGTGCCGGAGGATGTTCATGTCGGCTGCCGGCCATTGCTTACCGTCAATGCAGTGGATGGTACGGTGATCGATCTGGAATATGGCTATTGAGGAGGTACGCACATGAAAAGAATATTTGCTTTTCTGCTTGTGCTGATGCTGCTTTGCCCCGCTGCTCTGGCGGATACCCTTCGGGAACAGGTAAACGCCCCGATGGAGCACAAAGGAACGTACAGTAGCCCCTCGGGCAGATCCCATATTTATGTGGACGCTCAGGTCATCGTGCCGGAAGCGGAAACAATCCCGATCTACCAGGCGTTTGCCCGCGTACCTGACGAAATGGAATTTAAGCTGCTGGCGGACCTTGCGTTTGGAGCGGGCGGATATACGCTGGAAAGAGGCAAAACGGACGCAAGCAATCCCGCAGGCGTTACATATGCGGAAGGTGATCCAGCCGAAACTGCTAAAGGCTTGCACATGTATTACATCGACACCAGTTTCTGCCCTGCTTCCCTGCTTCATCAGCAGGAGGACTTTTCCTATGTGCAAGCCGAATACGCAATATGGGATTATGCAAAGAATACATATGCTTTCCCCCGCTTGGTCTTTTTCGCCCACGGAGGCAATTTCGGAAAAAAACTGCCGCCGGAGGCAGACGCAAGGGCCGCGGCAGACGCGGTTGTATCCCAGGTGTTCCCGGATTTTCAGTTCTGGGGGGCAGCGGATAAAAAGAATTTGGATCATTTGAGCGAACGTTCAGGACAGGGAGAGATGATGGAGTATGGCTACCGCTTCTATTACACGCGCGTGCTGAAAAACATTCCCGTTTCTTATGTATACACGCAGGGAGGATCGGATACTTACTCAGACGCTCAAACGACGAAGTACGCGCCTGTGCCTCCTTACGAAAAACTATTTATTGATGTGGGGGAAAACGGCATTTTTCAGATTCAATTGCAGCATCCGCTGCAAATCGGGGATGTGATGGGAGAAGCCGCGCTGCTGCCCTTTGACCAGATCATGGAGGTGTTCGGCCGCATTGCGCCACTGAGCATCGCTGCCAATGAATTGAATTCAAAATTTGGGAATCAATATGTGAATAATCTTTACATTAAGGAAATCCGTTTGGGGTACATGTGCACCATGGACCGGGATCGTCCGGAACGGCATCTGCTGATTCCCGTATGGGACTTTTATGGAGAGCGGGAATTTAGTGACGGTTATTACACTTTTGATAATCAATCGCTGTTCACCATCAACGCCATGGATGGCACGGTGATCGACCGAGACTACGGATATTAAGGAGCAGCCATGAAGTGCATATACTATGATTTGCGCCGCGCCGTCGCGGGGCGCTGGTTTCTTGCTGCCTTGATTGCCACCATGGCTTCGCTGTATCTGTCTGTGGGCCAGGCCACGTATGGGCTGATCGGGTATCTGGAAAGCGTTGAATGGTATGAGGATGGTTTCTGGTATTCCATGAGCGATCTGCTGGTGCTGGGCATGAAAGGCGATTTCGGCATGCTCACCCTGCCCGCTCTGTCTGCGCTGCCCTTCGCGGCACAGGCGCTGCATGAAATCAAAAGCGGGGCCATCCGTCCGGCGGTGTTCCGCACGGGAAGGAACAGCTGGATCATCGGCAAGGCTGCTGGATGCGTCATCAGCGGGATGCTGCTGCAAGGGGCAGCGGTTGGGTTGCTGTTTCTGATCCTGAACGGGCTCATGCGCGGCTATGCCGGGCAATGGTTCCCATGGGGGGATGGAGGGGATTTCTGGCCTATGCTCCTACGCCGTATGCTGTGCGGTGGTATTTGGGCGGGCGTGGGCTGCGTGATCGCGCTGGTTACAGAAACGGCCTCCGCCGCCTATCTCGCCCCACTGTGCCTGTGCTATGCGCTCATGATGATCGGCACCCGTTTTTTCCCGGATGCGGCAATGCTGACCCCCATGCAATGGGTGAATGGCGCTGCCTGGCTGCTGGTTGTTTTACTTATCATTACGATTGCCCTGCAAGCTCTTTTTCTGAAACGAGGTGTGCAAAGATATGCCTGAAAAACCGGTTTTCGGGAGAGCGCGAGAGGGGGCTTTTGATACAAAAGCCTCCTCTCGCAAAACTCCGTCTCCTATCGTCTGCGCCGGTTGGAATCTGTACAGCTTGCGGAAGAATCCCCGGTTCTATATGAGTTTGTTGCTCGGCTTCCTGCTGTGCTGGCTGCTGACGGACAAGACCATGGCCATCAGCCGGACATACCTGACCAATGTGCAGATTATGGAGCCCTTCGTCTGGTGCTACGCCGATGGAGATAGCATCCTGTACGCCGCCCTGGTGATGATGCTGATGCTCTCCTCCTTTCCTCGGATCGATACCCCCGCCAGTTACCTGATCTTCCGCACGACGAGGCTGAATTGGCTGATCGGTCAGATTATCACTGTGTTCGTCCTGACCTTCGGCTACTGCCTGATGATCCTGCTATCCTCCATGGCTATGTGCATCGGCTGCAATGTGTTCACAGCGAACCATTGGAGCGAGACCGCTACCATGCTGTCCTTTTCGCCCGCCAGCTTTGAGGTGGCGCTCACCGTCATGCGCAAGACGGTGAAGCTCACCACCCCCTGGGGTTGCTGTTATCAGATTTTCGGGCTGCTGTTTCAGTATGTGCTGCTGCTTTCGATGATTCAGCTGCTCTTTACGGTGCTAAAAAGCAAAAAAGCAGGCATCATTGCGGCGCTGGTGCTGAACTTCGTTGGATTTGTGCTGACGCCGGATCGGTTTATGACCTGGCTGAACCTGCCCACGGAAATGCGGTATTACGCCAACCTGCTGTCGGCGTGGCTATCGCCGCTCCAACATGCCACCTACACCATGCACAACTTCGGCTACGATCTGCTGCCCCGGCTGCACGTTTCCTATCTGATCCTGGGCGGAGCCACTGTTGCGATGATTGCCCTGTCCATGCTCAAAATGCGCACTTTCCAATTCAGCTTCACAGGAGGATATTCCGATGAGTGACATTGTGGTGGACATACAAAATGTCAGCAAATCCTTCGGCAATGAACAGGTGTTGAAAAAGGTTTCCCTGCAGCTGGAAAAGGGGAAAATCCACGGCATCATCGGCCGCAACGGGAGCGGAAAAACCGTACTGATGAAGTGCATTTGCGGTTTCCTACGGCCTACTTCCGGCGCGGTAAAGGTGTTTGACAAAATCATCGGTACAGACTGCGATTTTGCTCCCGATACCGGAATGCTGATTGAAACGCCTGGATTTCTGATCCACGAAACGGGCATGAATAACCTGAAATGGCTCGCCAAATTGGGGAAGGGTGCAAATAAAGAACGTATCAGTGAGCTGATCCGCATGGTAGGGCTTGACCCTGACATGAAGAAGAAGGTCGGGCAGTATTCCCTGGGGATGCGCCAGCGGCTGGGCATCGCGCAGGCCCTGCTGGATGATCCTGCTCTCCTGATCCTGGACGAGC
>JAFWQM010000183.1 GCA_017509065.1 Clostridia bacterium
CGTGGGCATCCCCACCAAATTGGAAAAGCTCAAGGAAGAAGACCTGCCCTTCCTTTGCGAATCCGCTGCCGCTGACGCATGCGCTCCCGGCAATCCCCGTCCCGCCAGTTTAGCGCAGTTCGAGGAAATGTTCCGTAAGCTGATGTAATTCAGTATCAATTTAAAGGGAAGGCCGATCAGATATATTTCATGATGCAAACGCTGATCCGTGATATCCAGATCATAGCCCTGCGCTTCCATATATTCATGCATGATCTGAACAGTAGCAGGCTCATCATCATAGGAGCCTGCATGCATGCACTGAACGCATAATCCCTCATCATAGCTCAGAAACTCCACTTTCGAGAAATCCTGCTTCATCTTCTTTGCTGTTTCTTCAACAGCCCAGTCAAAGTCGGCCTTCGTAACAAAATCCGGCAGACGGATCACGGAAATCCAGATGAAGTCTTCCTTGTGAGTATAGTCGGTGCCCGATATGCCATCCTGCCACCCGAATCCCTCCAGGGGCGGCACGACATAGTCGAAATAACCCTTCATCTGATGATCCCCTTTTTACTCATCTTGATCGTAAAGGCAATGCTATACCATTATTCCTTCAAAGCATTTTCAATCGCTTTCCGAATGCGGATAGAGGCTTTTCCGTCCCCATAGGGGTTGACCGCGTCGCACATGCTTTGATAAACTTTCTGATCGCAGAGCAATTCATGGCATTTTTCATAGATCACCTGTTCGTCGGTTCCCACCAGGCACAAGGTTCCCGCTTCCACGCCCTCCGGACGTTCGGTAGTATCGCGCATCACCAGCACAGGCTTTTTCAGGGATGGGGCTTCCTCCTGAATGCCGCCGGAATCCGTTAAGATGAGATAGCTGCGGGCCATGAGGTTGTGGAAGGAAACCGCATCCAGGGGTTCGATGAGGCGGATGCGGTCGCAGCCGGAAAGCTCCTCCCGGGCGGCCTGCTGTACCAGGGGATTCAGGTGCACTGGATACACTGCCTTCACATCCTCAAACGCCTCCACGATCCTGCGAATGCTTCGGAACATCGCGTGCATCGGACTGCCGAGATTTTCCCGGCGGTGGGCCGTGATCAAAAGCATACGGCTGCCTTCCGCCCAGGAAAGAATGGGATGGGTGAAGTGTGGGGAGACGGTGTACCGCATGGCGTCAATGCCCGTATTGCCCGTAACGTAAATGGTTTCAGGGCTTTTGCCTTCCCGAAGCAAATGCTCTTTCGCCACCTCCGTCGGCGCGAAATGCCATTGGGCCAACAGGCTTATGCTTTGGCGGTTGAATTCCTCCGGGAAGGGGGAATACAGATTCCAGGTGCGCAGTCCCGCTTCCACGTGGCCCACCGGAATCTGCTGATAAAACGCCGCCACAGCGCTGGCATAGGCGGTGGTGGTATCCCCATGCACCAAAACTGCGTCCGGCTTTTCTTTTTTGATAATTTCCCTCATGCCCAGCAGCACCGCGGACGTGATGTCATTCAGATCCTGCCCCGGCTTCATGACCTCTAGATTATACTCCGGCTCCACATGAAAAATATCAAGCACCTGCTGGAGCATCTCCCTGTGCTGCCCCGTAACGCACACCACGGGTTTGAGCGTGCCGCTTTTTTTGATTTCCAGCGCCAGCGGGCACATTTTGATGGCTTCCGGCCTGGTACCGAATACCAGCATCACTTTTTTCATACCGCGTCTCCTTCTATTCTTCTGAATCTCCATTGTATTTTGGGGACGTTTTGCAAACCGCGCATCCAGGAAACCAGGAAAAACACGGTGGAACCCAGCAGCAGGTCATGGCACAGGGAAAAGCAGAACAGCTGCTTTTGGTTATCCGCAAAGCCGTTGCCCAGCACGGACAGGGGGTATTGCAGCACGCCGGTCACGATCAAAAAGAGAAAGACGGCGCAGAGTATCCGCGTTTTTGCTTCGGTATCCCGTCGAAGCAAACGGCGGATCAGGAAGAATAGCAGCGCCCCATAAAAAAGAACGTAACCCAAAAACGAACCCGGCGTAAGCCACGACCGCCACCCGGGCCACAGGTTCAGCCCATTCACCGGGTCGTGGTTCGGGTCGCTGTAATTCTGCCCGTTGTACACCCGAAAGCCGGTATACAGTTCCCGGGCCTCCCGGGCCGCGTGATCCAGCATATACCAAAGCTTGACAGGATGCGTGATATACCACTGAACGATGGTGAACATGCTCACGTGATCGTAAAACGCTTTTTCCGCTTCCTTGGACAGAGGCGCGTAAACATACTCCGCGTCTTCGCTGAAATCCACATATTTCCCGATGTCCGGGGCCATGGCCGTATCCACGCCCAGGTCTTCCATATCCTTGATGGGGTCATCGGAAATCATGAAGATACCGAAAAAGTACGCCTGCCACATGGTATGGCGCTGGGACACGCTGTCCTCGGTGCGGTCGCTTTGATAAACGCCCAGAGAGCTTACGGCCAGCACCCCGCACAGCGCCAGGGCCACCAGCCCCTGCACCGCCTGCAAATCGTAGCGATAGGGCCGATGATAAAAACAGAAAGCCAGCAGCAGGGCAATGGCCCCCGGAGCGGCCATCAGCATTTGCGATTTGGCGTTGATGAAAATATACAAGGACAGCGCAAGCCCAAGCAGCCACAACGGCCTTTTCCAGCTTTTTTCCCTGGGCATCACGCATAAATGCAAGGAGCAGGCCAGCGTCATCAACAGCCCCAGCAGAATGCAGCCTTCACCGTAGAGGCTGTTGTACCAGGTCAGATAGGTTTCATTCATGATCATGACACTGAACAGGGCGGCGGCAGCGGCGGTTCTTCTGCCCAGCAGGGCGTACAAATCTCGCACCATTTGAAGAATGCACAGAACCGTCGCCGCGCCCATGACCCAGGAGAGCAAATAAGTACTGAATCCGATGCCGAAGGGCTGGGTCAACAAACGCACCACGCTTACGAACCAATACAGGCTGTAGGTAGGCTTGAGAGGAGTCAGCTTCAAAGCATCAAAGCCGCTCACGTAAGCATATTCCTCTATGGCGAAATGATTCGCCTGGTTGGCCGTATTGAAATAATCCATGCCGGACCAAGTAAGATCCATTTGCTCCATCATACGGCCAAAGTCGCCGTTGTTGATGGACACGGGATGGGTGGAGGGAACAAACACGCACAACAGTACAAAGAAGCAGTAAAGCCCCGTGAAAAGCGTGATCAGAAGCTGATTCCCGCATACCGTATCCACCCAGGCGCGCGATTGATCCAGCCACAGCCAGCCGCCGCTTTCCTTTCCCGAAGGAACCCTGTAAACCGGCTGGACGCGATAGGCGTCCTCGGTGTACCGGGTCATCCATTGCAGGAAGCCAGGCACCACCTCAACCACCGCGCACAAAAGCCCGGTGATCAGCCCCAGCACCAGCATGACCTGATACAGCATGTACTGCTGACTTTGGGCATAACCGTCCATCACAAGGGAAAAGGGCAAATAAAGAATGCTGCCCAGGGAAAACAGGCAAAGCAGCACCCAGCTTGCCCGCTTCTTCCAGATAGCCATTCCGACTCCCGCCTGAATCAACAGCAAATGGATCACGAAATACACTGTCCAGGACAGGGGAAGAATTCTCCAAAGGAAGGAGAAAAAGCCCCCGTCCACGCGGGTGGCGGTAAAACTCTTATCATTGGCCGAGACAGCGCTGTTTCGCCCGTTTTCAAAGCCGCGGTTCATGGAAAGCTCCCGGGCGTTGACAGCCTTAAAAAACAGAGCGGGATGGCGAAGATACGTACCGGCCAACCGGCCCGTGGAAACGTGGGCAAAAAGCGCCTTGGCTTCCTGAGGGTCTCTGGGGTTATGGGCGTAGTCATCTTCCTGTTCGTAGTAGGATTTTCCAATGTCCCGCGCGTAGGATTCATCCAGCCCCCATTCCCGTAAAATCGTTTCCGGGCTGTCCGTCTGCCGAAGCAGGGCGTTAAAGGAGGCTTCGTACAAGGAAGCTTCGGAGAAATAATCGGCGTCGCTGCCGACCAATCCCACCGCGCTGCCAAGCCCCGTTATCAGCAGCACGGCCGCCAGGGGAAGCAAAAGATACTTCCTGTTGATCTGCCGATAGCAAGAATAGATCAGATACAGGTTGACCGCCGCCGTAAAGGGCAGGAACACCACCAGGGGCGATAAGGACTTTAAAGCCAGCAGGGAGGAAAGCAGCACCGGGATGATCCACCGGCTGCGGCTTTCTTTTTTCACGCTGAAGGCCCGAAGCGTCAGGCCCAGGCTCAGCAGTGAAAACGCGATGGCCGCGGCCTCGGGGTACAGCCCCCGGAAAATGGCGCAGAAATTCCCGTTCATATAAATCAGGCACAGCATCAATCCGGGAATCAGCCATATATGGGGAAACCTTTCATACAGAGCCTGGGTTATCAGGCCCGCCGCGGCAATCAGCAGCAGGGCCCAGACAGCGGAAAGGGCGTCGATGGAAAAGGGAAGGCCAAAGGGCTGGGTAAAGAGGCGGATCAGCGCCACGCCGTACACCGTGCTTCCCCCCGCCCCCGGGGTAAACAGCGACGCCCAGGAAAACCGGGTATAGCTGAAAAATCGCAGGGGGCGAACGTACTGTAAATCCCCTTGAAGCAGATCCTCCTGCGTCCAGGTCAGGCCGCATTGGCGCATGATTGCTTCATACTGGCCAAAATCAATCGGGTACAGGTGGGGGTTCCTGGTAAAGCCGACGGCCAGGCAAAGGGCAGCGCAAACACAGGCAGCCAGCAGCACAGCGCGGCTCCGGGGTATTTTCAGCCAGCCCTTTCGTTTCATCCTCATTTTCCGTCTTCTTTCCAGGAAAGCGCCTCGTTCCGCACTTCATCCCCGTTCATCGCCCGGCTGACGATTTCCAGGCGTCTGACGGAAATATCAGAAAAGCGGAACGGACGTCCGTTTTGATCTCGTTCGCAGCCGATATACAGATTGCCCAGGTAAGAAGCGATTTTGCTGTCCGCTTCCGCGCGCAATTCGCCGTCCACATAGATTTGGTAATGGTTCTGGTTTTTCACCAGGGTGATCACCGCCTGATCCGCCGGGTGGATTTCCACGTCGGCGTATTCCGCGCCAAGCACGAAGGAAAAATGGGTTTCATCCGTCTGGCGAAGAAGCAATCCGCGGTACTTGCCCGGCGTTTCGTCAAAGCAGGACAGCACGCTGCCGCGGCGTACCGTCACCCGATCCAAAAGGAAAGTGATGGTCCAATCCTTTTCTGCGTTGTCATACAGCATGATGCCCGTATCCACGCAGGCGTTCTTTTTATTACCCGCAAAGCTCTCTTTCAGGATATAGGAAACGTCCATCCCCGGAGCCTTGTAAGCGGCGGCCAGGGGCGAAGGATGCCAGGAGAGGATTTGCTCCTCCGTCATCAATCCCGCGTACACCTCCAGGTTATACACGGTGGTGTTGGAAAACCGGAACAGATCGCCGTTTGCGTCCTCCTGGCAGCCGATCAGGAAGCTTCCGCCGTACGCTTCGCACACCGACACATCCTGATCCAGCACCTTTTCGCCATTCAGGTAGATCGTATAGGCGGAGCGGTCCTTGGCGATGGCCAGCACAGCAGGCTCGTCCCCCTGGGACAGGGGCAGGTTCAGCCCATAGGCGTCGCCATACATCACGTTCAGGGTATCCGTTCCGATTTTTCTCACCAGCAGCCCCCGGTACGCCCCTGGCGCTTCCGAGAAGCAGGAGAAATACACCCTATCGCCGCCGCTGCCCCTCAGATCGATTTGGCTGAGCAGGGTAAAGGAGGCTTCAGGGTCTTCAAACAGCTTGACCCCGGTATCCACATACGCTTCGCCGTCTCCCTCAAAGCGGCTTTGCAGGGAGAGCAGAAGATCCTCCTGGGTGACGGCTTTCATATATTCCGTCTTTTCCGCAACGGGCAGGCTCCGGGCCGTCCAGGCAAGGGCGTCGGTTTCATTCAGCGCTGTATCGTAAACCACCAAATCTCGCACGGTGGTTTTGCCAAAGTGCGTCCGCCTGCCATTTGCACCCATTTCGCAGCCGAGCATGAGTGTGCCGTTATACTGGGTCAGAGCATCCATGTCTATTTTCCTGTCTTCAATCATCTCGTCATTGACATAAAGTTTTATCTTCTGTCCCATCTTGATCAGGCACAGCCGGATGCTATCGGTGGGTCGCTGGATGCGGGCTGTCATATCCTTCGCAAATCTGATCTCTAAATCCCCGTTGGGTTCTCTGCTGATTCTTAAGCCGTCCTGTTTGCTGTCATAGCAGGCAAGGGGAACGTGGCTTTCAGAACCTGCGTCCGGCACAGTAAACTCCGCCATCAGCGTCCACGAAGCCAAAGGGTTTTCATACAGCTTGATGCCGGTATCATAATAGTCTTGGCGTCCATCGAATACATGCTGCTCGGTTAAAGCAAATACCGGATCGTTCACCTTGGCCCGCACTTGGTTCCAAATGTGGCTGGGATCCTGTCGGCGGTCAGGAAGGTCATACTTGCTTTTCAGCAGTTCAGCTAAGGCGCGTGCATATTTGGGCATACCGGTTTTATTGAAGTGGCCGGGATCAAGAAAATCCTGCTGGGGATCAATGCCGTAATCCTGGTAGCACTCATTGAAATTGGTGAAATCAAAGCCGTATTCCGCCGCGATGGAGCGCACCCGGCGGTATTTCTGCTGCTCGATGGCGGTGATTTCATAGGGGGAGGCGACGATTTCCAAATGAATCTGATGCTCTTTGCAATAGGAAAGCAGCATTCTGAGATACTTTTCTTCCTTTTCCCCCAGGTCGATTTCCCCCTCCGTAGTGTCCTTATCCAGAATATTGAAAGAATAGATGGCTTCCGTCGTTTCAGAGGAAAGCACTTGAATTTCCTTGTGACTGTCCCAAGGGAAATATTCAAAATCCTCCTGGGTTAATTGGTTGTAACGGTTATGATAGGTGGGAAAGCCAAAGAGCATGAAGGCCCGCTCTCCCTGAGGTACGCTGGCCCAGATGTTTTCAACTTTTTCTTTGGAAAGCCGCATGGCGATGGTGTTTTTCACCTGCACAGGATACGGGCCGTACTCCTGCTGAAAGGTCACGCTGTGGGCGTCCAGCAGCACCACCTTGGGGGATTGATACTTTAAGGCTTCCAAAAGATAATAGTAAGTGTTCCATATGGGCTGAATGCTGCCCCAGAAGCGATACCCGGCGATACCGTATTCATCCCACATGGTTTTGGTGCTCACATTCATGCCCGCGTGAGACGTGCCCAGCACCAGCACGTCCACCGTATCTCTGGGCAGGGAATAGTAATTGTGAACAGGCAGCGTGCCGTCCTCCTGCTTGAATATCATCACGCTCATGAGCATTTCACCCAGCGCCAGAAAAATCAGCACAAAAGCAACGCCTTTCCCCACCTTTTTCAGCACAGACACCATTTTTTCCATCAGCAATCACCTCCCTGATTCGCCAGGGCGTCAGAACTGGAAATAGATAAAGCTGGCCGCGTCGAAAGCCGGCCCGTAAACGCCAAAGAGCAGAATCCAAAACAGCGCGCCGTACACCACCGCCCAGCGGACCGGCAGCGGCCAGCTGAGCAGACTGTCCCGGATGGATACGCCCCGGGCGTGCAGAATATCCACCCCGGCCAGAATCGCGATGGAAAGCACAAGGAGCCACAAATCCGCCTGCTCCAGGCCCAGGGTATACAGGGTGCCATCCACCAGCAGCCAGGGATTCCACACTGTAAAAGAGGATTTGATGATTTGCAGGGCCGAGGATAAATCCGTGGCCCGGAAAAACACCCAGGCAATATCCACCAGCACGAAGGTGACGAAGATTTGAACCAGGCGATGCCCGAAGGATTCCGCGTTGATCCCCAGCCGATGAAGGGCTTTTTGGCGCAGGGGCTGCGTGATATCGCCCACGATTTGCATAGCGCCGTTTAAGCCACCCCAGAGCACATAGGTCCAGGCCGCGCCATGCCATAAGCCGCTCACCAGGAAAACCACCATAATGTTCCTGTACTTTTTCCATTTTGCGCATCGGCTGCCGCCCAGAGGGAAGTAAATATAATCCCGGAACCAGCTGGTGAGCGAGATATGCCACCTGCGCCAGAAGTCCGCCACGGAGGCAGCCAGGTACGGCTGCTGGAAATTCTGCATCAGGTTGAACCCCATCACCTGGGCTGAGCCGATGGCGATGGTGGTGTAGCCGTTAAAGTCGCAATAAATCTGCACGGCGAACAGCACCGTGCCCAGAATGGGAATCACGCCCTCGTAGGAGCCGTGATAATTGTAAATCTGGTCTACGATGATAGCCGCGCGGTCCGCCACCACGATTTTCATGAAATAACCCCACAGCATCAGCATTGCGCCTTTGACCACCTGGCGAGAATCAAAGGGATGCTTTTCCCGAAACTGCACCAGCAGGTTTCCGCTGCGCTCGATCGGCCCGGCCACCAACTGGGGAAAGAAGGACACGAACAAGGCGTAGCGGAAAAAGTTCTTTTCCGCCTTCGTTTGTCCCCGGTATACGTCGATCACATAACTCAAGGATTGGAACGTGAAAAAGGAAATGCCCACCGGCAGGGAAACATTCAGCTTAGGCAGGGGAATATGCACTCCCACCAGCCCCAGCATGGAAACTATGGTTTCTGTTAAGAAATTGGCGTACTTAAACCAGGCCACCACGGACAGCGTGAAGACAATGGTGACAACGGTATAGAGCTTGGCCTGCCCGGTGCGCCGCTTCTCCTTTTCCACGTTTTCCGCATCTTCCCTGCGGGATATATCAATAAACAGCGCGTCCAAATAGGTGATCACGGTGCAGCCCAGCATCAAAAGAATAAAACGCGGGTCCCAGCACATATAGAAATAATAGCTGCCGACGAGCAAAAGAATGTTCCGTACCTTCTGCCATGGAATCAAAAAGTATGCCAGGGCGATGGCCGGGAAGAAGATCAAATACGAAAGAGAATTGAAAAGCATGGCTGATTTACTGCTCCTTTATTCCTTGCGTCCACTGAATGGCTGGCTTTTTCAGAATCAATCGTCCTTCTTATGGCCCTTCTTTTTCTTGTCCTTATCGTGCTTTTTGTTTTTATCTTTTTTTCGGTCTGCTTTGTCTTCCTTTTTTTCGTCGTCGGTTTTTTTATCCTTATTCTTCTTGGCAGTTTTCACGTCTTTATCCTTTTTATCCTTTTTCCCTTTTTTCTCTTCCTTGGGCTTGGCGCTCTCCCTGCTGTCGCCGCCCTCGTCGAAAGCGTCACCCTTGACAGAAATTGGCTTGGTGAACACGGGCAGCGGATTGATTTTCTCCGCTTCCTCAATCTCTTTTTCAGTCTCTTCTACAATCAAAGGCGTTTCTTCCTCTGCCTCGGGCGCTGCGTGATCGATTTTTTCCGGTTCCGCCGCAGCCGCTTCCCCACTTGCGTTCGACTGTTCCGCTGTTCTGTTATCCTCCAGCACGCCCTGGCTGGCTACGATACGGATGTGGCCTTCCCGGATCGCTTTGCCCATATCAAACTGGGCATGAAGCGCTTCCGCGCGCAGGCGGGACCGCTCCTCCTGCTCCCGCTGAATCATTTGGATGTGCGCCTCTGCCGCCGCTTTTTCCACGGCAGCCTGCCTTTTTTTCTCCAATTGCGTCATGATCATTTTGTTCACCTGCACAGATCCCGCGCTGACCGCCACACCCAGCATCACGCACAATAAAGGAATGGCATGATAATGATATCGGTTCTGGTTTTCCACCAGCAGATGCAGCGCCACCGTGCCGCAGAACAAAAGCAGGCAGGCGTAAAAAACGTCCGGCTCCCGGCGGAAGGAAACCAGGCCGTAAACCAGCCCGCCCAAAAGCAGCGTCAAATAATACAGGTCGCTCACATCCATCATGCGGTAGAGAAAGCTTTCCCGATCCGGCGTCAGATTTCCCTGCTGATCCATAAACAGAATATTCCAAGAAGCGCCAAAATCGTCGTTGCCCCAAAGCACCTCAAATTTATGTACAAAAAGATTGAGCAGCGCCCGGGGATCGGTTTTCAAGCGTTCCAGCGCCATATCGCGGCATGCCAGCTGCGCCTCCTGGGCAGAGCCGGTGGCTTCCAGGGCGGCATATAGATAATTGGCGTCGTCCTCGTTCCAGCCGCCATAGCTTTCCAGGTTCAGGCCCACCAGCAGGTTGTAGCCATAAGAAGCGCCGCTGCCCGCCAATTGGCGGTTCACAGCATAGCCCGTTCCCATGGTGAACAAAGAAGAAAAAGCAAAGTAAACAGCGGCAATCAGCGCGCACCGTTTCCAGCCCTTGTTCGTAAGCCGCAGACCCAGGGGAATATCGTTCCTGGGCAGGGCGGGAAGGGGCTGATGCCCATTCAGCAGACAAATCACCGCCGCCACCAGAAAAATGACGGCCATGGGCCGGATAAAGGAACCAAAGGCCAGGGCCACCGCCATAGCGATCAATTCCCCGGGGCACAACCAGGGGTGCTTTTCCTTTGCCGGGGTGGATTTTAAGGACAGAGCGAACATCAAAATACCCAGCAACAGCACGAAGGTAAACAGCGGTTCGCTGGCCGCAAAATTACTGTAAAGGATGGCGGAGGGAAGAAAGCAAATCGCGGCCAATGCCACCAGGCCGCACAGCCTTCCGCCCGCCAGCCGGGCGATTCGCCATACCAGCGCACAGCAGCCAGCCTCCAGAACCAGGTTGAATAAAAGCGCCGTGCGCAGGCTTTCCCCAAAAATGCCCATCACCCAGGCAAGCACCTGAGGATAGCCGAACACATGGGGAAACATGGACACGTAATCGCAGTATCCCACACCCGCTTCAATCAGCGTGCCCCGATGCAGCAGCACCGCCATTTCGTAATAAGTTTTATAGTCCGAATCCGGCTCCATGGGCAGATTCTGAATCACCAGAAAGCGCAAAAACACCCCCGCAGTAATCAGCAGCGTGGCAAGAAGATATTCCACCACATCCACAAGCCTGGGAAAGCGCAGAAGGCGGTGGTTCATCCTCAGCCGGGACCACAGCGCGCTCACCATCAGCAGTCCGAAAACCAGGAAAAAAGCACACAGCAGCCAAGCGCCTTTCAAAAGGTATGGGTATTCCTGCCCTTCCCCCAGCCGGTGGAACACGCACGCCATGGCAAACAGCACGCACAGCAGGAATACCAATACCGCAAAATAGAAAAATACGTTTTTGCGCAGTTTCACTTTTTTTCCTCTTCCCGACGGTTGCGGCGGTACCTCAGCAGAATCAGCACGATGGCGACCAGCATCAAGAACATCACGGATGTGGAAACGATGGTAAACAGAATGGCGTCCCGGTTGGCTTCGATCCGTTCCCGCAGGGTGGCCTTTTCCACAGGTTCATCCTTCAGGAAGCTGAAGCTCTTGGTTTCCAAATCCTTATCGATCAAAAACGCGTCCCCGGCAAAAGCCCAGGTGTTTTCCTGCACGGCGGCGTATCGGTCGAGCTGGGAGAGAGTTTTGGTATCCGGGGCGCAAACGGCCAGAATGGCCCGGCCCTCCTGATAGGGGGAGCGCACAAATTGCAGAATGCAGATTTCCGCGGCGTATCGGTCGCTCAAAAGCAATTGCTCGTTGCTGGCAAAGCGCGTGCCGGAATCTGTAAAGGGGAAGCTCAAGCGGTCGTTGATGGTCTGCAAAAACACGTTGTCCTTCCAGGTGCCCAGGGCGATCACATGGGCATTTTCCGTTTCATGGGGGAAGCGGGACGCGTACCACACATGAAGCACCCCGTAGGGGGCCGCATCCGGCCCCAGCAGGGCGGCGATCCGGCCAAAGGCAGCGTATTCGTATTCGTCCATCGCGTCCGGAACCACCACGGCCAGATGATTGAAAAGCCCCAGCTTCTGGAAGGGATACGGCCGCAGGGAAAGATCATAGGTGCTGGCGTTGCCCGCGGGGAAATACAGGATGGATTCGCCGCTCACATAGGCCCAGGGCATTTCATCCGCCCGCTTGGTGCAGTAAAGCTCCTTGATTTCCAGATCAAAGGCGATTTTAATGCTGGCGGCGTGGGTGCCCACTACGTCGGAGGGCATCATGAAAGAGAACGTATCCAGAGTCGCCTTTTCCCTATCCAGTTTTTTGGACGCCACCGGCGTGGTTCCCCAGTATACGGTGACCATGGAGCGGTCAAAATCCAGGTTATCGCTGTAACGCATTTTCAATTCCACTTTGCCCCCTTCCCCTAACACAAAGCCGCCGGAGAAGGGAAGATAGATGGTGCTTTCCTGGTGAAACGGACCGATGAAATCAATGCCGTTTTGATTGGTAATGCCCTTTATGGTTTCGCCGTTATCAATCAAGGCGTTCTGGGCGCGGTTGGCCATCACGATGTCGGAAGCGCCGGAAGGAACGAAGGCCCAATCGTACTTTTCCTGGGTTACCCTTTCTTCGTCCATCAGCATATACGCGCCTTCCGTCAGGTCTTTGGCGTCGGCCGCCGTGAGAACCATGGTGTATGCCCCGTCATGGCCATAGAGATACACGAACGCCCCTTCCCGGGTTTCGTGAATGTCCATGGGCATATGCGCCTTGATCGCAGAAGGCAGCCGATCCGTCTGGGCGATGATCAGGGCGTTTCCCCTTGCCGGCAGATCGCTTTCTATGGTTTTCAGGCCGATCCGATCCTCCGTGCTGGTTTCATTGCCCAGATCCGCCCGCAGAAGGAAAGCGGCGCGAAGCTCTTCCTCCAGCGCTTGGGAGGGCACATACAGGGTCAAATCGGCCCCGGTTTCATCCATGGTGGAAATGAGGGGATAAGGATAATAGCTGATTTGATTGCCGAAATCCAGCAAATTATAACCCGCCTCGATAAAGGAGGAATCTGAAACACTCACCCAGTTGGCCCCGGAAAAATCATCCAGACAGCCGTCGTCGTCATACAGGCGTACATAACCCGTGATGGCAAATTCATTAAAGCCCACCGCCAGATATTCCAAGGGGATGGAAACGAACACGATCTGGGACGCGCCGTCCTCATAATTCACGGCGCAGGAATAAATGGGATGGTCGTTGATGAAGAAGGTCAGCGACGCGGGCACGCCTTGAATCATGGGGCTGACTGTATACTCGATCTGCGCGAAGGCATAGCGGGTATCCCAATAAGCCGGGATTTTGAAAAAGAACCCGGACTTTTCAAAAATGCCGCGCAAAACGACGATTTCGGAATACTGAAAGGTTTTAACGTGCTGGGTGGGAGGCGTTGCGGGGCGCTGGCGCTGAGGCGCGCCAGCCCGTTCCGGATCACTGGCGAACACGTATTCAATGGGCGAAAAGCCTTCCATCGCCGTTACCTCCATCGGTGTTCCGGCGGGTCCCTCGGGCAAAGCCGGGGGCTCCTGGGCTTCTTCCGGCTCGCCTTGGGCTGTTTCCGTTTCCGCAGGCAGGCCCTGGACGGCTTCCGCATCCTCCGAAAGGCCTGCGCAGGCGAAAAGCAGCAGCAGCGCCGCAAGCAGTAAGCACAATTGTTTCTTCATGGGTTTTCCCCCTTTTCGGGCATTGGCCTTGCGTTACTGGGTCTCCACGTAACGCACAGTTTTATCCCATTTCACTTCGCGCCTGAGCAGGGTGTCCATGGTGGAATCCCAGGCGGCTTTCACCACCACCAGCACCCACAGCTTGGCGTATGTAAACAGCATCAGGGCCACCAGCCCCATGGATTCCAGGGTAAATTCGTTTCTTTCCAGGGAAAGGGTGAGCATCACATCGGCGATAAATACCAAAATCGCCATGCCCCACAGGGCGGAGGAGAATCCCCCCAGCTTCACCTGGATCTGGCCCAGGATGCCCCCCAGGAAAATAATATCGGATGCGATCAGGGAGGTGAGCATCACGCTGTACACCAAAGCGTAATACAGGGTATCCAATCGCATGGGGCCTGCTTTCCGGTCAAAGGTATACTTAAAGTTCTTGATCATTACATAGATATTGCCCCTGGCCCAGCGCACCCGCTGCTTGAACCAGATGGGCAGCAGGTGCGGCTCCTGCTCCCAGGTAACGGCCTGGGGAAGGAGCTTGATGTAATAACCCATGCGGTAGATGCGGAAGCTGATTTCCGTATCCTCGCTCAGTGCTTTCACATCCCAGCCGCCCACTTCCTCAATGATACTGCGGCGGATCACGTAATTGGTGCCCGGAATGGTGCACAGCTTAAAGAAGAAATACCGCCCCGCCTGGTTCATGCATTGATGGGAAAGGGTTTCAATGTTCACGAACCGGGAAAGAATGGAGGCGTTCCGGTTCCTGGTGCGGAATTTGCCGATGACCGCCCCCAGTTTATCATCCGAAATCAGGTTTTCAACCAGCAGGCGCAGCGCCTTGGGTTCTGGGGTATTATCTGCGTCGTAAATGGCGATCACGGTGCCCTTGGCCACGGAAAAGCCGATGTTCAGGGCGTTGGATTTTCCTGTGCCGCCCACCACCTTGTCCGTGCTGATGCACATGAGGCGGCTCGCGGGATTGGCCCTGGCCATCTCCGCCATGATGTCCTCGGTGTTATCGGAGGAATTATCGTTGACCACGATGATTTCATACCGATCCTTGGGATAATCAAAGTTTATAAGCGCCTGCACGGTTCGCTGAAGCACCAGCGCTTCGTTGTGGGCTGGCACCAGCACCGATACCATGGGGTATTCCCCGTTTGACGGCGGGATGCTGCCATCCGTTTTGTTGCAGCGGTAGATATAAATATATCCCCCGACACTCAGCGCCACGTTGAGCAGCATCATGGCCCATATGGCCGCGATGGCGTAAATGGAAATAATATCAGCTGCTGACATAAAAATCCTTACCGGCGCAAATTCGCCTGCTTTTTGAGGAAACGCCTGTGCATCTGTTTGCGGGACTGATACCCCAGCGCCAGGAACAGCACAAGCACCACCACGCTCACACCAATGAGAAAATGGTTCTGGTTGTTCAGGTTGGCAACGAAGCGGTAATACTCGTTTCGCTTATAATCAAATTCTCTGTCGAAGGTCTGGGGGGTATAAACGAAAAAACGCTGCTCGTCGTTTACCAGGAGGGTGTTTTGATCCCAGGTGAGGAAGAAGCCGTCGTTGGTATACGCGGCCTGATCCATCCCCCACAGGCTCTGCATGGGGATGGGCGCGTTTCTGGCTGCTTCGATGACGGAAAGCAATTGCTCATCCTCCGTCATGCCAAGATCCAGATACACAGCGGTGGCACACCGGGCCAGGTGGCTGACGCCCGTTTCATCCAGCTTGACGGCTGGCACGATCTGCTGGCTGCCCAGGAGAAGGTAATCCATCAGGCCGTATTCCTTAGGCGCGTGGGAGGAAAAGGCGTCCATATCCGAAAGAAACAGGGTTTTGTATCTTCCCAGAATGGGCAGCAGGTCTTCCCTGAACAACCATTCTGACGGCACCTCCAGGGCCAGGGGATACACGTTTTGGTCGAGATAATTGCAGGTGATGGTGGTCAATTGCGAGGCCAACGCTTCCATTTCGATCCCGTTTTGGATGATTGGCGCGTGCAGGATCACCGCGCCGCCATTCGCCTGGGCGTAGCGAAGCACCTCGCAGAACTGCCCCATGGCGGGATAATCGCTGTGTTCGTAAATGGGCATCACGGAAATGACGAAATTCATTTTCCTTTCCACCATGTAATCCACCAGATCCCGCAGCCGGTAGGGGTCGTAAAAGGGGTAAACCGCGTCCAGCACCACATATCCGGTGTAGGTATGCATTCTGGATTCATAGGGCCACAGCCATTGGGCAATCTCCTGCTTGAAAACCTCCCTGGAAAAAGCGTCGCTGTACGCCGTCAGGGCCAGATAATGCACGTTATCCCTTCCACCGGCCAGGGGAAGCTTTCCCCCCGCCGCGGTCAAAGCGCCGTTTTCATAAGTGGCGTTTTCCAGGGTTCCCGGATTCAAAAGGGGGATGGAATGCGAAAAAACCACCTCGTCGTCAAACGCGTATTCTCCGACCCCCATGAAGCTGCCAAGGAAACCGCCCGTTTCCTTCAGCCCGAATTCCTCCAGGCCGACAGCCTGACCCAGAACCAGCAGCTTCCCTTTATAGCCCTGAAGGATTTTTGCGTCCATCCGATTGGAGGAAACGGTGCTGCACCAAATCACCTTGTCATACTCCCCGATCAGCGGCCCCGCTTCCTCAGCTTCCACGAAATCCGCCGAATACCGGAGGGAAAGCAGCACCTTCGCAATGGCGGACAGATCGTCTTCCCCGGAAAGCTTATCCGCCTCTTCTGGATAAATTACCAGGATGTCTCCCCTGCCGGGCGGCGTGTCCCCGGAAGCATCCTCCGCCAGGGCTCCCCACCCCAGGCACAGGATAAGCAGCAGGGCGCCAAGCCCCGCGGCCCATTTATACCTCATAAGCAAATTCCTTTTCCACTTCGCTGATAAACTTCATGGCGTCTTTTCCAAGGCTTGATTCATATTCCTTGAAAACCACGCTCACCTCCACGTTCAGTGTCTGCCCCACCAGGGAGGGAACCATGTTTTGCTGCTGCACCACGGAAATGATGCGCTGCTTCACGATCGGCGCGCCTGCCGCCACGCTGAAATAGATAATGCCCAGCGATCCATTCTCATCTATGGAAAATACCCTGTCCTCC
Organism: Clostridia bacterium; assembly: GCA_017509065.1. Next base: position 16,603 of record JAFWQM010000183.1, read on the forward strand.
AGGCGGAGGGCGTGCTGCACCGTATCCGCCAGGATATGGCGCAGGTCGTTGAACTGGGTGCGGGTGAGCACCTTTTTGATTTCCTCCGCGTACCTCAGCCTGACCATCATCAGCCCCATGCTGGTGCCGTTGCGTTCGCTCAGCGCCATGTACCTTCTCAGGGAGCCCACCATGCTGCGCAGGTTTTCCATGCCGGTCACGGCGTCGATTACGGTCAATTCATCCAGGCGCTTGTTTAAAATGCCGTTCAGGCCTTCGATGGTGGAATAGAAGGAAATAAACAGCGTCACGCCCCCCAGGGACATACCCAGCAGCGCCGGCCAGAGAAACGCCGTCCATTCGATTGGCACGCTGTACGCCAAGCGGTTATAGAGCTTATATGCAGTAAACGCAAGCAGAGTCAGCGCCGTGAGCACCGTGCCCGCCACCCGCGCCCGTAGCACCGTGAGCAGCGCGGAAAACATCATGGCCAGCATCATAACCGCTTGCTGATAAATGAGCGCCTTTTCGGAAAAGCCGGTAATCAGGGCCGCGCCCAGCATGCTGAGCATAAACAAAAGAATGCCCAGATCCTGGAATAAAATCGTCCTGCTGGCTGATGTATTCTTTTCCAAAGCCTTATTCCTCCTCGCTGAGAATCTTCAGCCGATGCAGAATTTCCGCGATGAACAAAAGCAGCATGCCGTCGATGCAAACACCGAAAAGCATCTGATACCGCTCCAGTTCCGCCGTGCCGCTTAAGCAGATCACGGCGGACAAATGCGCGATCCCCGTCAGCGCCAGCATCAAAAAGGTATCCAGCATGATCTGCCTTTCCCGGAAGGTAAACTTGATATCATGGGCCTTGAGCCCCCGCCGCTTCCGGAACAGCGCCCAGTATACGCCGCCGAGGATGGCCAGGAAGCCCAGAGTCTGGGGCAGGGAATTCGCCTTGAAATTGCTGTAAAAGGTGAGCTGCCCATTGGTCATGCGCTCCGGGTATTGCAGGCCGCTTTCATAATTGCCCACGTAGCCCCGCATGGGATGAAACGAAGCCCGCACGCCCGTTTCCAGAAGGCCCGCGAAGGCAAGGGGATGCCTGACATAGTGAAAGATGATGGAGCCCAGGGAATAGCGGCTTAAAAAGCTTCGCTGAATCTCCGGCTCCCCGGCAAGGGCGTAGGGGTAATCGCTGTAGCTGGACATATCCGTCAGCGTTTCAAAGCGCGGCTCAATGCCGAATTCTTCCAGGGTTTTTTCCGGGTTGTTGGAGCGGAGCAGCACCCCGTTGGTCATGGCGTGAAGCTTGGAGGCTTCCGTAAAACGGGTGCTTCCCGCCGTGGCGCTCACGATGGAGGATACCAGCATCACCACCGCGCAGACCCCCGCGATCACAGAGGTTTGAGCCGTTCTGTCCTCCATCATGATCATGCGCGTAAAGTACACCGTGAACACCAGCCCTGCGGCGGCGCAATGGCTTTCCGAAAGGGTCAGCGCGCAGCCGGAAACGAGGAAACCGAATAGGCCGGCGTGGGTCCATCTTGCGTCCTTGTGCTGCAAAGTCAGGGAAAAGCCCACGCAGTAAATCATGCAGATCTGCCACAGCGCATCCGGGTATAGGCTGTTGAAATAGGCCGTTGCCGCCGCGTCCCCGAAGAAAAGCGCCCCCAGGATCACCAGGAAGGTGGCTTCCGCTGCCACCTTGACCCGCGCCGCAATGCCCCGCAGGGTCACATACACGGCAGGCAGATACAATAGGGTATAAAACCCGGCCAGAAAGCGGATATCGAACAGGTTGTCGCGGGTGAACTGGTCATCCACCCACATGGCAAAGCGGATCAGCGACCGGTGAACAGACAGGCCGGAAGGCTGGTACAGGGAATGCAGATACACCCGGACAAAGTAAGCCCCAGTGGGATAAGCCAAATCCTGCCTTCTGTATCCCAGCCCCGTGCCCTGCAGAATCCCGGTCAAAGACCCGTCATCCGCAACGCCCACAAAGGGGGGAATGAACAGAATGAAAGCCAGCATCGCCAGCACCAGCGCCGTGCCCGTAAGAGCCGCCACATTAGGAGAATAGACCTTGCTCAGCCGCAGATTGTAGGCGTGGAACGCCCTGCTGAAAAAGTTCGCAAGCCGGGCAAACGGATTTTCACACTTTTTTTCCATGCTCACATTCCCCATGCCGCAGGCTTTTCATCCGCCCAGGCGTTTGCCAGCAGCGGGATCAACTGGTCGAAGGCGTGCGCCGCGGCGCCTTTTTGCGCATAAGCGCCAAAAAGCGCGTCGCTGGCATCCAGGATCAGTAGCCGGTCCATGCGGCGCAGCGCCAGTTCAAAGGCGCTTTCGTCCCCTTCCTCCCTGGCGATCAGGGCGGCCAGGCCCCATACCGCTGTGGAATGGTATTCAAAGCCCTTCACAGCCGTGCCGTCCACGTGATACCGGGCCGCCAGGTCTCCCGTTTCGATCCTGCTTTTCAAGAAAGCCCAGGCATCCGCGGGAAGCTCCTTGGCCCTGCTCAGATTCCATAGGGTGTACAGGGCTTCCGCCGTGTTCAGCTCGTCCTGGCTGTACGATTTGGTGGCGTAATCATAAGAAGCATAGTAGAAAGGAAAACCGTCTGAAATTCTGCCGCCGGGCAAAATCTCCTCCGCCTTTTCAAGCACCGGAACAAAGCCCTCCATTTCCCCGGCGAGCTCCCGCAGGCTCGCGATATCCAGATAGCAAAGGGAAATGGTCTGCGCCTGGCCTTCTCCATTCAGCGAAGCGTAATCCACCAGGCCACCCTGATCGTTTACGCACAGGCGCAAAAGCGCTTCCGCTATGTCCCGGGCCGTTTGGTCATAGGCTTCGCTGCTCCACTTTTCACCGGCTTTCCGTAACGCGCAAATCAGGCGAAGATCATCCAACGCGGCGTTCACAAGGGCTTTCTGCCCTTCAGATACGTACCAGGCGGCCAGGCTGTTTTCCAGCATGTCGGACCGGATAAAGGAAAGCGTTTGATCAAACAGCGCCTGATCGTCCTTCATCAAAGCGTAAAGCAGCATCAGCCCCTGGCTTTCGCTGAGCACATCCTGGCCCGAGGGGGATTCGCCGCTGGTTGCCGTGCTGGTATAGACGCCGCCCCGCTGGTTGGACAGCCGCTCCCTGATGAAAGAAAGGCCCATGCTGGCGCGGCCCTGCAAAGCCCGTTTCAGCAGCCCTTCACACTCTCCCGGGGTCAGCGCTCCGGCGGCGAAGGAGCGCGCCGCGCCTTCCCGATCCAGCACCACAGCGGAGGGGATTTCCTGAAAGCCCCAGGAAATGTATACCTTTTCATCGGCGTCATAAACGATTGGCGCGCTTCCCTTCGCCTGGGCGATTTTATGTTGCGCCGCTTGCACGCTTTCCTTGCTTCTGTTCAGCCTGTCGGCCAGCACCAGTTTCACATGGTATTGTTCTGCCAAGGCTTCCATCTCTGCGATATACCGCAGCTGGTTTTCGCAGTCCGGGCACCAGCTGGCCCAGAAAATCAGCCAAAGGCCTTCTTTTCCTTCTTCCATGAGATCTGAAAGCGGAATGGGATTTCCCGCCTCATCCTCAAATACCGCTTCCGGCGGCAGGCAACCGACGGCCAGGTTTTTCGGCAGATAATCCTCCGGCATGGAAAGCGCCTGACGGGAAGGAGCGTCCGTTTGCGCCGGCGCATCCGCAGCCAGATTTCTCGCCAGCAAACGCCTGCCCAGCAGAATCCACATCAGCGCGATCAATACCGCTAACGCGGCTATCATCAAAATGAGCGTTTTTTCCACGCGGCTCATTTCCTTGCTGCATTTTTCTTTCAGTTTCACCGCCGCTCCCTCCTTTCCTGCTGATTTTTCCCGGTTTGACGCCAATGGGAAAGCTGCCCGAACCCATATCAAAAAAACAAGAAGCTTATCGTAGACAAAGAAATCTACTTGTTGCCCCTCAATCCTATCTTTTATTATACATTGTGATGTTGACACACCGTCAGCGCAGGCGTTAATCTTCGCATCGAAAGCGATGGGCACAACGATCCCCTGTGTTACGGCACACTGCCCTCCGGTGACCACTATCCGTTTTCATGCAGTCAGCTGTGTTTTCAACCCGAAACGTAATGCCAGCTGACTGCTTTTATTTTATCATCGGTATTGCTTGGAATCAAGTGAAACGTTTGTAAAACTTTTTTCGCTTCTTTTGGCTCAATGCAAAAGTTTGTGGGGGGAACTGCTCTTTGGATGCCAAAGAGCGGTTCCCCCCACACCCCCCCTCCGAGAAAGCAATAAAGGAATTGATAGATACCGATCTTCCTTTTCCAATGCTTTATGGAGGAAAGAGAAAAGGATTGATTGCTATCCCCACAAGATTTTGTATTGAACCCTTCTTTTTGTGCTCGGCTCACTCCCGGAGGAACGCTATCAGAAAATGACGGCGGATTACGAAGAAGAACAGGAAAACCTTCGTACAGAAATCATGGCACTAGAAGAATGGATCGAGGCGCAGCAGGAAACCACGGACAATTACGACCGCTTTTCTGCGCTGGTGGAAAAATATGTGGACATTCCCGTGCTGACTCCCACCATCGTGAATGAGTTCATCCAAAAGATCATCGTTCACGCGCCGGACAAATCCAGCGGCAAACGGAAGCAGCAGATCGAGATCATCTTCAACTTTGTCGGTCAGGTGGATATC
>JAFWQM010000184.1 GCA_017509065.1 Clostridia bacterium
GAAGACGGCGCCATCAAAATCGACTATCGCCCCAAGGCCTTTGATCCCGAAGACTATGACGACGAAGCCGACTACTTCGCTCATGCCGCCGACTGGATGGGCAACTGGGGCGAAGCCGTGAACATGTGGGCCCTGGACGGCATTTCCTGGTGCAAGTACCTGACCATCCGCATCAAGGGCGCTGAAGGCGGCGAAGAAAACAAACTGATCATGGACTGGCATCCCGAAGACAGCAAGTTCTACGCTGCCCGCTTCTCCGATCTGGTGCTGGCCGACGGCAGCCATCCTGTCATCACCACCGAATGGCAGGATCTGGTGATCGACCTGGAGGCTTCCGGCTTCCCGGGGATGACCAACGCTTTCCATATCCGCGCTTTTGCCAAGTGCATCATCTGGCTGGATGAAATCAGCTTCTCCGAAGCCATCGCGCCCATCGACGCTACCAGCGGCGAAACCATCCTGGCCGGCATGACCCTGCCGGAGACCGGCAAGCCCGGCGATCTGCCCATCAAGGATTACCTGGCCGAACTGGGCGAATAATTCCTTCCAAACATTCCACGGGGGCGCTTTGCACGCCCCCGTTTCTTTATGCAAGGTATTGCAATCGAACGGGAAAAAGGTTATACTTACTAATGTGCAGATTGATTAAGCAGGAAAACGTGGGGAAAAACATGGTCACTTTGAAAGACATCGCCGCTGAAGCGGGCGTCAGCATCACCACGGTATCCAACGTGGTGCACAATCGAAAAAGCCGGGTTTCTCCGGACCGGGTGAAAAAAATATGGGAAATTATCCAGCGGGAGCATTACGTGCCCAGCATGTCCGCCCGTTCGCTGGCCAACGACCATTCCTTCATCATCGGCGTGATCACCCATCTGACCCCGCAGAATACGGGCAGCACCATGAGCGACCCATTTTTGAGCGCCTTTGTGGACAGCATCGAAAAACGCACCCGGGAGGATGGATATTATCTGATGGTGCGCTCAGTGGAAAATGCCGCCGAGCTGGACGCTCTCTGCCGCAGCTGGCGGCTGTCCGGTCTGATCGTGACCGGCATGTTCCAGGACACGTTTTTCGACGCCACCAAGAATTTGGGCATTCCCTTTGTGCTGATCGACAGCTATGTGGATGATCCCAACGTGTGCAGTATTGGCCTGGAGGATGAAAAAGGCGGCTATATCGCCACCCGGTATCTGCTGGAAAAGGGCCACCAGAAGATCGCTTTCGCTTCCCCCTCCATCCGCCCAGGCGGGGTCATTGAAAAGCGCCTGCAGGGCTATCGGCAGGCCCTGGCTGAATTTGGTCTCCCCTTTGATCCCGCGCTGATTTTCACCCAGGAAATCACCGTGGAGGAGGGCAAAAAGTTAGGCCGGAGCCTTGCTGAAAAAAAGGAGATCACCGCCGTCTTTGCTTCCGCCGATATTCTGGCCGCCGGCATCATGGCGGGCCTGAGCGAAAAGGGCGCCCAAGTGCCCCGGGATAAATCCATTGTGGGCTTTGACGATCACTATCTGGCTCAATTGACCATACCCGGCCTGACCACCATCCATCAGGACGCGGAGCAAAAGGGCATCCTGGCAACGGATATGATCATGAAGCAATTGCAGCATAAGGATATTGAACAAAAAAACGTGATCCTGCCGGTGCGGCTGGCAGAGCGCGGAAGCGTCAGGAAGCTGGAGCAATAAGCATACAGAAGAAAAGCAGTTCAGGCGAACGTTCGCTGAACTGCTTTTTTCGTGGTTTCATTCTCGGCTGATGGCAGCGCCGTCGTGGGTCACATCGATCCGATACCGTTCGCCCCCCGCGGTAACGGGGAAAGACAGGCGAGTGATCTGCCGGGGCAGATGGGGATCAATGCTCAGCTTTCCGGCGCGCATTTTTAGTCCCGCGAAGCCTAAGACGGCGATCATCCAAGCCCCGCCGTTGGAGGCGGGGTGCGTGCCGCCGATGTAGATTTCCCCGGCCCATTGCTTGCCGCCGCCCAGCACGTCGATCCGGGCGGTTTTCATGAACAAGTCCCAGGCTTCGTCCAGCCGCCCGATACGGCAGGCGGTGAGCGCGTACATGCAGGCAGACAGGCTGGAGCCGTGCTCCGTCCTGGGCTCGTAATACGCCCAGCTGGCCGCTGCCTGTCGGTCGGTGAGACGCTCCGGCAGCAGAGCCATGAGCGCGATCACATCCGCCTGCTTGATGATCTGCGTGGTGCCCGCTACGCCGTGATCTCCGCCCCAGTATTCCCTGGGATCCATCAGGCGGCTTCGCACAGTATCCAGCGAGCAGTCCTCCAGATCGAAATACCCGTCGAACTGCGCGATCACGCCGTTTCGTTCCCGGGGCGGATTGATACGATCCCGCAACGCCGGAAGCAGCGCCCAGTCCTTTTCATAATCCAGTTCCTTCAAAAGAGACGCGAACCACGCGGGCAGGTCGGCAAAGATTTCTTTCAGCAGCAGGGCGCTTTCCAAGCAATGCCGGATCATCTCATTGGTGAAATAATTATTGGTGACGCGCTCATGGTATTCGTCCGGGCCGATCACGTCCGCAAAGTCCACCCGGTCGCTGTCCAGGTGCCCATTGGCCCGGGAAAGATAAAACCGGGCGCATTCCAGAATCACCTTTGCCCCGTCCTCCTTTAGCAAGGTGCGGTCACCTGTAATCTCGTAATAGCTTCGCAGGGCATAGGCGATATCCGCGCTGATATGGATCTGCTTATCCCGGAAATAGGTACGCACGGGACGATGGGTAAACACGTCCACCACGTTGAAATTGGTGCAGCCCTCCTCGCCGCCTTCCTGGCTTTCCCAGGCGTAAAATGCCCCGCGAAAGCCATATTCCGCCGCTTTTTTGCGCGCCCCGTCCAGGGTTTCGATGCGGTAGCGCAGAAGGGATTCGGCGATTTTAGGCTGGGTGTATACGAACATGGGAAAAAAGAACATTTCCGAATCCCAGAAGATCGCGCCTTTGTACGTCTGCCCGGAAAGCCCTCGGGCCGGAATGGACTTATTATGCGCATGACGCGGGGCCACGCAGTTCAGATGATACTGGCTGGCGTGCAGGAAAAGAGCCGCCGCCTCGTCCCCTTCCAGCGTGATTTCGGAAAGGTCCCAGATCTTTTCCCAGGCATCGGCATGCGTCTGGAGGCAGGCGGAAAATCCCATGGTTTTTGCCTGGCGGCAGCAATCCCGCGCCGCCTCGGCCGGGGCAGAAGTATCCAGCGAAGTATAGACGGCAGAGAACACCCGCAGGGTCAGCGTTTCCCCGGCGCAGACGCGCTGCCTGAACACGCGGAACACGCCCGTTTCATCCTGCCTTACGCTTTCCTCCGCTTCAAAACCCGCCTGGACGCATTGCGCCGCGGCTACGGCAATTTTCTTTTGACCCGTGACGCAGGAGGTGACCAGGGTCTCCCCCATCGTATGCCGAAAATAAAAAAGATGCGGGCCGTTGATATCCCAGATGTCCGTGGAAATGCCCGCTTGCAGCGTCATTTCTCCATCCTGCCGGAACGAAATCTGATATTCGTCCGCCAGCAGGTGCGGCGACGCCATGGAAACGAAACGACGGCTGGCAATGCGGGCCGCTGGGAAGTCCGTTTTCCGGCTGTAGATGCCGTATCGGTAATCCAACGATGTGACATGCGCCTGCGGTTCCGCGTCCTCCACGGACAGAGACTGCCCGTTGAAATATGCATGAATGAATAGGCAGTTCGGCGCGTTCACCGGCTCGCGCCATTTGTCCTGATACTGATCGTACACCCCCGCTAAGGTGACGGCGGGAAACAAGGCGCTGCCTGCCTCCTCCGGCACGCCCCGCAGGCCCATATACCCGTTGGCGCACAGAAAGCGATTGCCGTCCGAGGCAACGTCCTTTTTGGCAAATCCCTCTTTTTGCAGCAGCCAGGTATTCATCCGGCGATCCTCCTAACTGTGGTTTATCTGGGGGGAACCGCTCTTTGGATAACACCTCATCCGGCGCTTCGCGCCACCTTCCCCTCAAGAGGAAGGCTTAGAGCGGTTCCCCCCAGCCCCCCTTCCGAGAAAGCCGCAAAGGGCTTTAAGTTTTTTATGTAAATATGTTTGCACCGGACAGAAGAACGAAATACAAGCTAGGAATCATGATTTCTTCGCTGCCGATGGTACAGGGTTTTCCGTATACCTGCACTTGCAGCGGGTCGCCCCGGAGCAGCCGGAAGCCGGTTGTTTCCTTTTCCATGCGAATCAGGATCACCCGGCCCTGATACAGGATGGAAAACGACAGCTTTTTCCAGCGGTCCGGAAGCCTCGGCGCGAAGCGCAGGCCCTCTCCATCGCTGCGCAGGCCCGCGAAGCCATACACGATGTTGACCCAGGCCAGGGCGATGCTGGTCACATGAAGACCCTCCCGGGTGTTGCGGTTATAATTGTCCAGGTCCAGCCGGGTGGCAAAGCCAAAGAACTGCGTTGCCTCCTCCATTTTGCCGCATTCCGCCGCTAAGATGGAATGGATGGCGGGGGACAGAGAGGATTCATGAATCGTGCGGGGCTCGTAAAACTCGTAATTGACGCGCTTTTCTTCTTCGGTAAACGACGTGTTATACAGATACAGCATCATCAGCACGTCCGGCTGCTTGACCATGTCCGAGCGGTATATCCGGTCATAGCTCCAATGCTCGTACAGCGGGAACTGGGTGACGGGGATAGCGTTGATATCCGTATGGGGCAGGTTGAAATAACCGTCGTGCTGCTCGATCAGGCCGGTTTCATCCTGGGGCAGATACATATTCGCGGCGATTTCCCGCCAGCGGGTGATTTCATCTTCCCCAAGCGCCGTTTTTTCCATGAGGACGGCGCAGGCATCCGGCCGATCCATCCGCATAGCTTCCAGCGTTTGGGCGGCGCAAAGCAGGGAGCGCATGCCCATGTAATTGGTATAGGCGTTGTTGTTCACCATCATGTGGAATTCATCCGGGCCCATGACGCCGAAGAATCCGTATTTCCCCGTTTGCCCGCCTTTTTCAACACGGCTGGCCAGAAACCGGGCGATTTGCAGCAGCATTTCAGCCCCATACGTATAAAGAAAATCCCGGTCGCCGGTCACATGCGCATAGTGCCAGATACCATAAGCCACGGCGGTGCTGGGCTGCAATTGCAGGCTGGCGTGCTGCCACAGGGAGCAGGCTTCATCACCATTCAGGGTGGCAAGCGGATAACAGGCCCCTTCACAGTCCAGCATTTTGGCCCTTTCAATGGCTTGGGGCAGGGTGTTGTAACGGTATAGGAGCAGGTCGCGGGCCGCCCGGGGATTGGTGAACAGATAGAAGGGCAGGCAGCAGGCCTCGGTGTCCCAGAAGGCGTGTCCGTTGTAGGCTTCGCCCGTCAGGCCCTTGGCCCCGATGTTGTGGCGCATGCTGCCGCCGTTGTAGATCTGGGCAAGCTGGAAACTGCAAAAACGGATGCCTTGCTGCTCCGCAGCCACAGCGGCCTCCTGGCCTTCGGCTGCTTCGATCTCCACGTCCGAGGTGCGCCAATAGGCGGCCCAGTATTCCTGCTGCGCCATCAAAGCTTCGTCCAGCGATATCTGCCCGCAGGCAGCAACCGCCGTTTGGCCTTTCTGCCACAGGCTTTCCCCGGTATCCCCGTCAAAGAGGATCACAGTCCGCTTGTCCACGGTCAGCGGCTTTCCCTGTTCCAGCGGGAGGAAGGCGTGAAGAGAGGCGGTTTTCTCCGCGATTTGGGCATCGCCGCCGATATTCAGGATAGCGCCGGCAAAAACCTCCTGCCAGGACAATGTGGTGTGCCCCTGCAGCGCCAGGCGATTGCCCTGGCCTTCTGCCCGGACGTCCTGCCAAAAGCACTTCCGGTATCCTTCGTGAAGCACGTCAAAGGACAGCCCGGCAGAGATCTCCACCGCGCCGGAAAAATTCAGCGCTTCCATCGTAATGCGCTGATAAGCCCGCTCCCGATGCACCATATCCATAAAGCGCAGGAAGGAAAGGCGCAGCTCCTTTCCGGAGGCCGTCTGCCAAACAAAACTGCGTTCCAGCGTGCCGCGGCGCATATCCATTTCCCGCCGGAAATCCCGGAATTGAACCTTGCCCAGGTCCAGCTTTTCGCCGTCCAGCGTGATTTCGGTCATCAGCCAATCGGCGGCGGGGATCATGAAATGAGTCTCCGTGATGATGCCGCGATAGGAGCGGTTCAGGCGCTCGATGTCGTATACGCCGTTCACGTAAGCGCCCCGGAGAGAATCCACGCTTCCGCCCTCATCAAAGCAGCCGCGCACGCCCAAGGTTTCATTGGCCAGGGAAAAGACCGATTCGCTGACCCGGGAATAGGCGGGGTCGAAGCCTTCCTCGATGATCTTCCAGGGGTCCACCCGGAAATAAACGTCTGCAGCTTTTGCCATATGCGCTCCTTTCTCAGCCCTTGATGCCCACGGAGACCGCGTTTTCCGTCAGCTGCTTTTGGAAGATGAAGAACAGGATGATGGGCGGGATCATGGAGAACACCACCGAACGCATCATGGTATCGGCGTTCACCGTCTGTTCCGTGCTGAACACGAACAGGCGCACCATCACCGTTTGCAGGCTGCCGCCCCGCAGCACCAGGTAAGGAAGCAGGAAATCCGACCAGGCGGCGTTGACGGCAAAAATAGCGATCACCGTGCAGATGGGCTTGGACAGGGGCAGCACGATGCGGAAAAAGGTCTGCAGCTGGCTGCAGCCGTCGATGCGGCCGGCCTCGATGATGGAGATGGGCAGGGATTCAAAGAACTGCACGAACAGGATCACATACATGGCGTTGGCCCCGTAGCTGAGCCAAAGGGGAATGAAGGAATTGCCCAGCCCCAAGTTCTGGATGTTCATAAACAGGGGCACGATACTGATGGTGGTGGGCATCAACAGGGACAAAAGGATCAGCCGCTTTACGGTTTTATGCCCCTTGGGCTTCAAGATGCCGAGGCCATAGCCCAGCAGGCCGTTGAAGATCAAGGCGCACACCACGCTGCCAACCACGAACAGGAGAGAATTCAGGTAGTTTTTGGCGATGCCCAGCTGGTTCCAAGTGGTGGCGAAGGGCTGGGGATCGAAGGATTGGGGGAAAATGGAGGTGCTGGACACGAATTCCTTCAAATCCTTGAACCCTGCCAGCATCACCCACAGCAGCGGGAATACCGCCAGGACCACCATCAGCACGCAGAGGAACAAAATAACGCTGTATCCGATTTTCACGGAAGTGGAATGCATATCGTAATCCCGGATCACGCCGGTGCGCTGCACGGTTTTCATACGCGTTCACACCTCCTTTAATCCCAATCGGATTCTTTGCGGTTGAAGTAGGAATAAATGGCCGTCATCACAAGCAGGATCAGCGTCACGATCACCGCCACGGCGGAAGCCTTTCCGTAATTCATGGAGCCGCCGAAGGCATACTGCCACATGAGCTGCATCAGGGAAAGCGAAGCGTTGTCCGGCCCGCCCTTGGTGAGCACCATCGGTTCGTACATGATCTGGAACACGGCGATGATCTGCAGGATCAGCAGCGTGCCCGCCAGCTTTTTAATGGCGGGCAGCAGGATATGGACGATCCTTTGCCACACGGTGGCCCCGTCGATGGCTGCGGCCTCGTACAGCTCCGGGCTCACGCTGGCCATGCCCGCCATATAGATCAGCGCTGTGGCTCCCGCGCCTTTCCAGGTGGCGATGACGATGATAATGGGGATTACCCAATCGGCGTGGGTCAGGTAGGTTTGCGCGGGAACGCCGAACTGCCCTAAAAGGATATTGAATACACCTGATTTCTCGCCGGAAAAGAAGGCGGACCACAGGATGATCACCGCCAGGCCCGGCAGCATATTGGGCAGATACACCGCTGTGCGGAAAAAGCCCTTGCCCCGGCGGGTCTCGCCGATCAGCATCGCCAAAAGCACCGGCAGCGCGAACCCCAACAGCAGCGACCAGAAGGTATAGGAGAAGGTGTTCATCAGGGCCTGCATGAAATCATCCTTGCCGGTCACGCTGATAAAATTGTCCAGCCCGATGAAGCGCACCAATTCCACGTTCCTGGTTTTGTACAGGCTCATTCTTACGCTTTCAAACAGAGGCTCCCAGACGAAAAAGGTCATCAGGATCAGGCCGGGCAGCATGATCAGCCAGGACGTGACGGTTTCTTTCCTTTTCGCGCGCGACATTCTCTTCCTTATTCCGCCCACGAAAATCCCTCCTCCGAAATGGGTATTTGAAGAAAACATGCCGGCAGGGCAAACCGTGACCGGCATGCGGATTCTTTCAAAGGATCAATAGTCGTTGATTTCGTCGTCCAGGTATTCCTGGAAGGATTCTTCAGCTTTCCTCAGGGCCTTTTCGACGTCCGCGCCTTCCCTGGTGATCACGCGCTGGATCACGGCGGTCAGTTCCCGGTACAGCTGCTGGGCAAAGACGGGTTCTTCCGATTTCAGGGTAATGGTGCCTTCGGAAAGGGAATCGAAGAAATCAGCGTACAGGCGCATATCCACATTGCAGAATTCATCCACGATGGCCTGCTTCGCGGCATTGTATTCCTCATCGTTCCAGGCGCTGATGGCGGGGATCACGGGCGCGCCCCGATCCCGCTTAGCAGCATAGTCCGCCCGCATACCTGCGATGATTTGGTCATCCAGGAAGGGCAGCTTGCCGATGACTTTCAGATACGCCATCAGGGCGATTCCCTGGTCGGCAGTGATATTCGGCGCGAACATATAGCAGGTGCCGCCCGCGAGGGCGTAGCGGCCCGCGTCCCCGGCAGGGAAGGGGATCAGGGCGAAATCTTCCACGGGCAGGCCTTTGTTGGAGGTGGGCTGGTCCACGGAATCGTCCGCGGCGAAGTTCATGGCCGCTTCGCCGGTGCCAAGCAGCGTGTGGGCGCTGGCCCAGTCGGTGGTGGTGGCGTCCACGTTCAGGATGTCGTACTTCCATTTCAGGTCGCGCATGTATTCCATGGCGGCGATGCACTCCGGCGAGGTGAAATTGCACACCCAGCGGCCGTCCTCATCCTGGTATTCCAGGGCGCTTTCCCCAACACAGCCAAAGTTCCAGGCGATGTTGGTGAACAGCCATCCGCCGTAGGTCTCGCTGGCGGGGAACACGAGGCCCGCCTTGCCCGTCTTTTCCCGGATAATCTGGCCGTATTCCGCCAGCTCCTGCAGGGTCTTGGGGTAGATGGGCAGCCCGTCCGCGTCCACCAGCCCAGCTTCGCGGAACAAGGCCAGGTTGATGTGCATGCCCAGCACGTAACCGTCCCGGGGCAGGCCGAAAACGCGACCGTTTTCATCCGCCAGCATTTCTACATAAGAGGGACTGAATTTGTCCAGCACGCCGAATTGCTCCAGCGCGTCCGTCACGTCGCCCACCAGATGCTGGCTGATCAGCAGCTGGGGATCGGTGAAGGGAGGCTGGAAGATGCTGGGGGCCGTACCGGCCTTGGCCATGGGCACGTAATTGCTCAGAGAATAGGAATAGTAGTCGGGGATCAGCGTCACGTTGGGATACTGCCTGGCCATGGTGGCCTTGTAGCTCTCAAACAGGTCCTTCTCCGCCTGAGCGGCCGTGTCTGGCGGCCAGTTACCTAAGGTGAGGGTGCAGGTCAGGTCTGCGTCGATGACTCCGTCCGATTCCGCCACGGTCAGCGGCACAGCGCCAAGCAGCAGGCAAAGCGCCAGGAGCAGCGATACCGTTTTGACCAGCTTGTTCATTTTCAAACCTCCTCAGCAAATATTCCACGCGTTTCCTATCCACATAGTTTAACGCTAAACTTGCCTTAATTATACCGTCCTTTTCCCGTTTTGTCAATGCGTGAAATGATTTTTCTGAAAAAAATCTCATAAGTAAAACACAGTTCAGAGCGATTGATTCTGTTCGTTCAACCGGGAATTGACATTCCGACGAAAATACAAACTCAAAACTGGCAAGCCGCAGTCGGCAACATATTGCTTTAGCATGATATGTAAAAAGGGACGTCTGAGCGACGCCCCTTTTTGAATGGAAAACCTTTTCTATTACTTGCCCATGAATTCCGCAAGCTGGCGGTTCACTTCAGCCACGTATTCGTTAATGCCGGCGGCCTCCAGTTCGGCGATGGCCTTGGGATACTCGGTCTCAAAGTCCACATAGCCGTACAGGATGGGATCGATCTTCTTATACGCTTCGATGCAGGCGGTTTCGATGGCTTCAAAGCCGGTGTTGTCGAAAGCGAAGCCCAGCATGGCGGAGGCGATGGCGTCGTCGTCCCAGTGGCGGTACATTTCGATGTATTCGTCGCTCACGCCCTCGCCGAACACCTGGTAGTTGGCGTTGCGGAACATCCACTCGTAGAAGTAGCCGTCGCCGCGCGCAGTTTCGGACAGGGTGACCAGGCGGCCGTTTTCATCAAGCTTCCAGTCCTTGCCTTCCTCGCCGTAGAGGCAGAAGAGGTAATTCTCCTGGCTGCCCCACAGCCAGGCCAGGAACTTCAGCGCGCCTTCCGGGTTCTTGGCGGAATAGGGGATGCACAGCACTTCGCCGCCGGTGGCGTTGATGTAACGGGGCTTTTCGGGGGCCAGCAGATAGTTCTTGAGCACCGCGTCGGGATCGGCCACCTTCACGCTGCCAATGATCTCGTTTTCTTTGCCCAGGGAACCTTCGACCCACAGGTACAGGCCGGTCTGCATGCGGCTGTCGCGCTCGTTGTACTTGATGGCTACTTCATCGCCGTACAGGCTGTCCAGGAACATTTTGCGGTTGAACTTCGCCACTTCCTGGAACGCCTGGGTGTGGGCATAGCTGTAAGCCTGCTTGCTTTCCTCGCCGAACACCACCAGATCCTGGGAAGCGACCCAGGTGTACTGCTCCTCGGCAAAGTTGCGGGTGAGGGGCTTGAAGATGATGTCAGCGGGGCCCTTGAACTGGGGCAGCTGTTCCTGCACGCGCAGGGCGAATTCACGCAGGTCATCGGCGGTCTTCACTTCGGTCATGCCCACTTTTTCCAGCAGATCCTGCCGCAGGCACACGAACTGAAACATACCGGAGGAGGGGGCGTAAGCGGAGGGAATGCCGTACTGCACGCCGTTGATTTTGCCGCCCGCCAGCTGGCTGTCAGGGATGATTTCCTTCATGGATTCGGGCCAGCACTTGGCGATCAGCTCGTCCAGGGGCTGGGCTTCCTTGTTGTTTACCATGCTGGACAGGTCGGGCAGGCCGTCCCAGTACAGGTCGATGGGGTCGTTGGCGGCCAGCATCAGCTTTTTCTGATCCCAGTAGTCCGCCCAGGACAGGAAGCGGAAGTTGACCTTCATGTTCAGCTCGTTCTTCACTTTTTCCGCGAACGCGCCGTTCAGGAACGCGGCCATTTCATCGGTTTCCTCGCCGGGATACAGGATGGTGATTTCTTCCAGCCCTTCCGCCTGCGCCATCAGAGGCAGCGTCAGGGACAGGGCCAGCATCAGCGCCAGCGCCAGGGACAGCAGTTTCTTCATGGGTTTATCCTCCTTGATCAATTTTTTAAGCGGCTCGCCGCTTTAGTTACACTTACAGCGCAACGGAGCAGGGGCCTCCGCGGCCCCTAAACCCCGCGGCAAGGGATTTCATCCCTTGCATCCCAGTAGGCGAAATCTCTTAGTTGGGTAAAGAAAGCAACATTCGCCTGTCATGCCGAGGTTACGAAAGTTAGTGGCTTCTGGCCCAAGAAAGCCGGGAAAATCCCAGGGGAAAGCTCGCTTTCCCTGGGGATTATTCCAGGCTTTCCCCGGACGCAAAGCGTCCGGGTTGGCGGCTTTGCCGCCGGGCCAGAAGCATGATGAAACCAAGTTCTCTATTCCTCCAAGTATCAGCGGGAACTAAGATGCTTTTCTTTGTTAAGCTGCTTCCGCTGTTGCGGGTCCAGGGTACTCAGTACCCTGGTGGGGTGCGGGGCAAAGCCCCGCCGTTCCTTTTATTCTTTGACCGCGCCTGTCATGATGCCGCGGACGAAGTAGCGCTGCACGAAGGGATACAGGAAAATAATGGGGCCGATGGTGATAATGGTGACGGCCATTTTCACGGTCTCGGCGGGCAGGCGGATAGAAGCCGCCGCGCCGGACGGGACACGGCCCGAGGAAATGGCGTTCACATTGGACACGATGGAATAGAGGTAATATTGCAGCGGGTACAGGTTCCTGTCGCTGATGAACATGAGGGCGTGCCACCAATCGTTCCAGTAGCTGAGGGCGTACATCATGCCGACGGTCAGCAGCGCGGTGGTGGACAGGGGCAGCGCCACCTTGAAGAAGATCGTCCAGTGCCCGGCCCCGTCGATCTTGGCGGCGTCGTAGAGGCTGGGGGAAATTGCGCTGAAATACGTACGCATCAGGAACATGTTCCACACGCTGAACATGGCGGGGATGATGAGCGCGAAGATTGAATCCCGCAGGTTGTACCAGTTCACGCACACCACGTACCAGGGCACCAGACCGGCGGAAAAGATGGACGTGAAATTGCAGATGAAAGCGATCACGTTGCGGTAGCGCATTTCCTTGAGTGAGATGGCGTAGCTGATCATGCAGGTGACCAGCATAGCGCCTAAAGTGCCAACCCCTGTGATGAGCACTGTCACGCCGTAGGATTTCAGGATGCGCGCGCCGCTGTGGGCGAAGATGTAGGTGTAGGTGTCCAGCGTCCATTCCCGGGGGAAGAGGCGATAGCCGTCGGAGGCGATGACGCTTTCCGGGGTGAAGCTCACGGTGACGGTGAGGAGCAGAGGATACAGGCAGATCAGCCCGAACAGGCCCACAAACGCATAAGCGAGAATCTTCACCCAGCGGTCGTTCTTGCTTTGACGGATGGCATGCGCCGCGTCGTGTTCATTCTTTTTCATCAGAACAGCCCCTCCCCGTCATTGACCTTCTTGGCCGCCCAGTTGGCGATCAGGATCATGATCAGGCCCATCACGCTCTGGCACAGGCCGATGGCCGTTGAGAACCCAAAGCCCATGGAGCGCATGGAGGTGTACACGTAGGTGTCGATGACCTGTACCTCGTCCAGGATGGTGCTGTTCTGACCGACCACGCCCCAGATCATGCCCATGTCTCCGAAGAAGATGCGGCCGATGCTCATGAGCACCAGGATGACCACGTTGGGTTTGAGCATGGGCAGGGTCAGGTGGAGGATCTGCTGCCAACGGCTGGCACCGTCGATGGTGGCGGCTTCGTACAGCGACCCGTCGAACCCGGCCATGGCGGCCATATAAATGATGGAGTTGTAGCCCGCCCACTTCCACACGTCCAGCAGGATCACGATGGGCTTCCAGTGCTTGGGCTCCGCGTACCAGCGGATGGGCGACTGGCCCAGGGCCAGCAGCAGGCGGTTCATCACGCCGTTGGCCCCGGTGAGGATCAGTTCCCCTGAGCGGCGGTCAACGCGGAAATTGGCGGTGAGGAAGCCGTACAGGATCGCGCCGACGACCACCCAGCTCAGGAAGTAAGGAAAGAACATGGCGCTCTGGGCGACTTTCTTGAAGGGGCCGTTTTTCATCTCGTTCATGAAAATGGCCAGGGTGATGGGCAGCGCCGTGCCCAGGACGAGGCCCCAGAAGTTGATGATGAGCGTGTTCTTGATGGCGTTCCAGGCGTAAGGGTTGCCGCTGAAGAAATAGCTGAAGTTCTGAAAACCCACGTAGGGGGAGCCGAAGATGCCGTCCACCACGTTGAACTTGGTGAACGCCATGTAGATGCCGCCCATCGGCAGATAGCAGAACAGCAGCAGGAGCAGCAGCGCGGGCACGCACATGATGTACAGCGTGCCATTATGCTTCATTTCCCACAGGAAACCTCGCTTCTTCTCCACGGCCTACATCTCCTTCCGGTAAGGATCGGTCCCGATTTTTTCAATCTCTTCTTTCAGCAGGAACATGCCGGTATCGTGAAACTTTTCGCCCCTGTCCCAGGCAGCGAACAGCCCTCTTTCCAGGCTGTTTTTCGGCTTCCGTTCCCGGTAATCCACGTCCGCGCCCAGCACCTCCAGGCGGGTCATGGCGTCGCCCTCCAGGGTGGGGTAGCGGTAGAACTGACGTTGAACCCGGATGATGTTCCTGTCCGGCGGCAGGATGCCTGCCAGACCGGGGTCGAACAGCCATGATTCGCTCCAGAAGCCGATGTAATGATACTCAGGATAATACTTCTCATAAAACGCCAGCGCCATTTCGCAGGAGCGTTTCACCCGCTCGGGAGTGTAGCCCATGCCGCCGGGGATATGCAGGGCCAGGAGATAGTCCCCGTCGTGAATCGCCTGCGTCCATTCACACTTGTTCAGCGTGACGGTATTCGGCAGAATGTACCCGTCTGGGGAAACGGGATTTCCTGTGACAGTTTCTTCTGTTTCAATAAAGACTGTTTCAAAAGCGCTACTGTCGTGGATGCCGTTCACCCCATCCAGCTGCCCGTCTTGCCGCACCTTCGTGCCACTCTCCCAGAGAGCGATGACCTCGCCGGTTTCCCGGTTTCTCCAGGCGTGCGGCGCGCCGTCCCAGCGGTAGGGGATGAAGTAAAACCGATCCATCAGGAAAATGCAGCAGCAGTAGAAATTGATGTCCCAGGGATAATCGTCGAAGGTGATGTCTCCCGTTTCCACGAATTTACGCAATTGCTTGCGGGTCATGCGCTCGGGAATATCCATGTCATATTTTTCCGGCACGCCGCGTTTTCTCAGGGCTTTTCTCCCTTCGATCACGCAGAGCTGAGAATACAGGAAAGCGAAAGCGTCCCGGGCAAAGCCGGAAAGACAGGCAGGCTTCGGCGGCTGAAAGTCGATGGCCGTGCAGCGGTTCAAGGCGCGCACGGAGTCAGACGCCATGATATGGGAAATCTCCACCAATTCGGGCACGGCGTTCGCCGCGTCCAGGGCGGCTATGAGCTGGGCCTGCTGATCCAGCGGCACGTGGTTCCAATCCAGGGTAAACTGCAATGCGTCTTTGGGGAGAAGCTCGGTTTCATCGCAGGAAAGGTCGCCGATATAATCTTCCATGCCTTCCGGCGAGATGGGGCCGGTGACGCTGATTAGCCGGGCAAAGCGTTCCCGGGTCATACCTCTTTTCCTCCGTGGCGGCGGCGGAAGTCCGCGATGTTCACCACCGCGCCCGTTAGCCGGGCTTCCTCCGCGGCGCACGCCATCATATGGCTTTCCACGGAATAGCGGATCTCAGAGGCGGCTTCCGCCTGCCGGCCTTCCAGCAGTGCCAGGAAATCTTCCATGATGCCGCCGTCCCCGCCGCCGTGGCCGGTGGAAGTCACGTCGGGACGGATGACGCGGGATTCGCAGCGATCCACGCCGTTGGCCGCGAAACGGGTGATTTCGATTTCATTGGTGTATTCGTTGGCGCGAAGCTCTCCGTCCTCGCCCATGATTTTTAACGTACGGGCAATGCGGTTGCTGAACCCACTCAGGTTGAAGGTAGCAGTCACGCCGCTGTCAAATTCCAGCGCCGTCACCTGATGGTCGCACACAGTATTGTCACAGCGGAACACACACCTGCCGTAAGGACCCGTGCGGATGGCTTCCCGCAGGCCCTCTTCCGTCTGGTTTTCCGTCAGCACCGCGGCGGGCCAATGCCCCATCACGGGAAGATAAGCCTTGTAAGCGCTGAACCGGCAAATATCCTTGAGAGGGCAGTCCACGCAGCGTTCCGCCGCGCCGTCCGGAGCGTTTTCCGGCTTGAAATAGGTCAGACTTCCAAAAGACGCCACCTGCCTGCATCCGCTGCCGATCAGCCACACCAGCAGATCCAGGTCGTGGCAGGATTTCTGCATGATGAGCGGGCTGGCTGTGTCACTGCGCCGCCAGTTGCCGCGCACGAAGGAATGGGCGAAGTGGAAGTTGCCGATGTTCTCGTTGTGCTGCACCGTGATGATCCGGCCGATAGCCCCTGCGTCCAGCTGTTTTTTGATTTCCCGGAAGAAGGGCGAATACCTGAGCACATGGCACACCACCACCCGGCGGCCCGTTTCCCGCGCCTTTTCTTCAATGGCGAGCACTTCTTCGGGCACGGGGGAAATGGGTTTTTCCAGCAGCAGGTGATAGCCCTTCTCCATGGCGGGCATGGCCTGGCCGAAGTGATCCCGGTCCATGGTGGCGATGATGGCCGCGTCGCCCAGCTTCGGCTGGGCCAGCAACTCTGCCGCGTCAGTAAAGCATCTGTTCCCGGAAATATGAAATTCCCGCTGAGCAATTTCCCGTTTCACCGGGTCTTTTTCCGCCACAGCGGCGATGCCATGCCCTTTTTGGCAGGCGTACCGGGCATAAATCATGCCCCGCTGGCCTGCGCCAAGCAATACGAATTCCATGTGTTTCACCCCTGTTGTGGCGGTTTGTTTACTAAACAATATCATATGTTTCATACTTTGTCAAGGAGAAAATTGCTGTTCTGGCACTATTTCGGGCAAAAAATACAGAAATTTGATTCTTGTTTCACACGTAGCTTGACATATGCGCTTTTTTTGGTTATGATATATGAAACAAATAGCGGATGTTTCATCCGCGGAAAGGAGGCCGCCGTGGCCAGTATCCGGGATGTGGCGCGCCTTGCGCATGTGTCTCCCGCGACGGTGTCGCGCATTCTGAACAACAACCAGGTGTACAAGACAACCGACGAAACGCGGCAGAACGTGCTGCGGGCGGTGGCGGAGCTGAACTATAAGCCGCTGGTGAAAAAAAGCTGTGAAGCCAACCCGGAACATATGGAGAGCCATTTTTCCGTGGGCTGTCTCCTGGCGTCCACCAAAGGAAAATACAGCGACCCCTTTTATCTTTCCATTCTGGGCGGCATCGAAGAGGAACTGAAAAAGCAGGGTGGCATGATCAGCCTGATCCATACCGAGCAGGAACTGGAAAACCCGGCGGTGCTGGAACGGTTCCTGAACGCGGGCCTGGACGGCCTGATCATGATGCGGCCCCTGGCGGAACCGCTTTTCCGCCGATTGCTGTCGCGCATCCCCAATATCGTTGGGATCGACACCGGCCTCATGGATATTGACAACGTGGAATACGACCATCTGCGCGTCAGCCGGATGGCGGTGGAATACCTATATAAAAAAGGCCACCGGCAGATCGGGTTTATCGGCGGCGGGGTGGGCCCGGTGCCGATGCAGCGATGCCGGCGGTTCAGAAGCTATCTGGAAACCATGCGGGACTTGGAGCTGAAAGTGAATCCCCAATGGGTGCTGGATTGCGACTGGGACGATCAGAAATGCATGGAACTGGTGGAGAACGTGGTCCGCAGCGGGTCTCTGCCCACGGCTTTTTACGCTGCCAGCGATCTGATGGCCATGGCGGCGCTGCGGGCGCTATACCGGATGGGCGTGCGGGTGCCAAAGCAGGTGGCCGTCATCGGCATGAGTAACATCGAAATGAGCCAGTACGCCAATCCTCCCCTGACCACCATCGACGTGCCCACCGTAGAAATGGGCATCGCCGCCGCGCGAACCATCGCCGCCCGGGTACGCGGCGACGTGACCTTGCCCAAGCGTATCCTGCTCCCATCCGTGCTGGTGGAGCGCGATTCGGTGTGATTTTTCGTTTCATGGATTTCAGGCGTCCGGAAATCCCGCTCGAACTGCTTGTATCATTTCGGGTGCTCTTCGGTCGAGATGACATTTCCACTCCGCTGTATGCCCCGCGCTGCTCCCTTCGGGAAGCGCGGGTTTCTTTTTGTCATCTTAACATCTTTACCCTGTACTCTCTTTATCCCCTTATTCCCCGAGCGCTTCGATAAGCGTTTGCGCGTTTTTCCGCATCACGTCCTCATAAGCGGTGAGGCTGCCGTCGCCAGTCACAAGGGGATCAAGCTCGTACACGCACGCGCCGGTTTCCTGGGCAATGGTACGCAGCGCGGTATTCTCATACTGCGGCTCGGAGAACAGCGGGGGATTGCCGGCCGCTTTCACCTGCTGAATCACCTGCCTAAGCATCCGCGGGGAGATCGGCTCGTCCGGTTCCAGCGCCACAACCACTGCAACCTCCAGCCCGTAGGCCTGGGCAAAGTACGGAAACGCTTCATGGAAGGTGACGATCTTTTTATTTGGCAGCGCAGCGATGGTATCCCGGAGCTCCGCATCCAGTGCCTGCAGGCGGACGATATACGCATCCGCATTCGCACTGAGCTGAGCGGCCTTGTCGGGCAGCAGCTCCGATAAACCGTCCCGGAGATTCTCCACCATCCGGATGGCATTCTGCGGAGCCAGCCAGATGTGGGCGTTGCATTCGCCATGGTCATGGTCGTGCTGCTCCGATTCATCCTCTTCCTCCGAAAGCAGCGCCACGCCCTTTGAGCAGTCCACGACTTTCAGGCCCGGAAACTGGCTCTCCAAATCAGGAAGAAAGCTTTCCATTCCCGCGCCGTTCACCAATAGCGCCTGCGCCTTTGCCAGCGCTTTCATGTCGCTGGTTAGCAGCTGGTAATCGTGCAGGCAGCCCGTAGACGGCGGCGTCATGGACGACAGTCTGACCCCCTCGACGCCGACCAGAATGTTTTCCGCCAGAATATATACCGGATAAAACGTGGCCATCACGCTCACTTCTTCCGCCGCAGCGCCGCATCCGGTGAGGGACAGAAGCAGGAACAGACTCAAACTAACTGCAATGATCCTTTTCATACGCGGTTTCCTTTCCGCGGGCCGTTTCCTCCCGCATGGCCAGTATACCGCTTTTTTAGCGATTGTAAAGAGGGCGCGGCATCTTTTCCGCGAATTACCGGATAAAGAGGAAGTGTTCCAGAACTTTATTGGACGAGGCCGGGAATTTGAAAAGCAAAATGAAAAAAGCGCATCCGGCGAGGGATGCGCTGACAGAGTCAATGGATGATATGGAAGCAATCACACGCAGCCGTGGGCCAGCATGGCATCGGCTACTTTCAGGAAGCCCGCGATATTCGCGCCGACCACATAGTTGTCTTCCACGCCGTATTCCTTGGCGGCGGCGTCGATATTGGCGAAGATGTTTTCCATGATGCCCTTGAGCTTGGCGTCCACTTCCTGGAACGTCCAGGAGAGGCGCTGGCTGTTCTGGCTCATTTCGAGCGCGGAGGTAGCCACGCCGCCGGCGTTGGCCGCCTTGCCGGGAGCGAACAGCACGCCCGCTTTCTGCAGGGCCAGGGTGGCTTCGTAGGTGGTGGGCATGTTCGCGCCTTCGGCAACGGCGAACACGCCGTTGCCGATCAGGGCCTGGGCCCCTTCTTCGTTCAGTTCGTTCTGGGTAGCGCAGGGCAGCGCGATGTCACACTTGACTGTCCAAATGCCGCGGAAGCCTTCGGTGTACACAGCGCCGGGAACCCGGGCAGCATATTCCTTGATGCGGCCGCGTTCCACTTCCTTGATCTGCTTGATCACGTCCAGGTTGACGCCTTTTTCATCGAAGATGTAGCCATTGCTGTCGCTCATGGCAACCACCTTGCCGCCCAGCTCAGTGGCTTTCTGCGCGGCGTAAATAGCCACGTTGCCGCTGCCGGATACGACCACGGTCTTGCCCTCGAAGGACGTGCCGTGCTTTTTCAGCATGGCGTTGGTGAGGTAGCAGAGGCCGAAGCCGGTTGCTTCCTTGCGGGCCAGGGAGCCGCCGTAGGAAAGACCCTTGCCGGTCAGCACGCCTTCGTACAGGCCGGTGATGCGCTTGTACTGGCCATAGAGGAAGCCGATTTCGCGGGCGCCCACACCGATGTCGCCGGCGGGCACGTCCTCATCCGCGCCGATGTACTTGAACAGCTCGGTCATGAAGCTCTGGCAGAAGCGCATCACTTCGTTGTCGCTCTTGCCCTTGGGGTCAAAGTCGCTGCCGCCCTTGCCGCCGCCGATGGGGAGGGAAGTCAGGCTGTTCTTGAGCACCTGCTCAAAGCCCAGGAACTTGATGACGCTCAGGTTCACGCTGGGATGGAGCCGCAGGCCGCCCTTGTAGGGGCCGATGGCGTTATTGTACTGCACGCGGTAGCCGCGGTTGACCTGCACCTTGCCATTGTCGTCCACCCAGGGAACGCGGAACAGGATCGCGCGGTCGGGCTCCACAAAGCGCTCCAGCAGGCCCTTGTTTTCATATTCGGGGTGCTTGTCGAATACGGGACTCAGGGCTTCCAATACTTCGCGCACAGCCTGCAGAAATTCCTTCTCATGGCCGTTGCGCTCCACCAGTCCGTTATAAACCTTTTCTACATAAGCGTTCATTGTCAATGCCTCCTTGCATACAATTTGAAAGCCACGGCCCCTATTATACAAAAACTACCTTTCCCATGCAAGAGAATGGCTGTACTTTGCTTGTTTTTCAGCTGTACTTAAAGTGTATTTGCTGATTTTGACAGCTTTCGCCTTGTTCCGTTTTTTAAAACTTTTTTTGTTTTTTTGGCCCGAGGGGGTAGCGCGAAAGGGGCGAATATGTTAAAATACAATGTCGCATAACTTTTATGCTGTTTTTGGAGGATGATTTGCGATGAACCGATTGGAAAAAATGATGCGAGCGGCGGGCGTTGGCACGAACGAAGCTGTGCTGATCCACAAGCCGTCCAACATCTTTTATCTCAGCGGCTACACCGGCGAAGGCCTGCTGGCGGCGGGCGAAGGCTTCCGGGCAATCGTAACCGATTTCCGCTACACCGAGCAAGCCGAGCGGCAGGCGCCGGGCTTTGAGGTGCTGATGGTGGAAAAGGGCGTGAGCCATGCCAAGCTGGCTGCGAAGCTGTTCACGGAGCACGGCATAAAAGCCGTCCGGTACGAGGACGACGAAGTGACCGTCCGCGCCTTTGAAAAAATGAAGCAGGACATTCCCGGCGTGGAATTTCTGCCCCTGGACGGCGCACCGGAAAAAGTGCGCCGGATCAAGGACGAAAAAGAACTCGCCCTGATCGAGGAAGCCTGCGATATTTCGTGTAAAGCACTGGACATCGTGCTGGGTAAAATCCAGCCCGGCATGACCGAAAAGCAGCTGCAGCTTTTGCTGGACTACACCATGCTGGAGCTCGGTGGTGACGGCCTGGCCTTCAACACCATCGTGGCTTCCGGCGTGAACGGCTCCCTGCCGCACGCCATCCCCAGCGATAAGAAGCTGGAAAAGGGCGAAATGATCACTCTGGACTTCGGCGCGAAGAAGGGCGGCTACTGCGCGGACATG
The DNA here is from genome assembly GCA_017509065.1 of Clostridia bacterium. The sequence goes on from JAFWQM010000184.1 coordinate 21,110, forward strand.
ACCCGCACCATTGCCCTGGGCCAACCAAGTGCCGAAATGAAAAAGATTTACGACACCGTGCTGCTCGCGCAGGAAACCTGCGAAGCCATGCTCGCGCCTGGAAAAATATGCTTCGATATCGACTCGGAAGCACACCGCATCATCGACGCGGCGGGTTACGCGGGCCGCTTCGGCCATGGCCTGGGCCACAGCGTGGGCATCGACATCCACGAGGAACCGCGCCTGTCCCAGATGTGCCATGACATCCTGGAGCCCGGTATCACCATCACCGTGGAACCCGGCATCTACGTGCCCGGCCTGGGCGGTGTGCGGATCGAGAACACCTGCGTCGTGACCGAAAACGGCGGACGCACCTTAGTACATGCACAAAAGGCGCTGCTGATCCTGTGATCGGCCCCTTATGCAAATAGACCAACAAGAAAATGGAGGAATTGACAAATGATTACTGCTGGCGATTTCAAAAAGGGCATCACCATCGAATGGGACGGCGGCGTGTGGAACATCGTGGATTTCCAGCACGTGAAGCCCGGCAAGGGAGCCGCTTTCGTGCGCACCAAGATCAAGAACGTCATGACCGGCGCCGTCGTGGAACGCACCTTCAACCCCACCGACAAAATGCCCCGGGCCATCATCGAAACCAAGGAAATGCAGTACCTGTACAATGACGGCGACCTGTACTACTTCATGGACCCCGAAACCTTCGAGCAAATGCCCCTGGGCAAGGACGCCGTGGAGGACGCTATCCAGTACGTCAAGGAAAACATGAACGTGACCATC
>JAFWQM010000025.1 GCA_017509065.1 Clostridia bacterium
CCAGGGAATAATCCCTGGTGGGAAAGCTCGCTTTCCCCAGAGATTTTCCCGGCTTTCTTGGGCCAGAAGCCCTCAAACTTTCCGTAACTCCAGCGCAACAGGCGCAGCTTGTTGGTATATCCCAACGATGTTATTTCGCCAATTGCGGGTCCAGGGGGATCATCCCCCTGGTCGGGGTCTGGGGCGGATAGCCCCAGGGTTCCCCTTGTTTGATTTCTGTAGAGTTTTTTACTCTTGAAAACGTAGCAATTAACAGAATTAAACGTTGATTTCCTGTGCTTTTGCTTCCTTGCCTTCATTGGCGGCGAGCAGGGGGAAGATCACGGTGTTCAGGTATTCTTTCGTCTGCAAAGCGGCGCAGCCGATATAGTTTTCCGGCAGCAGCGCCTTTTCCAGCGCTTCTTCGTCGGCCTGGAATGCGGGGTCGGCGGCGATACGGGACAGCAGGTCGCAGGGCTTGCCCTCCATTTTCACCGCGTTGGCAGCGGCGATGGAATGCAACCGGATATGCTCGTGCAGCTCCTGCCGGTCGCCGCCCCGCTCCACCGCGTCCATGAGGATGTTTTCGGTGGCCATGAAGGGCAGCTCTTCTTTCAGGTGCTTTTCGATCACCTTGTCGTATACCACCAGCCCGGAAGCGATGTTCAGGTACAGGCTTAAGATGGCGTCAGCGCAAAGGAAGCCTTCCGCCAGGGACAGGCGGCGGTTGGCGCTGTCGTCCAGGGTGCGCTCAAACCACTGCTCCGCGGCGGTCATGGCCCCGTTCTGGGCGTTGGAAATCAGGAAGCGGCTGAGGGCGGTCATACGCTCGGAGCGCATGGGATTGCGCTTGTAGGCCATGGCGGAGGAGCCGATCTGGTTCTTTTCAAAGGGCTCCTCGATCTCCTTCTTGTGGGCCAGCAGGCGGATGTCGTTGGCGAATTTGTGGGCGCTCTGGCCAATCTGGGACAGGGCGTTCAGAACGCGGGAATCCGTCTTGCGGGAATAGGTTTGCCCCGATACGGGGACAGCGGCGGCAAAGCCCATCTTTTCAGAAATGAGGACGTCCAGTTTCTTCACCTTTTCAAAGTCGCCGTGAAACAGTTCCAGAAAGCTGGCCTGGGTGCCGGTGGTGCCCTTGCAGCCCAGGGGCTTTAAGGTGGACAGGCAGAAGTCGATTTCCTCCAGGTCAAGGGTCAAATCATTCAGCCACAGGGTCGCCCGCTTGCCCACGGTGGTGGGTTGGGCGGACTGGAAATGGGTGAAGGCCAGGCAGGGCTGGGCGGCGTGCTGCTCCGCGAACTGAGACAGCGCCTTGATGACCGCTACCAGCCGGGCACGAACCAGCCGCAGCGCGTCCCGCAGGATCAGCACATCAGCGTTGTCGCCCACATAGCAGGAGGTGGCGCCCAGGTGGATGATGGGCCGGGCGGTGGGGCACTGGTCGCCCCAGGCGTGAATGTGGGCCATCACGTCGTGGCGCAGCTTCTTTTCATACGCCGCCGCCGCGTCAAAGTCGATATCCGTTTGGTGGGCCTTCATTTCATTGATCTGCGCGTCTGTGATCGGCAGGCCCAATGCCTGCTCTGATTCGGCTAAGATGATCCACAGCTTCCGCCACAGGGAAAACTTGTTCTGGGCGGAGAAAAGATACTGCATTTCCCTGCTGGCATAGCGGGTGGAGAAAGGGGAGAGATAACCCTCGTAGTTTTCAGGCATGGCGCGTCAACCTCCTGGTCGAAGTATTCAGAAAGATATGTCAAAAATGTGGTTGAAAATGCATTGATTGTGGAATTGCCGCTTCTTTGTCTGACCTTTCTTTTTCAATTGGTCTTTCTTTGCTTACTCTTTTCTGTTGTTATCTGGCTTATCCTCTCACAGCAGGCTGTTTTGTTGGCGTTATAATCATCTATTGAAAAAAATCTGCGAGAGTATGACGCTCTTAGCGCTGAACCAGTTCACTTACGTTGATTCCGGAATACTCCGCGCTGATTCCCTTGGTGCTCCCCAGAATACCGGCATATACTAACAATTTGTAATCCGGGTTATCGGCCTCTTCAGGGGAGATTCTGAATGTCCATTGCTTATCTCCAACCTCAGCGCTGTAGAAGATATCAAAAATTTGCTGCCGGATGACCTTTTTGCTGTTATTGTCATATACAAGAACGGTCACACCATCGCTTTCATTTCCGGTCAGGGTGACTGCGTCAAATGAAAATCGATAAGTGTTTCCCGGCTTAATGTCTACGGGCAGTGCTTTATGTCTGTAGTTGCTACTATCCGACTTGGTAATGGACACATCATAGCTGCTCAGGAGGATCGTCTCTTCCAGAATCTCCGGATTGGGAGCATCTTTGACGCCAAGATTAGCGTAATCCTCGGTCGCTTCTGCTGAATAGCGCATCATTAATACCAAATCCGGCTTGCTCCACAAGCAGTATTCCGCGATTTCTGAAGCTGTATAGTGCCTAGGATCAATGACCTCCACCTCCTTGAAGGCGGTGGATAAAAAGGATTGCAGCGGGAGAGAAAAGCTGTCCTTGATGATCAAGATCTTCTGATTGTTCGGCGCTCCGGGATTCAGATGCTTGACATAGGGATAATCACCGCCGATATAGACACAATACGCGTTATAGTTAAAATAATCCCGCGTTTCAATGTATTTTGAGCGAATATTGGCATCCTCAAAATCGCCCTTAAATAACTGCTTTTTATGGGGAATGATGCAGGTCATACTGGTTTCAAATTCCGGCGTATACCAGATCAGAGGATCGGTGCCGATACACCACGCTCCTACGCGCTTCCCATGGCTGCCCAGGAACCAATTATCCTTTGCATGCCGAATCCACAGAGCGGGATTAACAAGGGAGGTATCGATGGACGGATCTCCCTCGGCCAGCCTGTTCATAATGATCTGAAACGCCTTCATCGCGCCATCCGGGTTCCAGTGATGATCTGTCCTGTAAAAGTATTGATCAATCTGACTGATACTATAGGATAATTCTTCTCTCAGATCAATCGTTTCAACGGAGGACCCGGTCAACGCTGCAAGCAGGTTATCAGCCATTTCGTTAGGTAAATTGAGCAGACCGACCGGAAGAACTTCCCCTTGTGTATCGATCTTGCTGGGCGCGGCAACAAAAATAAACCGAGAACCAATCGCTTTCAGATATTCAGAGAAATTATGCAATTCGGTGCAATATTGCTTTGAGTGCTCAGCGCTCCCCTGAAAGGTCGATACTGAATTTGCAAGCATGCCATTGTCCAGCAGCACGCACTTGTTTATCTCCTTTCTGCCGCTGAGCTTCATTGACAGTCCAAAACAGTTGACCAAGTCATTCTTTTCCCATAAATTGTTAGATTCATATGCCTCAACAATCTGATCCTTCATCCCATCAAAATCAGTTCTGCCTTCAATAAAAGACTGGATAAGCGGTGATATAATCGATACATTGTTCACACCCATGACTATAATCAGTACGCAGACGAAAATGGACGCGACGAGCCTTGCAATATCCGGAAAGGCGCTTTTCATACAAAGCCTTCCTCCTTAGAAATTGAAGTAGACGAATGGATTGTGGGAGCTGACCACCAGACAGGATATGCTGACAACAAACAATGCGATTTCTACAATATAGTAAATACAGCATGCTGTATTGAATACGACGCCTTTTTTCCAGGGGATTCGCTCACCGAGCCATTTGAGCACTGGCACTGAAAACAGTATGCCAAGCAGTATATACAAATGATAGTCCGACAGATAAAACTGGAACGAGCCATCCATGAGCGGCTGTCCGGCAAGACCGAACATCGTTTTCATGTAATGAAACGCAAATGCCAGCGTATCAGACCGGAACAGTACCCAGCCTATCACCACGGTCAGCAGCGTAACCACACGGTAAATCACTCGTATCGCAGGCTTTGCCGCCTTCAGCTTCTGAGGAATACTGAGCAGCTTTTCTATAGAAATGATCACACCATACATGAGACCCCAGATAATAAAAGTCCAGTTGGCGCCATGCCAGATTCCGGTCAGCAGCCATACAGCAAACAGATTGAATAATAAGCGGGCCTTACTTTTGACCTTGGATCCGCCCAGCGGAAAATACACGTAATCCCTGAACCACGAGCCCAGGGATATGTGCCATCTGCGCCAGAATTCCGTGATAGTCAAGGAAGAATATGGGTAATCAAAGTTTTCTTCTGTATCGAATCCAAGCATAGCCGCCAAGCCGATGGCCATGTCGGAATATCCGGAGAAATCATAGTAAATCTGGAGCGTATAGCAAATTGCGCCCAGCCAGGCCATCCCAACGCTGTTGGCCCTGGTCGTAAACGTTATTTTCACTAAATTGGACAGTATATCCGCAAGGAGTATCTTCTTGTTAAAGCCCAGCACGAACCGCATCAGGCCCTGCGAAAACGCGGTGAACGTCACGTTTCTGTCGAGGAGCTTTTGTTCCATCAATGGATAGCGCCCGATAGGGCCCGAAAGAATCTGAGGGAAAAAAGATATATACATTCCGTAGTAGAGAGGATTTCTCTGTGCGGCCGCAGTTCCTCTGTATACATCGACAGCGTAACTGATACTCTTAAAAGTAAAAAAGGAAATGCCGATAGGAATCGCGATGCTCGCATTCTGATTTGTATTTGACTGAACCGGAAGCAATGGCTTCAACACTTCCATCATGAAATCCCAATACTTATAAAAAAAGAGAATTCCGACATTCAGCGTGATAACAAAAGCAAGCAGCCACTTTCTCCCCTTGCTGCCGCTTTTAAACTCCGCCATGCCAAGAATCAGAACATAGTTCAAAAGAAATGATATGATCAGAACGCTCAGGGATTGGATATTTCCCCAAGCGTAAAAGAACAGGCTGGCAGCCAAAATAAAATAATTCTTTATTCCTTTAGGCAGCAGATAGTAGATGCCAAATACAACCGGAAAGAATAAAAACAAAAATTCCAAGCTTGAGAACGCCATATCTGATACCTCAATATGCAGTAATCTTTTACATGCTTACTCCTCAAGATATTCCTTTTTCCTGACCGTCCAGTCGAAGATTTCTTCCTCCGGTTCCAATTCCGGCAGGTTCAGCAGTTCGCTGATGGTGACCATTTCATAGCCCTGCTCTGCCAGCCAGGAAATGATCTTCTGCAGGCAGTACCAGTCCGCTTTCCGGGCGTGGAACAGGATGATGCTGCCGTTCTGAACGTTTTTCTTTACCTCGTCCGCGTCGGTGGAGTCAACGTCCCAAAGGATGACATGGGTGTAGCCCACCTTTTCCAATTGCTTCTGATAGGCCGCGTCATGGCTGCCGAAGGGCGGGCGCAGGGTGCGCAGGGGATAGTGATAGCCCAGCAGGTGGTCGACCACATGCTGAGGATACTTGCTGTACAGAATCTGGTTGAACTGCGTTTCCTTGGTCATGCGCTTGTGGTGGTGAGTGTGGGTGCCGATTTCGCTGTCGGACGCAGCAATGGCGCGCCAAAGCTCCTTATCTGCATCGGAAAGTTTTTCTTCCTTGAGCAGGTCGCCCACGGGATAGAAGGTGATGCGCCCGCCGTAGGAGGAAATCAGCTCCCAGGCTTTTTGTACATATTCGAACTCATAGCAGTCGTCCATGGTGACGGCCACCCGGTGCTCGCTTCGGTCGCCGTTGCGGATGGCGTGGGGCCAGGGATCGTTTTCCTGCCAGTCCAGGCCCGCGCTTTCCGGCACGGCTTCCGCAAAAGCGGAGGAAACCAGCAAACATATACAGATCAAACACAACAATATTTTTCTCATCATCACATTACCTTTAACAATACTGACAAGGATATAAACAACGAGATTCTTTTTATGGCTTTCTCGGAAAGGGGTGTGGGGAAAACCGCTCTTTGGCCTCCAAAGAGCAGTTTTCCCCACAAAACTTCGTTACTTCACCGGCCGAATCAGGATGAGGGGCGTCAGCTCGTCGCCCTGGCCGGAGGGGTTGTCCTGCATGGCGTCCTGAATTTCCTCGTCGGTGAGGGGGAAGCCCTTGCACTTACCCAGCTGGTCGCGCTGGAGGTCGTTGGCGTCCATGAGCACCACTGGAATGCCGGTCTCTTTGTAGAGTTCGTCGCATAGCTCCACGGGATTGCTGGGGTTGATGAGCGCCATTTCCTTGTACACATCGAAGCTGGAACGGAAATAGAAGCCGTCGATGCCGCCGACGCCCTTGCCGCAGACCTTGTAGAAAACGCCGTGGATGCCGAAGGGTTTCGTAATGGCGGAGCAGAAGACCGCCAGCAGCACGCGCGGCAGGCCGCATATGTCGATAACCAATTGCAGCTTATAGGGCTCGTGCATGCCCACACCGGTCGTGTTGATGCCGGCGAAGCGCCAAAGCAGGTTGGCCCAGAAGCCGGGCTTCACTTCGTCGCGGGTCTTTACGCTGTTTACGCACATGCACATGACTTTCGCGCCGAAGGACAGCATATCGCCCTCCTGATACAGGGGCCGCACATACTTTTCAACCAGATCCTTCTGGCTTTCGCCGCGCTGGACGAAATGGGTCTGGATGGCGAAGCGGTCATATTTCCGGCCGTTCTTTCCGGTCACGGTGCCGCGGTCAAAATATACGATGCCGTCCTTTTCACGGCGCTGATCCTCCAGATTCCGGGAAGGGATGATGCCCATAGCCGTTACCTCCATAATAAGGAAAGAATTCTTTGCCATTGTACACCCGGGCGGGTCTATTTGTCAATCATTCCGCATATAGCTTCTTGGAAGGAGGGGAGCAAATGAACGAAGCGCACTGGATGCTGCTGGGGCTGACTGCCGCGCTGACCGCGGCGCTCGTGATCATCTCCCTGTCCGCCCGTCCCCAAAGCCGCCTGTACTGCTGGACGCGGCGGGTTTTCTGGGCGGCGGCGCTGCTGATCCTCAGCGGTGAAATCGGCGGCGTGGGGCTGAACGTATTCACCCTGGCAGCGGTGATTGGGCTGGGTTTTCCGGGGTATGCCGCGGTTTCTGCGCTGTCCTTTTTCTGATTCAGTTTTCCATGCAGCGCAAATCTACCTGCACATCCACGTCCGCGCTGCAATAGGCGTCCCGCCATCGCGCCTCTTCCCAGTCCTGCACCGTGGCAAACTGCCGCACGGCATGACAGCCGAAGCCGAATCCGTCACAGCGCAGGGCCTGCAGGTGCCGGATAACAGCAGTGATATCCTGAACCAACTGCCGAGTGATGAAGGCTTCATCCGGGGGTTGGCCGGGCGAATACTTTCCTTCGCAGAACACCCGGACAGACAAAAGGACAGGCTCCCGCATGAGCTCCACCCTGATCCCAGCGGGCCTGGACGCCAGTACGCGGACGGCGTTGTCCTGCCCGTCCCGAAGCGAAAGAGCTTCTACATGCCCCTCCATCAGATGAAGCAGCGCCATTTCATAGCCGGTCAGGTAGCCAGACACGCAGACGCCGTCCGTTGCCGCAGCACCGAACACCTCCACCGTTTCCGCGCTTCGGCGGGGCAGCTCGCCTGCCAGACTGTCCAGGGTATTTTCATCGTGATCGGGGGTTGAAGCTGAAAAATCATTCACCGCGCCTAAGATGAACAGCGGGTCGCTGAATCCGTAGCCCAAATCCCGCACCGCGTCGCAGAGGGTTGTTTTCGGGGTGAAGCCCTTGCCCGCGTAATTGCTCAGGCTGGTTTCCGTGTAGCGGCTCAGGCGTGTGCCCACATAGGGCTTCTGCGCTTTGGAAAAGTCCGCGGCCCTGCCCTTGCACACGATCACCGCCGCCGAACAGCGAAACCGGGGCAGTGCGTCGATCTGCCGGAGCAGCCTTGCGAAATCCTCCTGACACGCGGCGTTTTCGCCGATAATAACTTCCCTGGATTGGGAGAAGTTCAGGGACCGGGGCGTGGCCGCGTTCAGCATGGTCAAGGCGTCGGAAAAGGTGTGGCCGGAGGCTTCCACCATCAGATAGCTGTCGTCATCGCCGCCCGCCGCCGCGCTGCGCGGCGCTTTGACGGACACGGTCACCTCGCCCGTCTCGCTCCTGTCCACGGTCAGCGCGATGACCAGCAACTCTTCCTCCAGTTGCCGCGGCGAGCAGCCAGAGAGCACCAAGGCGCAGCACAGCAGAAAAGATATAAATCGCTTCATGGGCCTGTTCCTTCCTTCCCGGTTTTTTTACCGCGCGGGACACGGAAGAAAAACAGGATAAGCGTTACCGCCAGCGTGACCGGCCCGCGGAACATGGCGATCTGCGTCAGCGTTTCTGTGATTTCCGGCAGCGGGCAGGCGGCGCAGGGAACCAGAATAAGCAGCAGCAAAAGCAGCATAAACCCGGAGGGCTCTTTCTGATCCGGCAGCAGCAGCGCAGCGGCCTGGGTGACGTGGTAGTTGAGCGCCAGGAAAAACAGCAGCAGCACGCCCAGCGCTTCCATGCTCCACGCGGGAATGGAGGGGGTCATGTTGATGGCAAGCATCAGCTGCCAGCCCAGGGTTTCGCTCCGCGCCATGGTGCGAACCGGCATGAGCAGCACGCTGACCAGCATGGTGCCGCATCCCGCCAATATGGACAGCAAGACTGGTTTCACAGCCGTGCTCTTTTTCGTCAGCATGGGGGAAAGGGCCTGGCTGTTCTGCGGCGTCAGCAGCGGCAGCGCGCAGCAGGACACCGCGCCGCACATCCACAGCGCGCCTTTGCCGATGCTTTCCCAGCCAAAACCCAGAATCGGGAAAAAATAGGAAGCGTTGCCGTAGGGAAGAGAAGTAACCAGGCCGTAACCCAGCAGGATCAAGATGAGCCATTTCAGAAAATGCCCGAGCCGGGCAAGCGCGTCCTCCCGTCTGCCGGTATTGGCCCAGGCAAGCGCCAGCGCGGTCAGCAGCGCCATTGCCCACAGACTGTGATCCGGCATGATGTTCGTCAGGATGGCGCACAGGCATGTAAAAATCAGCTGGGCGTTGAACAGATGCAGCAGGGCGAAGAGGAAGGAAGCGGGCTTGCTCAGGTGCTTTTCAGTGCCTGAACTCCGGGCTGTTTTCCGCGCCAGGAACAGAAGCAGCAGGGCAAAGGGAACCGTCAGCAGGATGGAAAGATAACCCGGCGTGCTCACATGATTATAAATGTAAAGCGCCAGTCCGATAAAAATCTGCGTGTAGACTGCCAAGCCGCACAAGGCGCAACGGTCCTGGGCCAGAGCCTGCCAGCGCTGGGCCTTCATTTCCTGAACACTGTGCACCTTTGTTTCTGTTTTTCCGATCATTTCTTTTCCTCGCGGGGATCATCCCAGGCGCGCATCATGCCCTGGACGCGCTCGATATGAAAGGGATTCGCGATGGCTCCGCGCAGCCGCTGCCGCCAGATGGGCAGGCGCAGCGTTCGGTCGGGGTTGGCGGGCCGCTTCGGGGCAATGGGGGAAAAGTAAGGCGCTTTGAGACTGGTGACGCCGAATGCCCTAAGCAGCAGGCAGAACAACGCCAGCGCCATGGCCGGATATCCGCCCGTTCCCGCCGCCAGCAGCAGAATCAGCTGCCCGATGCGCAGGGCCAAAGTCAGCGGAAAGGTCGGCGCTGCATAGCTTCCAAGGCCGCTCAGCGCGACCACGATCAGGATCAGTGGGCTGAACAGCTCCGCTTCCACCACGGCCTGGCCTAAGATCAATCCGCCCACGATGGACAGGCTCGCCCCCAGCGCGCCGGGAACGCGCGTGCCCGCTTCGTTGATCAGGCTGAAAATGAGCAGCATGATGAGCATGGAGGGAAACAGCGACAGCGGCACCTTCGCCTGGCTTTCCACCACCGAGGTCATCAGCGACAGGCTCAGCCCCTCGGGGTGAAAGACCGTCAGCGCGATGAACAGCGCGGGCAGCAGCAGGGAGATTATCATGCCGGAAAGCCTGAGCAGGCGCAGGAACGTCCCATATTGCCAGCGCATGGCGGTGTCGTCCGGGGCATGGAACAGATGCAGGAAACTGACGGGGAGCGCGAGCGCGGCAGGGGCGTTTTCCATCAGCAGAACGATCTGGCCTTCCGAAAGAAAACTCACCGCCCTGTCAGGCCGCTCGGTACAGGCGGTCTGCGGCAGGAGGGCGAAGGGATCGTCCTCGATCAATTGCTCCAGCATCCCGATGCTGGACACATAGTCGATATTGCAGCCCTCCAGCCGCCGCCTGACTTCCTCCACGTTCTCCCGCCGGGCGATGCCGTCCAGAAACATCAGGCAGACGCGGGCGGGCACTTTATTGCCTACTGTCATCGCTTCACAGATCAGCGCCGGCGTGCGCATCATGCGGCGGATGAGCACGGTGTTGTCCCGCAGGGATTCGGTGAATCCCTCGTGCGGCCCGGCGACCACGGACTCATTGATCGGCTCGGCGATGCCGCGCTTCACAAATCCCTTCATGTCCGCGATCAGCGCGCCGGGCATCGTGTCCACGATGATCGCCGCATCGCCGCTGAACACGCGGCCGAGCACAGCGGAAGCCTGAAACGCGGGGGAGACGGAGGCAAGGGGAAGCACGGAGTTCATGAGATAGGTATCCAGCGGCGTATCAGCCGGGCAGGCTGCAGCGCGGAGCAAAGGCTCCATCAGAAAACGCTGCACCTGCCCGCTGTCCGTCAGCCCGTCCACATACAGCAGCGCGGCGGGATGGCCCAGCGCAGTAAACTCCCGCAGCACCACGTCTTCGCTTTTTTCGCTGTGGGCTGCTTCGCGCAGCAGGGGGATGCTCTGGCGGATATCCTCCGAAATCCCCCCGTCTCTCATGGGGCGCCATGCCGTGTCCGACAATCAGACCGCCTCTTTCCGTAAGCTTTTCTTTTATTATGCTGGGGAAATGAAAGACTTATACAGAGGAAAAGAAGCGTCCACCCAAAAACAAAATAAGCGCCTTGGCGCGAATGCATAGAAAAAACCGCGTATAACGGACAGACGGAACCGCAGCACACGCCTAAGATGCTTACTGCTGCTTCCTTCCGGACCTGACAGGGTTCACACCGCAGCATCGCACGGGGCCCATTCGCCATACACGGCTTTCATATTATACCGTACTCGCCCGCAAAAAGCAAGCATTTTTATTTTTTCCTTTACAGGGCCGCTCCGCTGTGATAAGATACAGGTAAATACAACATCTGATAAGGAGGCGTTTCCATGCCCGCGAAATGGCTGAAAGACACGGTATTCTATGAGATTTATCCCCAGTCTTTTTTCGACACCAACAAGGACGGCATCGGCGACATCAACGGCATCATCGAAAAGCTGGACTACATCAAAGGTCTGGGATGCAACGCCCTGTGGATCAACCCCTGCTACGATTCCCCCTTCAAGGACGCGGGCTACGACGTAAGGGATTATAAGAAGGTCGCTCCCCGCTACGGCACGAACAACGACCTGTACCGCCTCTTTGACCTGGCCCATCAGAAGGGCATCCGCGTGCTGCTGGACCTCGTGCCCGGCCACACCAGCGAGGAACACGACTGGTTCAAGATGAGCTCCAAGGCAGAGCCCAACGAACTGTCCGGCCGTTACATCTGGACGAATCACTGGATCAGAGGCTGCCGGAATATTCCCTACATCGGCGGGGAAGTGGAACGCGCAGCCACTTATCTGCTCAATTTCTTCAAGTGCCAGCCTGCCCTGAACTACGGTTTCCTAAAGCCCGAGGAGCCCTGGCAGCAGCCCATCGACCATCCCGACGCCATCGCTACCCGAGAGGCGATCAAGGACGTGATGCGCTTCTGGCTCAGCCACGGCTGCGATGGCTTCCGCGTGGACATGGCTGCATCGCTGGTCAAGTACGACGACGAAAAGAAAACCGGCACCAGCGCCATTTGGCGCGATGTGCGCGAAATGCTGGATAAGGAATTCCCTGAAGCAGCTATGGTTTCGGAGTGGAGCGAACCTTGCCTGGCCCTGCGCTGCGGCTACGACATGGATTTTTACCTCAGCCATTGGGGCAACGGCTATGAAAAGCTGATGCGCGAATACGCGGGCCACGATGCTTCCCAGCCCGACAACAGCTATTTCCGCAAGGATTCCGCCCACGACATGACCCCCTTCCTGAACCAGTTCATGGACTGGTATCAGGATACCAAGGACCTGGGCTACATTTCCCTGCTCACCTGCAACCATGACACCGTGCGCCCCAGTTTCAACATGGACGTTACCGAACTGAAGCTCTGCTACGCCTTCCTGTTTACCCTGCCCGGCGTACCCTTTCTTTACTACGGCGACGAGATCGGCATGCGCTACCAGCAGATTCCCACCAAAGAGGGCGGCTACTTCCGCACCGGCTCCCGCACGCCCATGCAGTGGACGGAAGGAAAGAACCTGGGCTTCTCCGAGGGCTGCGCGGACGCGCTGTATCTGCCCGTTGACCCGGCTGCCGACGCGCCAACCGTGGAAGCGCAGGAAAAAGACCCCGCTTCCCTGCTGAACACCGTCCGCGCCATTCTGGCGCTTCGCCATCAGGAGAAGGACTTGCAGGCTGACGCGGAACTGGAGATCATTTCCGCCGTGCCCGGCAGGCCCGTGGTCTACCGCCGGGGCGGCCTGCTGCTTGCTGTCAACGCGGCAGGGGAAGCCATGGATACCGGCGTGCACGCGGAAGGAAAGCAGGCTGTCTTTACGCTGGGAGAGGTGAAAACAGAGAATCAAAAACTGGTGCTGGGGCCTCAGTCCTTTGCGGTGCTGAAATCATGATGTGATCCGAAAGCGCTGCCTGGACCTTCATGCATGATGAATCATCTGGCAAATATATTTCCGGCTTTCAGCCGCCGCGGCAGTTTTTCGCGCCGCGGCGGCTGAAACTTTTTTTCAGGATGGAAAAAAATGGTTTGAACAAAAGCTGATCCTATCGGATTTTATAAAATATGAAAATGTTTTCATTCGCCTGATTTCGCCGTTTTATGTCGTATCTGACCAATTGAAGCGTCAAAACCACATCATACATTGTATATATCTGAACCATATCATACATTGCTCACAAATCGCTCTGAAAAAGACTGTACGCTTTGCCAAGTTGTATTTCCGCGGCGGCGGTGGTATACTATGCCCGGCAAGTGAGAAGTGCTTGCCATCCGCCGGAAACGTTTCCGGAAATCAGAAAAGGAGATCGGTTCCTGTAAAGGAGATGAAAACCATGATCATCCACATTCACGTTGACTCCATGAAAGCTGCGGAGAGGTTGAGCAGCATCTGCAAGAATTACGACAACGATTTCTTTCTTCGCTCCGAGAGATTCTGCATTGATCCCAAATCCACTTTGGGTATCATGGCGATGATGTATTCCGTGAGGAACCGGATGTTCCTGGATACCGGCGCGCTGAAGGAAGAGGATCTTGCGAAGTTTATGCAGGAGATTGACAGCTACCTCGTGAAAGAGGAAGAAACCGCTGTCGGACAGTAACCGGCAATCAAGGGGCGCTCATTGCGCCTGATCATCTCGACAGCCAGCCTTTCAGGCTTTCATATATCAAATCCCCGGCGGGCGTGCGATTCGCACCTGCCGGGGATTTTGCTTGCGCCGATTTACGGTCCTACAGTTCTTTTTTCATTGTGATCAGATGCATCTGGGGCTTTGCACCCAGACGCACCGGCAAACCGGAGGTGCCCACGCCGTTGCTCACCAGGAAATCAACGCCATGCTCGTGATACCAGCCGGACAGGTATTTGCTTCGGTAAATGCTGGATGATTTGATGGCGCGGCCCATCACGGCCACCTGACCGCCGTGGGTGTGGCCGCAGAGGGCCAGCTGATAGAAAGGCCCGCCGGGCATGCTGAACGTCTCGGGCAGGATATCCGGCATATGGGGAAGAAACACGGTGTAATCCGCGCTCCGGCCGAGCGCGGCGGTTTTTTGCAGGTCAGGCTTCCCGCAGTAATAATCGTCGCAGGCCACGAACGCCATCCGGCTTCCTTTGCGCTCCAGGATCACGCCGTCGTTGACCAGCGGCGTCACGCCGTCCTCCCGCATGGCGGCCATCAGTTTATCCAGGTTTTCCTCCGGGGACATGCGGTCATGGTTGCCCATCACGCCCAGTACGGCGGTCTTAGCCTGGAAACCCGGTTTCAATTCAAAAAACTGAATCGCGCTGTCAGAATTGACGGCATAGTCGCCGCCCAGCACAACCACATCTGCGTGCAGCTTGTTCACGCGCTGAACCAGGTCCCGCAGCCGCTCCTCCGGGAACAGGTCCCCGTAATGGATGTCGGAAAGATACGCGATCCGGAAGCCGTCGAACCCTTCGGGTATTTTGGGCGACCAGTACAGTTCCTCCACCAGGTTCAGCTTTGACGCGGCATAAATCGGATAAAAAACAGGCCAGGCCGGCAGCTTGGCGATCAGCTTTCCCAGCCAATGAATCCTGTGAGGCTGCTTCTTTTTCTCCCTGTTTACTTGTTTGGGCATGATGCGACGCCGCCTCCTTTCCCTTCACTGCATCCATTTTACCATAATCTTTCCAATTTCGCAATCGTTCATTCCGGGCTGTACAGGGCTAACGCTTACGAGATTTGATTACTGGGGGAAACCATTCTTTGCTGTCCGGGGTCTTCCGGCCTTTCCGGGGATACCACCCGGCCTTCACTGAAAATCATCCACTGGATGATTTTCCGGGCGTTGCGGCCCCTTCGCTGAAAACCAGCCCAAGGGCAGGTTTTCCGGGTGCTTCGGCCCCAAAGAAGGTTTCCCCCAGGATTACCTAAATCGTAACCCGTGCTGCAACTTCGCGCCGCAGACGCCGTTTTTTCTCCTTGACAGAAAAGGGATTTCCTGTGTATTATACAAACAGGCAACCAGCGATAAAAGGAGGGACGCATATGCGCGTACTATTGACCGGCGGCGCCGGATATATCGGCTCCCATACAGCCCTGTGCCTGCTGGAAGCGGGCCATGAAGTGGTGGTTCTGGATAACCTGGACAATGCCAGTCCCGAATCCCTGCGCCGGGTGGAAGAACTGACCGCAAAGAAAGCGCCGCTCGTGGTGGGCGACTGCACGGACGAAAAAGCCGTGAACGCGCTGTTTGAACAGTATCAGCCCATTGACGCCGTGATTCATTTCGCCGGGCTCAAGGCCGTGGGCGAGTCCGTGGAAAAGCCGCTGAAATATTATCAGAACAACCTGGACGCCACCATGACGCTGTGCAAGGTGATGCCGAAGTTCGGCTGCAATGTGCTTGTGTTCTCCTCCTCTGCCACGGTGTACGGCACCAACCAGACCATGCCCCTGCGCGAAGACTTCCCCACCGGCTGCACCAACCCCTACGGCTGGACGAAGTGGATCAGCGAGCGTATTCTCACCGACGTGGCCAAGGCCGATCCCACCCGTTCCTTTATCCTGCTGCGTTATTTCAACCCCATCGGCGCGCATGAAAGCGGGACAATCGGGGAAGATCCTTCCGGCATCCCCAACAACCTGATGCCCTACATCTGCCAGGTGGCGTCGGGCAAGCTGGATCATCTGCGGGTGTTCGGCGACGATTATCCCACCCGGGACGGCACCGGCGAGCGGGACTATATCCACGTGATGGATCTGGCGGCGGGCCATCTGGCGGCGCTGGAATACGCGGTCAACAAAACCGGCGTGGAAATCTTCAACCTGGGCACCGGCACCCCCTACAGCGTGCTGGACATCGTGCACGCCTTTGAAAAAGAAAACGATCTGAAAATCCCCTACGAGATCACCCCCCGCCGGGCGGGCGATATCGCCGTCTGCTATGCCGACGCCACCCGCGCTAAAGAGCTGCTCCACTGGGAAGCCAAGCGCGACCTGAACGCCATGTGCCGCGACGCCTGGAACTGGCAAAAGCAGAATCCCCGGGGATATGGAGAATAAGATGAATGAAGCTCTCCTCCTGGTACAGCCCACAGCGGAGTACCGGGATGAAATCGCCGCGTACCGGCAGGAGTTTTTGGATCATGGCGATTCCATGGACGGTACCGGGGCGCTCGAACGCCTGGCCGATCCCATGGAATGGCTGGCATCCACGGAGAATTGCCGCCATGAGGAAACCGTGCCCCTGGGCTGGGTGCAGGCCACCCAGTTCCTCTGCGTCCGGGAAGCGGACAAACGGGTCGTGGGCATGATCCAGGTGCGGCACCGGTTCAACGAATTTCTGAAAAAGTACGGCGGACACATCGGCTATTCTGTGCGCCCCTCCGAACGGCGGAAAGGGTACGCGGGCTGGATGCTGAACGCGGTGAAACCCTTCTGCCGCTCCATCGGCCTGAACGCGATCATGGTGACCTGCCTCAAGGATAACGAGGCCAGCCGCAAAACAATCCTCAAAAATGGCGGCGTCTATGACGCCACCGTGCATGAGCCCGTGGAAAACGAAGAAATAGAACGTTATTGGATCAGTCTTTAAAAGCAATACGCCAACAGAGCAATTTGCGTCCGGACACGTTTCCGCAGACAGGAAACGGTTCGGACGCTTTATTGTTTAAAAGTTCTTTAGCTTTAAGCTTCTTTAAAGCTTCCTGCCTATAATGGGTATTGTCGAAGGGAGACAGCCCGGAGACAAACAAGCGGAACACCTAAGCCGGCAGTTCGCCCGGCAGCGCATATAAGGAGGAAACGAAAATGAAGCATCGCAAAATGGACAGAACTTACCGCGTGAAGAAGAACGGCAGTTTTTTCAGAAAGCACTGGAAGAAGATCACCCTGGTATCCGCGCTGTGTCTTTGCCTGATGGCGGCTTCCATGGTAAGCGGCCTGGCGGCGGGCCGCGGCGGACAGATGATGATGAACGGCGGCTTTGACGGCTGGACGCAGGGCGGATGGATGGGCCTAAGTACCAATGTGACCTACGCCGAAAGCCCTTCTGAAATCGTGACCAGCAGTGTGGAAAACGCAGCCTCCGCCCTGATCGCCGACTATGAAAACGCCGTATATATTCGGATGAGCGACAGCGACAGCAAGGTAAAGATCAATGAGGTCGGCACCTACGTGATCAGTGGTGACTGCTCTGACGGCAGCATCACCGTAAAGAAGGAAACCACCGGTGTGGTGCTGGTGCTGGATGGCCTGAACCTGGCCAGCAGCGACGGCGCGGCGGTATCCATCAATAAGGATGCCCAGGTCAAGATCGTAATCAGCGGCAGCGTGACCCTCACCGACAATGAAAACCCAGCGGATGAATCTTCCGCTGACGCCGAAACTGCCGATGCGTATGACGGCGCGGCGATCAAGGCAAAAGCGGGTTCCCAGGTGTACCTGACCGGCGACGGCACGCTGAACATCAACGGATATGCCAAGAACGGCATCAAGGTGGGGGACACAGACTCTTCCTTTGTGATGGACGGCGAAAACCTGACCGTGAATATCGTCGCCGCCAACGACGGCATCAACGCGGGCGCTGACCTCACCCTGCTTTCCGGCACGCTCAACGTCACAGCGAAGGATGACGCCATTCACGCTGACCGCATCCTGACCATTGGCGACCGGGACAGCGCGAGCGGGCCGTCCGTCACCGCCAGCGCTGCGGAATGCCTGGAGGGCACCGTGGTCAACATCTTCGGCGGCAATATCAGCGTGACCGCCACCGACGACGCCATCAACGGCGCGCAGAAGGATGATACGCTCATTGCCTCCGTGAATATTACCGGCGGCACAGTGAACGTGCAGAGCCAGGGCGACGGCCTGGACTGCAACGGCAACATCAACCTGCTCGGCGGCGTCATCACCATCAGCAGCGCTTCCTTCGGCGGCCAGGCGGGCATCGACTATGACGGCGCGTACTACGTGGCGTCCGCCGTGACACTGAACAATAACAGCGGCGTGGCCGGCCCGGACGGCGGCGGAATGCGCGGCGGCATGAACGGCCAGTTCCAGCAGTCCGGCCAATTCTCAGGCTTTGGCCAGCGCGGCGGCCAAATGTCCAATCCCGGCCAGAACCAGCAGACAGACGCCGATACCTCCGCCACTCAGAGCAGACAAACGCACGGCGGATGGAACCACTAAAAGCTACCGATCAGCTTTAAATCATCCAACAAAGGGAACGCTGGGCGCTCCGCGCGCCCAGACCTGCGCCAAAGGACTTCGTCCTCTGGACTCCAATAGGCGAAATTACATGGTTGGGTAAAGAAAGCAACATTCGCCTGTCAATATGGGGTTACGGAAGATAGAGGCTTCTGGCCTAAGAAAGCTGAGAAAATCCCAGGGGGAAAGCTCGCTTTCCCTTGAGGATTATTCCCAGGCTTTCCCCGGACGTAAAGCGTCCGGGATGGCGGCGGAACTGGGGCGAACAGCCCCAACGTAACCTCCTGTAACTCTCCTCGAAACCTGAATGATGAAACCCCAAATTATATGGAGCCCTTCGCGGGCTCTCTTTTTGTTGTCAAAAACGGGCTGCTGTGGTACAATCGGAAAGCGGATCAATCTTTGACCATAAAGGAGTTTATCGTGATGAAGAAGACGTGTTTTTACCGAAGCGCCGCCGCGCTGCTCGCTTCAGCGATGCTGATTTGTCCCGCGGCCGCGGAAGATGATCCCATATTGCGGAAGATGGAAAGCATGACCCTGCGGGAAAAAGTGGGCCAGCTGTTCATGATTCGCCCGGACGCGCTGGAGGGCAGGTTCGGCCCCGCCGAACTGGAGGACAACAGCATCACCGGCACCACCCGCGTTTCGGATGAAATGCGGGAAAAGTACGCTCTGTACCCGTGCGGCGGTTTCGCGCTGTTCCGCAAGAACATCCTCTCCGCCAGCCAGCTGCTTATGTTTAACGAAAGGCTGCACGGGATGGGGGAGATTTCTCCGATGCTCGGCATCGACGAAGAGGGCGGAAGGATTGCCCGCATCGCCAACCATTCCGCTGATTTTGGCGTGAAGAAGTTCCCGTCCATGGGCAGTATCGCTGCGGGCGGTGACGAGAGCAAAGCGTTTGAAGCCGGCCTGACCATCGGGCAGTACTTGAAAGCCTACGGCTTCGACGTCGACTTCGCGCCGGTGGCCGACGTGAACACGAACCCGCGCAATCCCGTGATCGGTGACCGCGCCTTCGGCGATAATCCGGAAGTGGCTTCGGGGATGGTCCAGGCTGTCATCCGCGGGCTGCATGAGGGTGGCACGGCGTCCTGCGTCAAGCATTTTCCTGGCCACGGCGACACCGCCACCGACACCCACACCGGCTACGCGGAAACAAAAAAGACCTGGGAGGAAATCAGCAATTGCGAGATGCTTCCCTTTCGCGCCGGCATTGCCGCGGGCACGGACTTCGTGATGACCGCCCACATCTCCGCGCCGAACGTGACCGGCAGCGACGAACCCTCCACCATGTCCTATACCATCCTGACCGAAAAGCTTCGCGGAGAGCTGGGCTTTGAAGGACTCATCATCACCGACGCCCTTTCGATGGGCGCTATCCGGGAGAAGTATTCTTCCTCCGAAGCCTGCGTCCGCTGTATCCAGGCAGGGGTGGATATCCTGCTCATGCCTTACGATTATTTCGAGGCGTTCGACGGCGTTGTGCGGGCGGTCGAAAGCGGCGTGATTCCCGAAAGCCGGATTGACGAAAGCGTGTACCGTATTTTGAAATTCAAGATGGAGAAGATGGGCCCGGTATGAATGAAGTATTGAGAGCGCGCCTTCGGCGCGAGATTGATGACATCATGGCGCGCTATCGGGCGGCGGGGTATTTCCCCTCCGCCTGCGTGCGCGTTTTTAACAGCCGGGAAACGTTGGCCTGCGCCTGCGCGGGGGAGGCGGAGGAAAACAGCCTGTTTGACGTTGCCAGCCTGACCAAAATCGCTACGGCCACGCAGATATTTCTGCTGATCGGACAGGAAAAGCTGGGATTGCGGGATAAGCTTCCCGACGCCCTGCCCGCTCTGCGGAATGACGCGTATCTGGCTGAACGGCTGAAATACGTTACGCTGTATCATTTGCTTACCCATACCTCCTCCCTCGCCGCCTGGTATCCTTTTTATTCCCGGCGGGGAGAAGACTTTTATGCCGTTCTGAAATACGCTTTGCTGCATACAGAGCCGACAATAGGCATGGTGTATTCCGATCTCAACTTCATGCTGCTTGGGAAAATCATTGAGCATGTCCAGGGAAAGCCGCTGGAAGTCTGCCTGCAGGAGGATCTGGTGAGACCCCTGGGCTTGGGGAACATGACTTATCTGCCCGATCAGAGCCTGCCCATCGTTCCTTCCTGCTATGGCAATCCCATCGAAACGCGGATGTGCGCGGAGCGCGGCATTTCCTTTGACGGATTTCGGCCTGCGGGCCGGCCTGTCCGCGGCGAAGCGAATGACGGCAACTGCCATTACTATTTCCGCGGCGTTTCCGGCCACGCGGGCATCTTTGCCGACGCGGCGGCCTACGAGCGTTTGTGCCAATACTATATGAACACCGCCGATCCGCTGCTCATCGAGGCGCAGCGGGAGCAGCCGGACGCTCCGGGGCGGGGCATCGGCTTCCAGACGGGAACCAGCTATCCCCACGGATGCGGTCACACCGGCTTCACCGGCACAGGCATTTACTTTTCACGGGACTGTGACGTGGGCGTCATCTCCTTCACCAACCGCCTGTTCTATCCGAGCGAAAATGAAAACGCCACCTGGGAATTCCGCCGCGCCCTCCATGAAGCCGCGTTTGCTCTGACGGGACGATTTTCCTGAATCGGTCAGCAGGGTCGCCGAATCGCTGTTATACTCACAAACTACTTTACAAAATCAGCCTTTCTGATTATAATGTAACAATCCGCAATGATTGAAGGAGGCTTCCTTATGCCGGTCAAGCCCTATGTACCTGCTGAGATCGAACCCAAGTGGCAAAAATACTGGGATGACCACCAGGCCTTTGCCGCGTCAAAAGACCATACCAGGCCCAAGTTTTACACTTTGATCGAATTCCCCTATCCCTCCGGCCACGGCCTGCACGTGGGGCATCCCCGCTCCAACACGGCCATGGACATTATTTCCCGCATGCGCCGGATGCAGGGTTATAACGTGCTGTTCCCCATCGGCTGGGACGCTTTCGGCCTGCCCACGGAGAACTACGCCATCAAGAACAACATCCATCCCGCCATCGTGACCAAGGAAAACATCGACCATTTCCGGGAGCAGCTCAAAAAGCTGGGCTTCTCCTTCGACTACAGCCGGGAAGTGGACACCACCGATCCGAATTATTACAAGTGGACCCAGTGGATTTTCCTCAAGCTCTTTGAGCATGGCATGGTGTTCAGGGACAAGACGCTGGTGAACTACTGCCCCTCCTGCAAGGTGGTGCTTTCCAACGAGGACAGCCAGGGAGGCAAATGCGACATTTGCCACGGCGACGTGATCCAGTTGCCCAAGGACGTGTGGTACCTGCGCATCACCAAGTACGCGGATAAGCTGCTGGAGGGCCTGGAAACCGTCGATTATCCCGAGAACATCAAAATGCAGCAGGTGAACTGGATCGGCAAGTCCACCGGCGCTTTTGTCAAGTTCCCGCTGTATAAGACCGACGAAAGCGTGGAAATCTACACCACCCGGCCCGACACCCTGTTCGGCGTGACCTTCATGGTCATGGCCCCTGAGCATCCGCTCATTGACAAGTATGCCGGGCAGATCACCAACATGGCTGATATCGAGGCGTACCGCGACGTGTGCGCAAAGAAGACCGAGTTTGAGCGCACCCAGCTCACCAAGGAAAAGACCGGCCTCAAGATCGAGGGTCTGTCCGCCGTGAACCCGCTGACCGGCAAGGTCGTTCCCATCTTCATATCCGACTACGTCATGATGGGCTACGGCACCGGGGCCATCATGGCCGTGCCAGCCCACGATCAGCGCGACTGGGAGTTCGCCCACAAGTTCGGCATCGACATCGTGCAGGTCATTAAAGGCGGCGACATCGAACAGGAAGCCTACACCGGCGACGGCGAGATGATCAACTCCGATTTCCTGAACGGCTACACCAACAAGAAAGACTCCATCGCCCGGGTGCTGGAGGAAATCGAAAAGAAGGGCATCGGCAGGGCCGGCGTCCAGTACAAGATGAAGGACTGGGCCTTCAACCGCCAGCGCTACTGGGGCGAGCCCATTCCGCTGATTCACTGTCCCAAGTGCGGCGTGGTGGCCGTGCCTTATGAAGAGCTGCCCCTGCGCCTGCCGGAAATCGACGATTTCCAGCCCGGCACCGACGGCAAATCCCCCCTGGCTCGCATCGACAGCTTTGTGAACTGTACCTGCCCCAAGTGCGGGGGCGCTGCCCAGCGCGAAACCGACACCATGCCCCAGTGGGCGGGCTCCAGTTGGTACTTCCTGCGCTACTGCGACCCGCATAACGACCAGGCCTTCGCCAGCCAGGAAGAACTGAAATACTGGCTGCCCGTGGACTGGTACAACGGCGGCATGGAGCATGTCACCCGGCATTTGCTCTACTCCCGGTTCTGGCACCGCTTCCTCTATGACATCGGCGAAGTGCCCACCCCCGAACCGTACGCCAAGCGCACCGCCCAGGGCATGATTCTCGGCTCCGACGGCGAAAAGATGAGCAAGAGCCGCGGCAACGTGGTGAACCCCGACGAGATCGTGGCGGAGATCGGCGCGGACGCCTTCCGCATGTACGAAATGTTCATGGGCGCGTTCGACCAGGCCATTCCGTGGAGCACTAATGGAGCCCGCGGCTGCCGCAAGTTTCTGGACCGCGTGTGGCGCTTGCAGGAAATTCTCACCGACAGCGACGATTTCAGCGACGACCTCCGGGTGTCCATGAACCAGACGATCAAGAAGGTTTCAGAGGACTTCGAGAAAATGAAGTTCAACACCGCCATCGCCCAGATGATGACGCTGGTGAACGAAATGGTGCAGAAGGGCAGCGTCACCAAGGGCGAATACAGGACCCTGCTGCTCCTCCTCTCCCCCGTGGCTCCCCACATCTGCGAGGAAATCTGGCAGGCGCAGGGCTACGGCAAACCCGTTTACACCCAGCCCTGGCCCACCTACGATGAAAAGTATCTGGTGCGGGACGAGGTGGAAATCGCCGTGCAGATCAACGGCAAGGTGAAAGGCAAGCTGATGGTGCCCGTCACCCTCACCAAGGAAGCCGCCCAGGAAGAACTGCCCCAGAAGGACGAAGTGAAGAAGCTCATCGGCGATAAGAATATCGTCAAGTGCATCTACGTCCCCGGACGGCTGCTGAACCTGGTGGTAAAGTAATATCAATCTTTAAGTAACTATTCAGGTATCAAGTTCAGCAGCAAAGGGAGACGCTGGGCGCTCCGCGCGCCCAGACCTGCGCCAAAGGCCTTCGGCCTCTGGACTCCCATAGGCGAATTAACTCCGTATGATAGAACAAACAACGTTCGCCTGCCGCGCTGGGGTTACGGAAAGTTAGTGGGCTTCTGGCCCAAGAAAGACAGGGAAAACCCTCAGGGGAAAGCGAGCTTTCTCCTGAGGGTTATTCCCAGGCTTTCCCCGGACGCTTCACGTCCGGGTTGGCGGCTTCGCCGCCGGGCCAGAAGCACAACAAGACGGAGTCCGATATCCTATCTCTCAAGCAGCAGCGGGAACAAACTCCACTTTTTTGTCAAGTATAATCCGCTATTGCGGGTCCAGGGTACTCAGTACCCTGGTGGGGACTGGGGTGAAACCCCAGCGTTCCCTTTGTTGGGTTTCTCTTAGCTGAATGGTAACATCTTTAAGAAGCGCTGTGCTTTCGCATGGCGCTTTTCTATTGCGGACAGGGGAAAAGTATGGTATAATCTGCCGTGCGTTCGATCGGACGCGCAGAACACAGGGAACGAGGAAATCCAATGGCAGAACCGATTATCGCGGTGGATCATGTATCCTTCGCTTACGAAGACGGCGGGCCGATGGCGGTGCGGGACGTAACGCTGAATATCGAGCGCGGCTCTTTTCACGCTGTTTTGGGCCAGAATGGGTCGGGCAAAAGCACGCTGGCAAAGCTGATCAACGGGCTGTATTTACCCACGGAGGGGCATGTGACAGTCTGCGGCATGGATACCCAGGACGATAACAACACCTGGGAGATCCGCCGCCGCGCTGGCATGGTGTTCCAGAACCCTGACAACCAGCTGGTAGCGACCATCGTGCGGGAGGACGTGGCCTTCGGGCTGGAGAATATCGGCGTGCCCACCGCCGAAATGCCCGCGCGCATCGAAAAAGCGCTGAAGGATGTTGGGATGCTGGACTATGCGGACCGCGCGCCGCACCTTTTGTCCGGCGGACAGAAGCAGCGCGTCGCCATTGCTGGCGTGCTGGCCATGGCCCCGGAGGCCATTATTTTTGACGAGTCCACCGCCATGCTCGACCCCCAGGGACGGCGGGAGGTGATGCAGGCGGTGAAGCGTCTGAACAGGGAAAAGGGTATCACCGTGCTGTGGATCACCCATTTTATGGAAGAAGCGGTGGAATGCGATCAGGCGCACGTCATGTATAAAGGAAAGATCGTGCTGTCCGGCACGCCCCGGGAGGTCTTTTCCGACGTGGAACGCATCCGCCCCTACCGCCTGGACGCGCCGCCTATGGCACGGCTGGCTGAACAATTAAGAGCGCAGGGCATGCCGCTGCAGGATGGCATCCTGACGGTGGACGAAATGGCAAAGGAGGTTGCGCGGCTGTGCAAGTGACATTGGAGCATGTGACCCACACCTATCAGCCCGGCAGCCCCTTTCAGGCCACCGCCATCCGGGACGTGAACGTGACCATCCGGGAGGGCGAATTCCTGGCGCTGATCGGCCACACCGGTTCCGGCAAATCCACCCTGGCCCAGCACATCAA
>JAFWQM010000185.1 GCA_017509065.1 Clostridia bacterium
ATTATCTGCGGGCGATAAATCGGTCCATCCTGCGTCACTCAACCTTGAAATACCTCCAGTATTCCTGCGGTTTCGTTCCTTGTCTGGAACGATTTCTCATCCCGCATCTGAATTCACGATTCAATTGGGCGAGCAATAATAGTGTTTTATGATCGCAAGAGAGGCTTTCGTTCATCGTTCAGTATATAAACTCCTACCTCCTCACTCCTAACTCATTTAAAGTGTCCAAATCTCCACCGCAGTGTCCCCGTCGATTTCAGGCACTTTGACGGCGATCAGTTCCGTATGGGAGGTGGGGACATTTTTGCCCACAAAGTCCGCGCGGATGGGCAGTTCCCGGTGGCCGCGGTCAACCAAAATCGCCAGCTGAATCTGTGCCGGCCTTCCCATGCCGAACAGCGCGTCGATGGCGGCGCGGGCGGTGCGGCCCGTGAACAGCACATCGTCCACCAGCACCACGCGCTTGCCAGTGATGGGGAAGGATACCTGGGTCTGGTTGACCTTTGGCATGCCGGTTTCGGAAGCGGGGGAGAGGTCGTCCCGATAGAGGGTAATGTCCAGCACGCCGACGGGAACTTCTTTTCCTTCGATGGCGGCGATCTTTTCCGCGATCGAACGCGCCAGCGGTTCGCCCCGCCGCCGGATGCCGATGAGGCACACATCCTCGCAGCCGCCATTGCGCTCCAGAATTTCATGGGCGATGCGGGTCATCGCCCGGTTCATGGCGGGCTCGTCCATCAGGCGGGCTTTCAGCTGCGGCATCGTTTCACTCCCATTCCAGCGGATAATTGGTAACGGCGTATTCCAGATTTTTGATATTGTCTTTCTTGGTCAGCGTGCTGATCACCGTTTTGATGTTGTCCGCTTCGGTGTAGGGCGTGATGGCAAAGTCGTTGTAGTCCCGGCGGGACGAAATGCGGCAGGGGATGATGCGGAAAGGATTGTCCACCAGCTGCCCGTTTTTGATGCGGAACTTGCATTGGAAGATGAAGGTGCACATATCGCTGGGCTTGTTGTTGCCCGCGAAGGAACAGTTTGCCAGAGAATAAACGATATACTTCCCATTGTACTTTTCAATCGGATTGATGCGGTGGCTGTGATGGCCCAGCACCAGGTCAGCCCCGGCGTCGATTGCGGCGCGTCCCAGCGTCA
Source organism: Clostridia bacterium (assembly GCA_017509065.1). Next base: position 1,153 of record JAFWQM010000185.1, read on the forward strand.
CCTGGCGGTAGGGGCTTTCATTCCGGGGAGAATAATCCAGTTCTTTGCCCCAATGGAAACTGACGATGACGAGATTGCAGCTCTGCCTGGCGCGGGCGATATCGCTCGCCACCTGGGCCTGGAGCGCGTCGGCCTGCATTTCATCGCTGCGCAGGGGCGGCACGATCTGGTAAGCCAGTATTCCGATGCGGACGCCCTGAACCTCGTATACCGCCATATGATTCTTATTCGCCCAGGCCACGCCGGCGGTTTCCATGGCGGCGATGGTGCTGTTGACGCCGTCTTCGCCGAAGTCGCCCACATGGTTATTTTCCATCGTCACGGCTTCTATGCCGTTGTTACGCAGAACGTCGGCGTATTCCGGGGAAGCAAGGAACAGAAATTCGTTGTTTTTCTTGCTGGAGGGAATGGTATAGGTGTCGGCCAGCACGCCTTCAAAATTCGCGATGGTCAGGTCGTCTTCCTCGAAAATCTGTTTCACGTTGCGGAAAATAAAGTTCGGATCATTCTTCTGCTTTTTCAGCTCTTTTTCAAAGATGGACGTGCCCTTGTGCTGCACGTTCCTGCCGATGGTCACGTCGCCCACGGCTGTGAGGGTGATTTCAATACTGCCATCCGGCTGGTACACAGGCTCGGGCGTGGGTGAAGGTTCCGGTGTCGGCAGGGGCGTGGACCCGGGAGCAGGTGCCGGCGTGGGCGGGTTAAGAAGCTCCTCCATGGAAATATCTTCTTCGTTCTCCAGATCCTCAGCCATCACGGCCAGCAGGCTCACGGTGAGCAGCATCAAGAAAAGAAGCAGAAAAGAAATGGTTTTCCGCATGGCGTCCTCCTGAAAAAAGAAAGTTTACAAGGCTCGGATAAACTGTTCCATCCTTTGGAACGCTTCCAGCATCCGGTTCATATCGGTGGCGTAGCAGCAGCGGATATGCCCCGCTCCGCTTTGGCCGAACGCGTCGCCCGGCACGCAGACCACCCTGTGCTCCTTAAGCAGCCTGGTACAGAATTCCTCGCTGGAAAGCCCCGTGCTTTGGACGGACGGGAAACAGTAGAACGCGCCGCGGGGCTCAAAGCAGGAAAGGCCCATTTTGCGGAAAGCGTCCAGCATCACCCGGCGGCGGCGGTTGTAGCTGCGCCGCATGGTGACCACGTCCTCATAACCGTTTTCCCGGTTCTTTTTAAGCGCCTGCAGGCCCGCCACCTGCGCCTGGCGCGGCGCGCACATGATGGCGTACTGGTGAATTTTGTTCATCTCGTACAGGATCTCTTTCGGTGCGCAGGCATAGCCCAGACGCCAGCCGGTCATGGCGAACGCTTTGGAGAAACCGTTGATCAGCACCGTGCGCTCTGTCATGCCGTCAAGCGCGGAGAAAGCGGTTTTCTGTTCGTCCTCGTCCTCGGAATAGGTCAGCTCGGCGTAGATTTCGTCGCTGATCACCAGCAAGTCGTGCTTTTCCGCCACCCTGGCGATTTCCTGCATCTGCGCTTTGTTCATGACCGCGCCGGTGGGATTGTTGGGATAGGGAAAAATGAGCGCGCGGGTTTTCGGCGTGACCGCCTGCTCGATTTCCTCCGGCGTGATGCGGAATTCATCCTCCGCTTTCGTCGCAACCGGCACAGGCACGCCGCCCGCGAACGTGACGCACGGGGCATAGCTGACATAGCCGGGGTCAGGCACGATCACCTCGTCGCCGGGCCGCAGGCACGCCCGCAGCGCCAAATCAATGGCTTCGCTGGCGCCGACGGTGACCATGATTTCCGTTTCCGGGTCATAGGATACCTGAAACCGCTCGGAAAGATACTCCGCGATTTCCCTGCGCAGGGACATAAGACCCCGGTTTGGGGTGTACTGGGTCTCGCCGTCCAGGATGCTGTCGATGGCGGCGGAGCGGATGTGGTAGGGCGTTACAAAGTCCGGCTCGCCCACGCCCAAAGAAATGGCGTCCTTCATCGTGCCCGCGATATCGAAGAAGCGCCGGATGCCGCTGGGCGGCACCTGAGCCACGGAGGGATTCACAAAACGGCTGCTCACGGGGAGACCACCATCCGTTTGTCAGTCGTTTCACCCACGAAAATGACGCCGTCCTGCTTGTAGCGCTTGAGTACGAAGCTGGTGGAGGTTCCGGTGACGGATTCCAGCGGACTCAGCTTTTCGGACACGAACAGGGCAAGTTCCTTTAATGTCCTGGCTTCCACCAGCACCAGCAGGTCGTAGCTGCCGCTCATGAGGAACACGCTTTTTACCTCGTCGAACCGATAGATTCGGCCCGCGATGGCGTCAAAGCCCATGTCCCGCTGGGGCGTGACCTTGACTTCGATCATGGCTTCCACCCGCTCGCGGTCGGTGCGGTCCCAGTTGATGATGGGGGAATACTGCAAAATGACCCGATCGCGCTCCAGCTCTTCAACGGCTTCCGCTACCTGATTAAGCTCGCTGCCTGTCATCACCGCGATGCGCTCCAGGGGCGTGCGGCAGTCCTCGGATAAAATTTCCAGAATCTGTTCTTTTAAGCTCTGCATGAGTTTTCTCCTTGTTACATCAATTCATCGGCTAACTGAATGAATTCCTCGATCTCCTTCACATACACATTCAGCGATTCCCGCCAAAAATCCACGCTGCGCACGTCGATGCCCACGCTGGCCGCCACGTCCGCTACCATACCGGAGCCGCAGGAGCGCAGCAGCTTGCAATACTTGGGCACAAAGGACGCGCCTTCCTGCTTATACTGGGCGAACACGCCCGCGCCGAACAGCTGGCCGAAGGCGTAGGGGAAATTATAGAACGCATAGCCGGGATAATAGTAGTGGCACTTGCAGGCCCACATATAAGGATGGCGCACGTCAGGGTCGAGGCCGTCGCCATAGGTCTGCTCCTGGGCGTCGAGCATGATTTCCTTCAATTCGTTCACCGACAGGGTATGATCCTTGCGGCGCTCGATCACTTCGGATTCGAAGATGTAGCGGCTCAGAATGTCCACGATCGTCTGGGTGGTTTCCATCAGATTGCTTTCGAGCAGGGAGAAGCGTTCTTCCTTTCCGGCGTCGGCAATGACCGCGTTGGCCAGCAGGGTTTCATTGAAGATGGAAGCCGTTTCCGCCAGGGGCATGGGTTCATCGGTCATGCAGTAGGGCAGGCCCGCCATGCAGCGGTTGTGCCAGGCGTGACCCAGCTCGTGGGCCAGGGTGCTCACGTCGGAGAAGGAGCCGGTAAAGTTGGTCAGCACGCGGCTCTGATCCAGCGCGTGCAGCCCTGCGCAGAAAGCGCCGCCACCCTTGCCGTCGCGGGGATACACGTCGATCCAGCGGTTTTCAAAGGCGTGATCGATGAACGCCGCCATGTCCGGAGTGAACTTGCCCATTTCAGTGAGCAGCTTTTCCCTGGCTTCCTCGATGGTGTAGGTTTTGGGCGTATAGCCCTTAGGCGCGATGGGCGCGAACAGATCATAGAAGGGCAGGCCGTTTTTGTGGCCTAAGATTTCGCCCTTTTTGCGCAGGTACTTGCGGAACGCGGGCAGCGCTTCCCGCATGGCGGTGAGCATGGCGTCCAGGGTGGCCCTGTCCATATTGGAATTGAACAGGGTTTGATCCAGGATGGAATCAAAATGCTCCGCTTCGATCATGGTCAGCGCTTCGCCCTTCACGCCGTTCAGGCACGCGGCCATGGGAATTTCCATTTTGGCGTAGGAAGCGATTTCCGCCTCGTAAGCGTCCTTGCGCACCTGGGGATCGGGGTCGTAGGCTTTGCCGCGAATCGCGGCAAGAGGCAGGGATTCGCCGCGATAATCCACCATGTGGGTGGCGTCCAGCTTGTCCCGAAGGTTGGAGAACGCGCTGCCGCCGGACAGCGACATTTTCAGCAGCCATTCTTCGATGGCGGGGTCCGGCAGATGGGCGGCGCTTTCTTTTGAGCGGCGCAGGAAGAAATCCACTTTCTGCAGCTTTTCGCTTTCCTGAATCAGGCTTTCCAAATTCTCCACCCCGCCGATATAGCGAACCATCTCGGAATTGAGCAGCTCCAGCTGCACAGAGAAGATTTCCAGCCTGTCCATCAGCTGCTGAGCCGGTTCGTTCTCTGCTTCGGTGGCAAGGGTCAGGCTGGCGAATTCGCCCAGGCCGGAGATAAGGCGGGAGATTTCCTCGCTCCGTGAAACGCATTCTTCCAGCATTTCCCGCTGGCTCAGGTCAGTGCGCGCCATCTGCTCCTTGGCAGTTTCGCAAAGCGCCTTCAGTTCATTGAAATCCTGTTCGATTTTCGGATCGTCAAAATCTTTGTATAATACGGTCAAATCCCAGGTCCAGTCCATGGTGAAGCCTCCTTATTGTTCGTCCTGTATTTCGATCAGGCGGTTTGTCCGCACGGCGTTCAGGCAGGTTTCCCTGCTTTCTTCAAAATGATGCCGGAACAGCGCTTTCAGGCTTTCCAAATCCCGCTTTTCCAGCAGGTCCACCATATCGTGATGCTCCTGATGGGCGTTGGTGCGCCGCACGACGGAGGCGATGGTGGTCGCCTGGAAGCGTTTGATGTATTCTTCCTGGCTGTCGATCACGCGCAGGATACGTATTTTCGTGGAAATGTGCTCCATGGTGCCGTGAAACAGCCGGTTGCTGATGGCCAGGGCATCGGCGTCAGCGCGCTCATATTCCTCGTCCATCTGTTTCAGGATGTCCCGCAGTTCCTGAATCTTTTCATCGGTCACGTTTTCGATGATGGAAGGCAGGATGAGCATCATCATGGCGTTGCGGATGGTGAAAATTTCGTCGATGTCTTCAATGGTAAACGCCCGGACCACTACCCCGCGGTGCAGTACGTATTCCACCAGCCCGTCGCGCTCCAGACGGCGCAGCGCTTCGCGAAGCGGCGTGCGGCTGATATGCAGCTGTTCCGCGTAAATCGTTTCCACAATACGGGAACCGGCAGGAATCTGGCCGGTGATAATAGCATGTTTTAACTGTTCATAAGCGATGTCCCGGATCGGCCGGCTTTCCAGGCTGGTGTCAAAGGACTGAAAGGACACAGGAATCCCTCCTTGGCGCGTGGATTGTATACAAATATATAATACAATTTTTATACAATCGTGTCAAGGCTTACGAATGCATTCCGCGAAATTTCCATTTTTTGCACGCATTTGCAGGATTTTTCGATAGAGTAAAGAAATGCTTCATTAGATTTTAACGGGAAAGGAAGGCGCTTAGACGTGCTGGCAAGGGCTGGAACAGTGCTGAAAAGAATAGAAGAAGCAGTCTCCGGGCTGCTTTTTCCGCACGCGGCGTGCTGCCTGTGCTGCGGAGACCCGAGGAGAGCGGACGCTGCGGACTGTCTTTGCGCCGCCTGCAGGGAGAAGCTCAAATCCATGCGCTTGCCGCCCGAAGCGTGCGAACGCTGCCTGTCGCCTGTGAAGCGGGGCAAGCCCTGCGCCTTCTGCCGCTCACCCCTGATGAAACCGATCGAAAAGGTTTACGCGCCTTATCGCTACGGCGCAGAATCGAGGCGACTGATCCACCAGTTGAAGTTCAACCAATGTGAAGAAGCGGCGCCGCTGTTGGGAAAAGCCATGGCGGACGCGCTTCCCGACAGGGATTTTGACTGCGTCACGCCGGTTCCGCTGCATCGCTTTCGCCTTCGGCGGCGAGGCTGCAATCAATCGCTGCTGCTTTGCCGGGAACTCTCCGCCCGGACAGGGATTCCGACGCTGGAACTGCTGCAGCGGAACAGATATCACAGACCGCAGAGCCTGACGCCCAAAGCGCTGCGGCAGAAGAACGTGGCGAACGCTTTCTCGTGCGTCAAGAACGTAGAAGGGCTTCGCGTGCTGTTGGTGGATGATGTGCGCACGACGGGGAGCACGGCCTTCTCCTGCGCCAAAACTTTGAGAGACGCCGGGGCCGAGAGTGTATCTCTGTGCGTAGCCACGGTTGTATACAGGAGAAAGGGATAGGAGTAGGGATTAGTGATTAGGGAATAGGGATTAGTATAAATGATTATTGTGATATTTTACTATTGTGAAATGAGTCATCAGATGTTGGCAGGCACTATTTCTAATCCCTTATCCCTATTCCCTATTCCCTCTTACTCCTGCCACAGAAACGGCATGAAAATGGGGATCTGCTTCTCCCAGTCCGCTTCGCAGTGGCGTCCGCCGATCTGGCAGTAGAGCTTGGCCGCGCCGCCGCTTCTTATGATCTTATTGGCCGTTGTGCGGCAGGTCTTATAGAGCCAGCTCGATCTGTCCTCTTCCCAGGGGTTTTTCACTCCGCCATAGCCCTCCATGGTGCCCCAGGACAGATAGATCCGCGAATCGGGACTGATCGGACAATCATTCATATCATGCCACAGTTTGCCGCTGACGCTGCCGATGGCGGGGGAGAGGCAGGCAGCTTTGGAAATGTATTGGTTGTATTTCACCAGCGCGTAGGCCGCCATCAGCCCGCCCATGCTGGAACCGGCGATGCCGGTGCATTCCCGGAACGGGATGGTGGAAAAGGCGGAGTCGATATATGGCTTGAGCTCATAAATCAAGCCCTGCATGGTGCTTTCGCCCAGGGGCTCAACGCCCCGCAGCCAGCCGTAGCCCGAGCTGTAGGGCAGGTATTCCGAAATCCGCTTATTTCCTTCGTGCGCGCACTCCACGCCCACAATGATCATGGGTTTGTCCCATCCGGCGCAGTAATCGTCCAGGCCCCAGGATTTGCCGTAAGTAGCGTCCTCGTCGCGGAACAGATTGTGCCCGTCGAAAAAATACATCACCGGGAAGGGCGGCTCGCCAATGTCCGGCACGCGGATATGCAAAGGCCGGTTCGCTCCCAAGGCGTGAAAGTAAAAATCCTGTTTTATCAGCACGGCATTTCTTCCCGAAGATAGAATTCTTCTACTTTATTATCCTTGAACAGCCGCATCATTTCGTTGGTCAGGCTGTAGTTATTGGGCTGCAGCACGATGTCCTCCCGCCGCACCCATTCGGCATATTTCAGCTCGGATTTGTCCATACGGATGGTGTCGTCGCCGTCAACCTGACAATAAAAACCCATCAGGATATCCGCCGCGATGCCCCAGGGCTGGGACTTGTAATACCGGATATGCTTCACCCGCAGCCCTACTTCCTCCCTCACTTCCCTTTCCACGGTCTGCTCCAGGGTTTCGCCGAACTCCGTGAACCCGGCCACCAGCGCGTTGTGGACAAAGCCGGTGTTGTACCTTGTCAGCAGCAGCCGGTCGCCGTTTGTCACGCCGATGATGACGGCGGGATTGATGCGGGGATAGACCTTGTTGCCGCACGTCGGGCAGAATACGGCGCGCTCGGCCGCGTCATGCTCCGTTCTGCCGCCGCAGCAGCCGCAGAACCGGTTGGCGCCATACCATTTCCACAGATGATACGCGCTGAACGCGGCGAATATACCCACATTCCCGTCGAGCGGCAGGTTTCTGATTTCCTGCATGGTAAACCGGGAATAGCCTTCCGGCGCGGGGAGAGCGTCGGGCACGAGGAAAAAGTCCTGCCCGTCAATCGTGAACAGGAAAACAGCAGAGCTTATTTCCGGGTAATCCGTTAAGCGCGGGAAACACAGCGCTTTCCGCTGCGTGTCATAGGAAGCCAGCAAAGCGTTTTTTTGGAAGTGCATCATCGCGCTATCCGCCGTAGGCGTTTTGTTCTCGAAGTGGTTGATCAGCCTTGAAGGAGCAATGTCCTGTATCATTTTCTTTCTCCTGTGTATCTTTTATCTGCCCGCCCGATAACGGGCTTCTCCCACATCATATACCATTTCCTCCGTTTGTCAAGGCGGACGGAATCAATAAATGCTCTTCCCGTTTTTTCCGCCGGATGTTTACCACATAATGGGAAACAAGAAATAAGTGGACTTTGCGCAAATCCTATGCTATGATATACACAGGGAAAGGCGTGTCGGTGCATTCCCTGCTTTCATGCGGTTTGCGGGAGCGCGGAATTCTGCGCACGGCAAAATGCATTGCAAGAGAGGAACAAAAGCAAGCATGATAGAGAAAAATCAGGCTTTTTTCAACAGGCTGAACCAGATCCTGGATATTCTGCTGGTGATTGCCTGCTACGCTTTTTCGTCCTGGTTCTGGCTGGTGGTTCGGAACAAGGACTATTTCAACATGGCCACGATCAGCGGAGGAACGATCCTTACGTCGTTCGCTTTCGCCGTCACGCTGTCCATCCTGTTTATGTCGGTTGGCTTTTACGGCGCAACGCGAACAAAGCCCCTGAGATGGAAACTGAAGATCATCATGCTCGGAACGACAGCCGCCTTCCTCGTCGCCGCCTTCCTGCTGTATCTGCTCCGCCTGCAGGAATTCTCGCGCGGCGTGCTGTTTATTTTCTATGGTCTGACCGTTGCCACGCTGAGCCTGAAATACGCTGCCATGCATTTTGCCATGAAACGGCTTCGGGACAGGGGCTACAACATCAAGCAGGAAATCGTGATCGGTACGGGCAGGCTGGCAAAGCAATATGTGGAGGACGTGATCGACGAGCAGGGCCTGGGCATTTGTATTCTTGGCTATGTGGGCGAAAGCAGGAAAAGCTGCAAGCATCGCATCGGCGGGTTTGAGGATCTGGATCAGATACTGACCCGTACAGATATCGAAGAAGCCGTCATCGCGCTGGAACCGGAGGAGTACGGCATCATCCGGGAACTGATCGGAGCATGTGAAAAAAACGGCGTGAAGTACTCCATCATTCCATTTTATAACGACATCATTCCCGCGAATCCGGTCATCGAAAACATCGGTCGCAGCAAGCTGATCAACATGCGCGCAAACCGGCTGGAGGTCGTCGGCCCGGCGACGGCCAAGCGGATGTTTGACGTTTTCGCCAGCGGTCTTGGTCTGATCATCCTTAGCCCACTGATGCTTCTGATCGCGATTGGCGTGAAGCTGTCCAGCCCCGGTCCCGTGCTGTTCAAGCAGATACGGGTGGGCTATAAGCGCCAGGAATTCAATATGCTCAAGTTCCGCAGCATGAAAGTGAACGATCAGGAAACCACTGCCTGGAGTACAAAAGGCGACAGCCGCCGGACGGGTTTTGGCAGTATGCTGCGCAAAACGAGCATGGATGAGCTGCCTCAATTGTGGAACGTATTCAAGGGCGATATGAGTCTGGTGGGGCCGCGTCCCGAGCTGCCGCACTTTGTGGAGCAGTTCAAGGAAACGATTCCGCTGTACATGGTGAAGCATCAGGTAAAGCCCGGCATCACCGGCTGGGCGCAGATCAACGGCCTTCGCGGGGACACGGACATTGAGGAACGGGTGAAATACGACCTGTGGTATATTGAAAACTGGAGTATCTGGCTGGATCTGAAAATCATTTTCAAAACAGTCTTTGGCGGAATGCTGAATAACGAAACCATCAGCACGAATGATCCCTGACACAAAATACAATATTTGTACAGAAATCAGTCCGGCCCTGAATTGACATACTTATAATCAACTCTGTATAATAATGCGGTAATTTCATCCGAAAGGAATGAGGAACCAATGAATACAGAGCTGGTTATTTTCTTTATTTATCTGGTGTTTACCGTCGGCATCGGCGTGTTTTTCCTGCTGCGGACGCGCCATGGCAGCGAGAAGGATTACTTCCTGGGCGGGCGGCAGATGGGCCCGTGGGTATCCGCCCTGTCCGCCGGCGCGTCGGACATGAGTGCCTGGGTGCTGATGGGCCTGCCCGCGTCGGTGTACGCCTTCGGCGTGGGGAAGACCTGGATCGCCATCGGCCTGGCCATCGGCTATGCCCTGAGCTGGATCATTGAAGCGCCGCGCCTGCGCCGGTATTCCATCGCCGCGAAAGACAGCATCACCATCCCGCAGTATCTGACCAACCGTTTCCTGTCCCAGAAAAAGGCAATGCAGGTGATCTGCGCGGTGATCTTCCTGACGGCGTACACGATTTACGCGGCCAGCAGCATCAAAGCCTGTGGCACGCTGTTCAACACCGTGGTGGGCCTGGAACCGAAAATCGCTATGTACATCGCCGCGGCGGTCATTATCTCCTACACCTTTATGGGCGGCTTCTCCGCCGTGTGCTGGACGGACTTCTTCCAGGGCATGCTGATGCTGGCCGCGCTGCTGATCGCGCCGATCTTCGCGCTGGCGATGGTGCAGAGCGGCCAGGGCGCGTCCACGCTTGACCAGGTCGACGCGGGCTACTGGTCGCTGATGACCGGCTGGAAGGACATCCTGTCCGGTCTTGGCTGGGGCCTTGGATACTTCGGCATGCCCCACATCATCATCCGCTTTATGTCCGTGCGCTCTGACAAGGACATCCGCAAGAGCTCTGTTATCGGCATCACCTGGACGCTCCTGATCCTGGGCTTCGCCGTGGTCTCCGCCATCGCGGGACGGATGCTGCTGGGCGAGATTGAGGACAGCGCTACGGTGTTCATTCAGATGGTCCGCAAGATTTTCCCGCCTGTGATCAGTGGTATCCTGCTTTCCGCTATTCTGGCCGCGTCCATGTCCACGGCGGACAGCCAGTTGTTGGCCAGCGCTTCCGCCTTTGCGAGCGATGTGTATAAGCCCATCCTGCGCAAGGGGAAGGCGGGCGACAAGGAAATGTTCTGGATGGGCCGCGTGGTGGTGCTGGTTATTGCCATCGCCGCGCTGCTGATCGCTTCCAATCCCAACAGCGGCACGATCATGGGTCTGGTGGAAAATGCCTGGGGCGTGTTCGGCGCTGCGTTCGGCCCGGTGCTGCTGCTCAGCCTGTTCTGGCGTCGGCTCACCTTCGGCGGCGCTGTGGCCGGCATCGTGGTCGGCGCTGGCGTGGATATCCTGTGGCTTGTGTTCCTGGGCAGCTTCGGCCTCTATGAAATCATTCCCGGCTTCCTGGCCGGCCTGATCGCGGGCGTGGTAGTGTCCCTGCTCAGCAAGGCGCCCGACAAGGAAGTGACCGCGCTGTTCGATCAAGTGCGCTCCAAAGAGATCGGATGACAGCGGACCTCTATATTCTGATAATGCTTTAAATAGAGTACAGAGTGAAGAGTACATATATTAGTGAACGGACTGATTCATCTTTACTCTTCAGTCTGTGATTCTTGGATTTAACAGCACCGCCGCGCAGCTTTTAAGCGCGGCGGCGTTGTTTTTTCATTCGGCGTAACTGTTAAGCCAAGCTGTTTTAAAGAATATAAGCGACAATGTCATCCCTCCACTCCGCTTCGCTCCGGTCGGGATGACACCGTAACTTGTACGCTTTACAGTGATACGACTGAACAGTGACCATTCGGTAAATAATTGTTCAACAAAGGCTGCGATGAATCCCGCGGAGGCGTTGGTGCAGTCCCCTTAATACCTGAAGATAACTCGGGTATAATTGCGCCTTGGTTACAGCATTGTACTGTCTTGCGGATGACTTTTCGGGAAACGAAAAGGAGGCGCGGCAGAGCCGCGCCTCGGAAAAGCTATGAAGTTTACATCTCAGGGCTGGCCATAGATGCTGAAGAACACAGCCATGGCGTCGTCGTAATACTGACGGCCGGCTTCCGCCAGCTTATCGGTATAGTCGTAGGGGTCAACGGTGCCGGCGGCGATAGCGGCTTCGATGCCCACGGTGCCATTATAGTCGGAGCCGTGATAGTAGTTGTTCACAAAGGAAGCGAAGCCGGGAATGGAGCGGCTGCCCCAAGTGACGGGGTTCTGGATGCCGGCCATGAAGGCGGCCCAGTCGTTCCAGTAGCCCAGGTCAGGCATCAGTTTAATATACGCGCTGACTACTTCTTCATCGGTGACCATGGGCAGGCAGTTGGGCACGTCGTAAGCCTTTTCACCGGTGGATTCCCAGGTGAGGACGGGGAACAGCTCGATGCGTTCCATCCAGCCTTCCTTGCCCCAGGTGAGGAACTTGGCGAGCTCGTAGGCTTCGCGGGGATGCTCGCAGGAAGCGGAGATGGAATAGAAATCCAGGAAGGCCAGCTGACCGGCGTTTTCGGTGTCAGCGCCGACGGGGGGATTGTAGGGCACCATCTTGATGCCGCGATCGGTGGAAATGGGCTTGGAGTAGATGTTGTTCAGGGTCCAGAAAGCGTCGGTGACAATGCCTACGTGACCGGTCTGGCCGGGCCATTCGTCGCCCAGGTTCAGGGCCTGGTATTCGTCGGAGGCCATCACCACGGTCTTGCCAAGGCGCAGGTTTTCATTCTGCTTTTCGATGGAATCCACCCAGCCGGAAGCAAAGTCATACGCTTCGCCGTTCCAGCCGAATTCGCCGATGGCGTTGTCGGTCAGGGCGATGGGGCCGCCGGTGACCAGGCCGTACATGCCGTTGAAATAGCCCCAGTAGCCCTGGGAGGGATCAGAGAGCTTATCAATCAGGTCCAGCATGTCTTCCCATTTCCAATCCTGGGGTGGCAGCTCCACGTTCATCTTTTCGAACACGTTAGCGTCGCAGTACACGGTGGCGGGAAGGAATTCGCCGGCCATGAAGTAGCAGCGCTGGCCATCGATGTAGCCCACCCGCTTGAGGGTGTCGTACAGGCTGGTCTGGGCTTCTTCGTCGTTCTCAATGTACTCGGTGATGTCGTACATATACTTGCCGGCCATCAGGGGTTCCAGGTCCAGCCAGAAGTACACGTCGGGCAGGTCGTTGGTGGCGGCGCGATTGAGCAGCTCGCCGGCGATGTCGGCAGTGGTGGTGCGCAGCACTTCAACGGTGATGTTAGGATACTTTTCCATGAATTTGGCGGCCAGGGCTTCGGTCATTTCAAAGTCGTCCCAGGTCATGAAGGTGAGGGTGATTTCGTCGGTGGTGTTCATTTCAGGCATACCGTTTCCTTCCGCGGAAGCGAAAGAAGCCATGCCCAGCAGCATCACCAGGGTGAGCAGGATCGCCAGGGTCTTTTTCATTGTGGGTTCCTCCTTACATTTTTTATCATAAGCCGTTTCGGCCTTGATACGGGGTAGGAATGAGGGATTAGGGATTAGGAATGAGGGTTATTCGCCGGTGATGCCGGCCTTGTCCACGCTTTCCACGAATTGCTTCTGCAGCACGAAATACAGGATCATCAGCGGGGCGATGGCCAGCACCGTGCCCGCCATGCGGATGGCGTCGTTGATGCGGTCGGAAGAGGTGACGCTGGAGGCCCAGGTGGTGTAGGCGTTTTCGTAGCTCTTTTCAAAGCTGTTCAGCTCCAGCATCAGGGTGGTCAGGGCCGTGGCGCGGGTGGTGCCGTAGCCCAGATAATTGCGCACCAGGTAGGTTTCGTTCCAGTACCACACGAAGGAGAACAGCGTCACCACCACGATGGCCGCCCCAGCCAGGGGGATGGCAATCTGGAAGTAAGCCTTCAGATGGCCCGCACCGTCAATCTCCGCCGCTTCGATCAGGGACTGCGGCACCTGGCGGTGGAAATTGTAGAAGATCAGGATGCACAGGGTGCTCTTGAACCCCTGCCCCAGCACGGCGGTGATCAGGAAGGGCTTGATGGTGCCGTCGATCATGCGCAGATTCTGGAACACCAGGTAGTTGGGCAGGGCGGTGGTCTGGCTGGGCAGCAGGAAGGCCAGGATCAGAATACCCATCCACACCTTTTTCAGAGGAAAACTATACCGGGCGAAGCCGTATCCCACCATGGAGCACACGAACACCTGCGCCAGCGTGGGCACTACGGCCAGATACAGGTTTTTGAGCAGGCTCATCCAGTAATCCATCGTCAGGATGGCGGACTCGTAATTGTGCAGGGTGATGGAGCTTGGAATCCACATAGCTGAGGAATCCAGCAGGTCCGTCCGGCTCATGAGGGAACGGCTGATCATGTACAGCACGGGATACAGGAAAATAAAGGAAATGACGATCAGCAACAGATAAACCACAAAGCTGCCCACCAGGCCGCGCTTTTCCGCGCTGCCGAGCATGATGCGCCGGAACTTTTCCTTGCGGTTCTCCAGGGCGGCAGCGTCCTTTCTGAATTTCACGCCGTTCACCTCCCCTGCGCGCCTTGGAGCTTCACGCGCTTCTGCTCATAGACCACGTGCCTGTTGCTCTTTTCCCGGAACAAGAGGAACACGATCACCAGAATCACCGCCACAACCAGCGTGTAGATCCAGCTCATGGCCATGGCGTAGGAATAGCCCTGGGTGGCCGTGTACGTGGCGTTGTAGATCAGCTCGATGATCTCGTTGGAGCCGCCGGTGGCTAGCGTGACCACGGTATAAATGGCGTTCAAAAGGATCAGGGGCCGAACGGTGGGCAGGGTGATCTTCCAGAAGGATTCCCAGGCGGAAGCGCCGTCGATCTTGGCGGCCTCGTACAGCGTGCGGGGCACCTTCTGCAGGCCCGCCAGGAAGATCAGGATCTGGATGCCGGAGTTCCACAGGATCATGATGAGGGAAGAAAACAGGTTGTTGATGGGGGTGTAGATGAATTCCGGCAGGTCGCTCAGGATGCCGAGCAGCGCGTTCTGGCTCACCATGGGCACGCTGGACACGCCCTGGGAGGTAAGGCGGCTCATCACCGGGCCGGTGGCAATGATGACGGGCAGGAAAAAAATCATCCGAAACAGGCTGCGGCAGCGGATCTTGCTGTTGAGCAGCAGCGCGATGATCAGGCTGAAGGAGATGATCACGGGCAGCTGCAGCACCAAGCCCACGCCGAAATTGGCCAGGGTGGTGGGAAAGTTCACGTCGGTTGTGAACACCTTGACGAAGTTTTCAAACAATCCGTTTTCCAGGGGGTGCAGGATCACGCCGTTGGAAAGCTCCACCCGGGAGAAGGAGAACCGAAGGCTCTGCGCCATGGCGTAGAGGAAGAAGATGCTCACGCCCACGATCCAGGGGAGAATAAACAGATACCCGAAGCCCCACTCGCGGAGCGTGCGCCTGGTGAGACGGCGCTTATCGTGGGGATTCCTTTTCGCTTTCCTGCTCATGGCTCCGTCACCACCTTATACGCGCCTTTTTCCAGGGAAACGCCGTCCATTGAGCCTTCCCTGTTCCCGAAATTCAGGTAGACCCTGGCGCCGTTTGACCAGGTAACCCGCACCAGGTCGCCGTCATAAACGTGATCCACGATCTGGGACGCGCCGAGCTGATCGTGCAGGGTTTTGAGCTCCTGATACCAGGCGGGGATCAGCTCCTGATACAATTCGTACCGGGAGGAATACACGTCGTTGCTGTTGGTATTCTGCAATTTGATGGGGTCTTCCGCCGTCAGCAGGAAGGTGGGCCGGGTGCCCTGCTCCACCAGATGCAGGAAATAGCGGTGGGTGTTGGCCTGGAAGTTCATGTATTCCGTATAGTAAGGGATCTTGCCGCTGACTGCGATGGACAGGAACGGGATATCCTGCTTCACATAGCTGTAATTGGAGCCGGCGATGGGCATTTTTTTCAGCGCCGCCGCGTGCCGCCACAGGTAGCAGTTGGCCTGGCTCAGGGACGCTTCCATCAGCTCCGCCGCTTCCTTCACCAGCGTCTCGTAATCGGCCATCATACGCGCGCTGTCCTGATAATGGTAGCCTTCGTAGTAATCGCTCATCAGGGAGGTGATGCTGGTCATGGAAATGCCGGGCACCTTATGCTGGGCCAGCTGCTTTACCGCGGCGCTGCCGATTTCCAGGGTTTTCGCGGGAGAGAGGCAGTACATGGTGTCATACACCTTGCCGAAGGTGGGACGGCTCCAGGTCTGGGAGGTGATCATTTTGAAGCTGGAATAGAACAGCAGCGGATGGGTTTCGATGTTGAGATGCAGGAAATCCGCCTCCAGCGAGAGTCGGTCGCCGAGCCGAGCCGCCGTTTCGATCAGCTTCTGCAAAGCGCCGTCGCCTCCCAGGCTGCCCGCCGGAGCATAAGCGTCGGTGGGCAGAGCGCCGCTGAGCCCGCCTTCCTGCCAGCCCCGGCAGGTGACGCTGATGCCGCTGACGCCGCGGGCGTCCAGGTCCTTCAGGATGTCCTCCGCCTGGGCGAAGGTGGTCATAGGCACGCTTTGCTTGCCCAGCACGTAGTTTTCCGTTTCCGCGCCGAGGAAATCCACGGCGATATCGAAGGTGGTGGGGTCGGCTTCGCCAAAGTAGCCTTTTTCCGTCATGTATTCCCGCAGCGCACAGGCCAGGCCCGCGTAGCCGGCCCTGTCGCCGTCCTCCAGCAGGAACTGCTGCTGGATGTCGATATCCCGGGCATGCTCGGTACGCATGCTGATGGTGGAGGAATTCGGGCCGGTGGGCTGGGAGTAAACCAGGCGGTAGAGGTACTTCGCGCACACCCAGTCAAACTTCATGCGCACGCCGTTGGGATAGGCCATGATGCGGGCCGCGGCGTCCCCGCTTTCGATGAAACCGAGCCACGCCATGCCGTCGCTTTCGTGCACCATGCCGAAGGCGGGCAGCAGCACCTGCTCCGCGTCCACGCTCCAGTCGCTGTAAACGCTGGCTTCCACGCCGATGTTGGTGCCGTACACCGCGCGGTCAAAGGGGGAAGCGAACCGCTCCTCGTTGTCCTTGAGCTCGATCATGGCCCCCTGGCCGTCCGGGATGATCATATAGCCCTCGTCCTGGCCCAGATAGCTGTAGCCCATGAAGGGATACACATAGAAGCTGGCCACGGCATAGTTGTCCGGGTCCCCCTCCACGATCTTGTCGCGGGGGATGGACACGCAAAAACCCAGCTCGTCCATTTTCAGGGTCACTTCATAGCTGATCCCGATGTCGGGATAAGTGACCAGCGCAGCGTACCCGTCCCCGGTCAGGGTCAGTTCGATTTCACTTTTCGTGTTGATGAAATCCGCCTGGAGGGGGATGGTTTTCACGCCGTCCAGGTATTCCATCACAATGCCGCTCTGGTAAAAGCCTTTCCAGGTGGCGTTGTCCTTCATTTCGTCGGGATTCTGCACAGTGGAATAGAGCAGCTTTCCGCTGGCCTTGGATTCCACGATCAGGGCCAGTGTGTCCCGTTTCAGGTAGAGATTGAACCGGCTGTTTTCGGCGATCCGCTCATAGCCTTCGGGAAGGGAGGAAGCTTCCTCCGCTGCCGCCGCGGACAGGCAAAAAACCGCCGTGCACAGGATCAGGAGAAGAAGCAGCGCCTTACGTTCTGCGGACAAAGCGATACACCACCTCTCCGTAAATTCCCGAAATGAAGTTTACCAGCTGCACGATCAGCACGTAAATCACAAACAGCAGCGCCACCGTCACCAGCACCGTGAACAGCGTCAGGATCACGATGGACAGGGTGCGCCTGAAGGAATAGTCGTTCAGGTACATGATCATCAGCAGGATCAGCAGCCCCGTCCAGCCATAGCTGATCACGTCGATGAGGGTGATGAAGAAGGCTTCGTTGTAGGTGAGCGCGTTGGTCAGCAGGATGCGGATGGGCAGAAATACGATCATGGGGGCCAGGATATACGCGCTGCCGATGAAAAGATCTTTGAACCGCGCTTCGCCGTCCTTGATGGTGCATACAAGATAGCAGCAGATCACCAGCAGCAGCCAGGCGCAGAAGAAGGTAATGCCATCGTTCAGCACCTCAAACTGCCCTTCCAGCACGGTCTTGAAGAGGAAGCCGCTGAAATACTTGCTGATGACGCTGAGCGCAAAGCAAATCACAAGGATCAGCACGGCGCTTACGTAACCGGCCCGCCCCTCATGCTTGATGCCGTAGCAGCAGTCGTAGGGGTTTTTCAGCATCCGGAAAGCCCAGCCCGTCTGGCTGACGAGCCTGATCCCCGCGATCTTTTGTTTCAAGCAGCCAAGGGGATTCAGGAAGCCTGTTTTCTGATTGACCGCCTTGACGGCCTGGACGCACACGGCCAGCGCCGCCAGCGCGATCAGAATCGTGCCGACGTTGGTGTGCAGCCAGTTGGAGCGCAGCTCCCACAGCGCGTCGGAATAGCCCTGCCTGTTTCCGCTGTTGCGGAAGTTTTCAAGCGCTTCGGCGTATTCCCCCTCCCGGTAGAGGGCCTCGCCCATGCCGGTGTTGGCGTAGGTGAACAGGCTGTTCATCCGCTGCACTTCCGCCCAGGGCACCTTGCTTTCGGCGTATTTGCCGTCCTGGAACAGGGCGAAGGCTTCATGCACCAGGCTCGTAAACTCCGTCGGCTCCAGCACCTGGATGCTGCACAGCACGCTGTCCAGCGCGTACAGGCGGTATTCCTCGTCCACCACAAGGCCGGTGACGGACTTGAATGTGCCGACCCGCTGGTCGCCCCGGTCGAAAGCGCCGAATACGAAGAGCATATCGCCCTCGGAGGTGTATTCCACGATGCGGCCGTTGGCGTTGGCGGTAAATACGGAACCCTCCTGCGTCACCGCCACGGCGGTCGTCAGCTCCGTCCAATAGTCCGGGGTCATGGTGTTGCGTCCAGCCACATTCAGGCGACGCAGACTGCGCTCGTCATTGGTCTGGGATACGGCGTAGACCATGCCCTTTTCGTCGATGCAGATATTTTCAACGCTGATGGGCACGATGCCCGCCATGGACGAAAGCTGCTCGTCCGTAAATACGGCCTTTTTGATGGCGGTAAGCAGGGTGACGCTGGATTGGTTGGCCCCATAATACCCCAGGAACTCGCCCTCCCCCGCTGGGGAAATCTGCACGATGCCGTTGGTGTTGCCCTTGGAGCAGATGTACAGGTTGCCCCGCTTGTCGATGACCACCTTGCGGGGTTTATACGGCGCGGTGTCCCCGAAAAGCGGATGCGCGGGCTTTGTCCAGGTGCGGATCAGCTTGCCCTCCGGGCTGTACACCAGCACGGCGCGGCTGCTTTCATCCGCCACGTAGATGTTGCCCTCCGCGTCCACATTGACGCCGCTGGGGGTCTTGAAGTTCTTTTTATCCTTGATTTCCCGGATCAGCTCCCCTTCCCGGGAAACCACCAGGACGCGCTTGTTGCCCGTGTCGGCAATGTACAGGTTCCCGTCCGGCCCCATGCGCAGGTCCTGCGGGTCTTTGAGGGTTTCGTCCCCGAAGCGGGTCATGGAGCGAACAGGCTCGTAAGCTGTTTGGGTTTCCACCAGTTCCTTGTTGACGCCCAGGGTAAAGGTCTTGTAGGGCATCTGGGCCAGGGCGGGGCATGCGCCCGCCGCCAGCAGGACGGACAGCAGCAGGAGGCAGACGATTCTTTTCTTCATCTTCATCCTCCCTCACTTCAGGCCGCTGTGCGCCATGGTGTTCATCACGCTGGACTGCATGACGATGAACAGAAGCAGGTTGGGAATGAACATGATCAGCGCCGCCGCGGCCGCCATGCCCTGGCCCTGCACCGTGCCGGCGGAGCTTAAGGTGTTCATATAGAACGCCAGGGTGCGAACGCCTTCGGAGGAGGTGAACAGGCTGGAAGTTTCGATGTTGTTCCACACGTTCTGGAACACCAGGATGGCTCCGGTGGCGATGGCCGGCCTGATCAGGGGAAGGATGATTTTCCGGTACACCGTAAAGCTGCCCGCGCCCTCCAGCTGCGCCGCCTCGATGAGGGAATTGGGCACGCCGTCCACGAACTGCTTGATCAGGAACAGGCACACCGGCATGGCCACCTGAGGCAGGATATGCGCCCAGTAGGTGTCCAGGATGCCCAGGCTGGAAATGGTGAGATACCGCGGGATAGTCACCGCCGTTGCCACGAACATGAGGGCCAGGTTATTGACCTCGAAGATGGTGTTTTTCAGCTTGAACTGCATCTTGCTCAGGGCAAAGGCCGCCATGGTGCTGATGAACACGCTCAGGAACACCACCGCCGCCGTGACCAGAATGCTGTTGAACACGTAGCGGCTGATGGGGATGGTGGACGCGCCAGCCACCTGGAACAGGTTCCTGAAATTGATCAGGGAGGGATGGGACACGAAGAACCGGGGCGGGAAAGCGAACAGCTCGTCCATGGGCTTGAAGGCGTGGTTGATGATGTACACGATGGGCAGGCCCATGAAAACTGCGATGGGGATCAGATACAGATAGAAGGGAATCTGGTTCTTATGGAATTTTTTCGGGTTCACCCTGGTTCCGCCGATGGCTGACATGCAGATTCCCCCTTTCTTAGTCTTTTTCCGTAAACAGCATCCGCGCCACGTGGGAGAAGGCGTAGATCAGCGCCAGCAGCCCCACGGACACAGCCGCTGCATAGCCCATTTCATAGCGGGTAAAGCCATAGTCCTCGATGTGGTTGGTCATGAGCTGGGCGGCGTACTGGGGCGTGGGATTGGAGCCCGTGAGCATCACGCCGATGTTGCCCGCCTGGAAAGCGTTCACGATGCTCATCACCGCGCCGAAGAGCATCTGGGGCTTCATGCTGGGAATGGTGATGTAGAACACTTCCTGGAAGCGGTTGCGCACGCCGTCGATGGCGGCGGCCTCGTACAGCTCCGGGTTCACGTCCAGCAGCCCCGCCAGCATCGCCAGGAAGCCAACGCCCATGCTGCCCCACAGGGCCACGATGATCACGATGGGCATGATGTAGGTCGTGTTCAGCATCCACACGATGGGCTCGGTGATGATGCCAAGCTGCGTCAGCGCGTAGTTGGCGATGCCGCTCTGGTTGCCCAGGAACACCACCCGCCACATCACCGTCATCGCAACGCCCATGGTCATGCTGGGGCTGTACAGGATCAGCGCCAGGATGGTGCGGGGAAGCTTGGTCAGCTGGCTCAGGGACCAGGCCAGGAAGAACGCCAGCATGTACCCCACCGGGCCCACCACCAGGCTGAACAGGATGGTATTCGGCAGCACATACTGCAGGAAGATGGTGTCCTGGGTCAGGAGATTGATGTAGTTGGTCAGGCCCAGGAAGCGGGGCGTCTGCACGGCATTGTAGTTGGTAAAGCTCAGCCCGATGGCCATCACCGTGGGAATGATGATGAACACCGTGAACAGGATCAGATAAGGCAGCAGGAAAAGATACGGGACTCTGCGCTTCGTGATCATTCTTCCGCCTCCTTCCGCTGGTTGTAACGGTCGATCAGCCCCTGCACCACGGTTACGTCCGGCGTTCTGAATTCCCTGAGCATCACGCCGTCCTTCCAGTAGCCGAATTCCTCCAGCTTCCGGTAGGTTTCCCGGTTGATGCGCTTGACCGCGGTATCCAGGGCGCGGCGGGCGTCGGTGCCGTCCACGGCCACGGAGATAAAGGCGTTGGAAAGCTCGCGTTCGAGCATATAGGTGCCCAGCACCCAGGGTGCCTCGGTCATCCATTCCATCTGTTCCAGGATGGTCTTTTTGTGGGCGGCTTTGAGGGGCAGGGTTTCAAAGGCTTCCCGGTTGGCGGTAGGCCAGATGTATTCGCTGCCGTAGGTGGATTGGAGCAGGTTTCCGAAGGAGGACTGCACCTCTGCGCTGGACCACCATTTGAGAAAGGTCCAGGCTTCATTCGGCATTTCGGTCTGGGACAGGATGGCCATGGTTTCCGCGCCGCCGGTGGTCCAGCGAAGCACGTTCCCTTCTTCGTCCATGAGGCCCGGGAACAGGGAAATATCCCACATGCCGTCCAGCTCCGGCGCGGCGTTGAGCAGAAGGTTGTAGGTGCCAAGGTCGGCAATGCCGATGGGCAGGGTGCCGTCCCGGAACTGCTGATAGAAACCCGGGGAAGGCACGTCGGTCGGCATATTGTAGACGGTGAACAGCTCCGTCATTTCCCGGAAGCCCCTTAAGCTCTCCTCGCTGTCCAGGGTGGTGTCACCGATGGTTTCGCCGTAAATGCTGCCGCCGCTTTGCAGGATCAAGGGCAGGGTGCCGGGGAACACCTTCATGCCCGACATGCCGGCGGTGGGGAAATAATAGTTCATGTTGCGCCGCTGCAGTTCGGGCAGGATCATCTTGACCTGCTCCATGTTATCCGGCACGTCAATGTTCAGGGCGTTCAGGATGTCCTTGCGGTAAAACTGCACCCAGAAGTTCACCGTTTCCGGCATGGCGTAAATGCCGTCCCCCAGGGTGTAAGGAATGAACAGGCCGGAGGAGAACCGCTGCGCTATCTCGGGGAAATCGTCAAACTGCGTCAGGTCGTACAGCGCGCCGCGGATGTTCAGGTAGCTCGGCACAACGTACTGCAGGCTCAGCACCACGTCCGGCGCGGTGCCTGCGGCATTGGCCAGCACCAGCTTATTCGCGTCCGGCATGATGGACAAGTCCACTTCGATGCCCGTTTCCGGGGTGAACATAGCGTCCACCATATTCTGCACGATTTCCAGGTACTGGCGGCTGCGGCCCATCCACACCTGCAGATGGCCCTTCTTCCCGGTGCCCGCGGCGTAATCCTGGCTGCCGAAGGATGTGAGGAACCTTTCCGCGTTTTTGGCCACGGTGCTCAGGAAGGGGCTTCCTTCGGGCAGCTTCGCGTCAGCCTGGTAAAACAGGATCTCGTCGATGGAAAGGTCGTTCTGGGCAATGTCCTGCAATTGCTGGGCAAGCATCCGGGACGCGCTGTTGCTGCCGGTGGACAGTTCGGACAGGCGGCGGGGCAGGTCTTCGGGCTTTAAGGCCAGGCGGCGTAGCTGATCCGCCGCAAGGGTCAGGCTGCTGAAAGCGCTGCCGGAGCCGACGGCGGAATAGACTTTCATCCGCTCCACCGTTTCATCCAGCTCCTTCGCCCAGCCGTTCAGGATCTCCACCAGATCGGGAATGTAGGTGAGCAGCTCGTAATCCCGGTAGCGGTCGGTGGTGACGCCGCCGGTGAGGCGCACTACTTCCAGGCTCAGTCCGTTGATTTCGCTCAGTACCTTGTTGATCACTTCGTACACCGGCAGCAATGCCGCGCCGTTCAGGCGCAGAGTCAGCGTATGCTCCCCGGCGGAAAGATAAAAGGTCTGGGCGTTCCCGTCCCCGGTCAGCGCCTGGCCGAAGGCAAAGGAAGTGGCATAGTCGAAAGCGATCTGCCGCGCTTCGGCGCTGGACAGCTCCCTGTCGATCAGCACGTCGGCAAACACTGGGAAATCAGCCTTCACGCTCTGACGGTAACGGAAGCCCAGATAGTACCAGCCTTCTTCTTCCGCCGTAAAGCGCCAGGTCACTTCGTCCCCGGCGGCATCAAAGGAAGCGCCGTCCAGGAAATTCATTTTCCGGTGCCGGGTTTCATAAGGGGTCAGGTTGGGGTCAAATTCCCCGGCGGCCCGGATGCTGGATTTATTCCGGGAATCTATCCGCTCGCCCTCAATGACGATCAGGGCGTTCCCTTCCGCCGCGCGGCCCTCGTATACCGGGAGCGCGGCTTTTGCCCGGACGGACAGTCCTTCCAGCGTCACCGCTCCTTCCTGCATTTGCAGGAGCAATGTGTGTTCCCCGGCGGTCAATTCAAACAGGAAGGGGGAATCCGTCCAGCCCGCACTGTCCTGAACGGCGCACGTGAGCGGCACCCGCTGCGCCGTGGGGGTGGTGGCGATTTCGTTGCCGTAGCGGTCCAGGGGGAAAACGCCGTCGTCCTTCCACAGGCTTTTCAGCTTCACCCGGCGCAGTTCGTAGAAGGGAATGCTCCCGTCCACCGTCAGCGTCATTTCGCTTGGCAGGGCGCTCTGAGTTTCCGTGCAGTAGGAAAACCACAGTTCATATAGCCCGTCCTGCGGCACGGAGAAGGAAACCTCCGCTTCTTCCCCCGTTTTCAGGGGCAGCGACAGGGCGGAATCGATGCTTTCCCCCTCATACAGGGGCAGGGTGTAAGCCTTTGCGGCGTCGCTGTAATAGGGCTCCGTACGGCTGGCAAACATCATCCAGTCCGCCGTTTCCCCCTCGGCCAGGGCGGCGGGCAGGCAGCACAAAAGAAGGGCGATGATCAAAAGCCAAGCCACTGTTTTTTTCATGCCGTTCGCCTCCGCGTTCGATTAGTGCGCCGTGTGGGAACCCCACAGGGCCGCGCCCGCAGCGTCCAGGGCGGTAAAGCAGGGAACCCATACGCCTTTCTTGCTGTCCAGGACGGTAGCCATCACGCCCGTGTAGGAAACGCCGTCCAGTTCGCACCGGAACAGCCCGTTTTCATCGCAGCTCCATACGCCCGTCAGAGCGCCGGACACTGTGCCGTCCCCGTTCAGGGAAACCAGCCGGCTTGTGTGCTCCGTTTTGTTGATGTCCCGTCCGTGCAGGATCGCTTTGTACAGGCCGGTTTTGCTAACAGGCGCTTCGAGCGTCTCCCCTGCATAGCGCTGGGGCAGGACCACGGGCCATCCGTCCTCGTTCATCACCATCTGATGCACCCGCACCTTGTGCATTTCGCCGCTTCCCGCAAAGCGGGTATGGAACACCAGGAAATACCGGCCCGTTTCCGCGTCGTAATACGCCGAATTGTGGCCGGGACTGCGGTAGGCAAGGCGGAACTGATTGGTATCGCTTTCCGCGTTTTCAAAGCACCAGCCTCCCAGCAGCTTCACGCCGTAACCTTCGTAGTCCGGGTCGTTGAAGAAGGTGCCGGGCCGTCCGCCGCAGTTGATCATGTCCTGGCCCAGCGCGTCCTCATACGGACCGTCCGGGTTCCTGCTGCGGCACACGCGGATATTGTAGCCGTCATCCGCGTTCAGGCCGCCGAAGGAAAGGAACAGGTAGTAATAATCGGTGTCCGGGCTGTAGAGGATATAGGGCCCTTCGATGCGGGCATGGTTTTTGCCCAGCAGCTTCTTGCCGTAGTTCTGCCCCTCCAGGGGAAAGCCGGTGTCCGGGTCCATCTGCAGGATGAAGATGCCGCCGGAATAGCTGCCGTACACCATCCACAGCCTGCCGTCCTTGTCAAAGAACACGCAGGGGTCCACCACATTGGGCAGATTCGTCGCGTTGTATCCGGGGTATCCGCTTTTCAGGAACACACCCAGGTTTTTATACGGCCCCTCCGGGCTGTCGCTTACGGCCACGCCAAGCATGCTCAGGGGGCTGTCGCCCTTGCATGTGCAGTAATACAGGTAATACCGCCCGTCGTTCAGCCTTTGCACGTCCGGGGCCCAGAAGGTGTCGGTGTGCGCGTACTGTAGCGCTTCCTTCATTTCCTCCTGTACGTTTTCCACCAGGGTGCAGCCCCGTCCCGCGTCCGTGGAAATCATCTTCCACTGAATCAGGTCGCTGCTCTTGGCCGCCGCCATATGGCTGCCGAAAATATAATATGTACCGTCCTCCGCGCGGATGATGGAGGGATCGTGCACCGATACGTCCTTGAATTTGGGAATGGGCCATTCATTGCTTTCAGCCATCGCGCCGCAGACCAGGCACAGAAGCGCAAACATCATCCCCATCATGTGCAAACCTTTCATGCTTCCTCCTGAAAAAGGGGCGTTCCGTCCTGCGCGTAACGAACGGGCCGCAGGAAACAGTGCCGGTTGGGATCGCTGAGCGCCGTGCCGTGAAAGCCGGGATAGGGCCGGGCGTGGAACACCAGCAGATCATTCCCGTTCTCATCCACGGTAAAGGAATTGTGCCCGGGGCCGTACAGCCCGTTCTGCGCCTCCGTCGCCATGACCGGCACGGGAGACTTTTTCCACGCCCGGGCGTCCAGGGGATTCGTCCCCTTCGGCAGCGTCAACAGGCCCATGGCGTAGCGCTCGTCCGTTGCGCTGGCGGAATAGGTGACATACAGATTGCCCTCGTGAATCAGGCAGGAAGGCCCTTCGTTCACCAGGAAGCCCTGGCATTCCCAATCGTATTCCGGCACCGTCAGTCGCACTGCGGGCAGATTCAGTTCCAGCGCGTTCTTCATTTCAGCGATGTACAGGTTGCTGTTGCCGGGAATGGAAAAATCCCGCTGGGCCCAGATAAAGTAGCGCCTGCCCTCAAACACCGCGGTGGTGGAATCCAGGGAAAAGCTCTCCCAACCGGTGTCGACGCGCCCCGCCTCGGCAAAGCATCCCTCCATGGGATCAGCGCTTTCGTTTTCCAGGGCGTAAATGCGGTGGTCGTAACAGCCGCTTTCGTCCGCTCCCGCCTGGGCCGCGGCAAAATAGATATACCATTTCCCATCCACGAAATGGATTTCCGGGGCCCAGATATTGCAACTCATAGGCCCGGCCGCGTGGCGCATCCACACCACCTTTTCCACCGCGTCGGGAAGCTCCTTCAGGGTGCGGGCTTTGCGCAGCACCACCCGGTCGAATTCCGGCACGGAGGCGGTGAAATAGTACCAGCCGCCCTTCCGCAGAATATAGGGATCGGCCCGCTGTTCGATAAAGGCTTTCAAGTGTTCTTCCCCTTTCTGAAAATGTCCGGGGCTTCGTTGTGAAACGTCAGATTGTGATATCTGGCAAGTTTTAACGTTGACATTAACGTTAATGTTTTCTCTCAGAGATAATATACCATGGACAATCAGATGCTGTCAAGAGGATTTTAAACTTTTATAACAGAAATGACGTGAAGTATATAAATAATTTACTTGACATTTTTTCTGATTTGCGCTAATATATTTAAGCTTTCTATAAGAAGGTGTCTATGCGCCCGTAGCTCAGTTGGATAGAGTGTCAGACTCCGACTCTGAAGGCCATGCGTTCGAATCGCACCGGGCGTACCATGAGAAAAGCCTTGCAAATCAACAGTTTGCAGGGCCTTTCCTTTTTCTCCCATACTCTGAATTGTTGAAAGTGTCAACAAGAAGTGTCAACAAATTGAATTTTGGGCGTGTTTTTTGGCAATCAGGACGCTTGATTCTATGATAGTTAAATGGTTGACAATTTCCTTGCCAATCGGCTATAATAAAGGTGCTCAAATGCTGCTGCAAGCGCACGTCGGGGGACAATGTTCTCCGGCGTGTTGCTTTACAGGGAAGAAGTGGCAAAGGGAAAAATTTTCCACTTGAAAAAAAAGATGGCGATTTCTCGCCGCCTTTCTGGGTCGAATAGTTTTCAGTCTGTTTCTTCCGGATCAGGTAAACCGTGCATCTTGCCATAATGCCGAAGAAGAATGTCATGAATTTTCTTGTTCTGCTCATCGCCGGGCGATAAGCTTGTTATCTTGTTCAGAATTATCTTTTCCTTTTCTTCACCGTTCATGACGATATCAATTGCGCTTTCCGCAATCCAAAGATGATTCTCAGGTATTCGCAATAACAAATCCACAAGCTGTTTTCTTGCTGAAGAATTGGTTGTTTCCATTTTGTTATCCTCCTTATAGTTTCTTGGGGTTATGGAATGGTAGAACAATCTTTTTTCGGTCAGCGTTTGGAAAGTTTCTGGTTCTTCTCCTCTCGTTGCACTTGCAAAGCATATTTCAGAATTAGAAGCTTTTGTTGCTCCGTCATTTTACTAAGCATCTGAAGCAAAGTTTCTCGATCTGACTGCGCCGCATCCTCCTTCGTGAAGAATAGAGTTGAAAGTTCTACTCCGTAATAGTTTGCCAGACTGATCTTGACTTCATCACGGGGCATCCGTTTTCCCGCTTCATAGGCTTCCAAGGCCGCTACCGTGATACATATAGCGTCAGCTACTTCCTGCAAGGGTTTTCCACCTCGCAATGCTTTCAACCGTTGGCCTATCATTTCCAACTGCACCATGTTCGTGATCCTCCTTTTCTATTTACACCCGGCACAAGGCGGGGGTGTTCCACCAGTTGATTAGAGAAGCAATTTCAGATTCAGAAACATACGGCACTCTGTAGCGCGTTATGTCCGCACCGCATCGGTAGAAACAGTGTGCTTCCTTCGCAACAAGCGGCGCCGGGAACGTCTCACAGCCGTTGATGTCTACGATTATCCGGCTCTGTTGCCGGGTGGACGTTCTGAGGGCAACACGGGAGTCAAAATTACATGTTAGCTGCGTCGGCAGAACCTCCGCTTTGACTGTCTGCGTGCACGCTATGATATGGACGTGCGCGGCGCGTGCTACCATGCCCAGGTATTGCAGGATAGGCAGAACAGCTTTTTTCTGCGTGGTCATCAGGGCGGCGAGCTCGTCGATGATAACATACACATCAGAGCCATTGTACTCTGTCAATCCCTGCTCCTGCATCGTGATGAACCTGTCATCCGTTATCCGCTTCGCGTATTGCAGAGCGCGAAGCATCGAAGGGCCGTCATCCGTATACGCGAGAGTGTGCGGGAGGGTTGCATAGCGTTTCAATTCTGTGCGCTTGGGATCGATCAGGATGAAACGCACCTTTGACGGTGAATCATGCAGCAGAGTATGGATTATTCCACGCACCAGAACGCTCTTTCCGCTGCCGGTCGCCCCTGCCACAAGCAGATGTGGCTGGTCGGCCATGTTACGGAACAGCCTGAAATACTCTCCACCAGGTGTGATCCATGCCTTTGGTTGTGATCTGAATAGGCTGAACATGATATTATCCTCCTACATTGCCGGGGGCCTGGGCTGATTGCTTCGGCCCTCCGGCTGGTCGGTTAGTATCAGTTGATCGTGAATCGGCTTGTTCGGGTGCTGATAGTGAAGCGGGCGGCTATTTCCGGCATGGCGGCTTTCAATGCCTTACCGTCAAGGCGGCTGCTTTCGATGACTTTCCAGCTTGCTTTCCAGCCGTTCCCGGTCAAGGTGTCCTCTCCACGGTTTACCATTTCAGCCTTGATGCTGTCCTTGATTGTTTCCACTTCGGCAGTCATCCGCTCGATTTCGCTTTGCAGTTCTCGCAAGGTAGTAACCCTGCTGTCAAGTTCCATAATGCTCATGCTGCTGGCCTCCTTCGTTTCGATTCTCTTGTGTTTCGTTGTCCCTGTCTGGCCTGTGACTTGCCTTGCATAAGTTGGTCAGCTATGCAATGAAGCTGTACACTGTGGAGCGTTCCCGTCTCCTGGGCTTGCGTGCTTATCGGTGTTGGAGGATCGGGCAGGTTTCGCACAATTCCCAACGGCGCTCTGTTGCCATAACCGCTCTTCCGCTGGCGACAAGGCCGTTTTGCGCTCGACCTCTCGGCCTTTGCAACCTTGCCCTCCCTCACTTGCAAGGATAGTATATCACTAAATTTAAGTGATGTCTATTGGCAAATTACACTAACTTGCAGTGATGTTTTTGTTCAACATGTCACTTGTGTTTAGTGATACTATGATATATAATATGTGATATGAAGGGAGGTGTATCTATTTGATACGCTACACTATGGATGTATTGTCACGGCTTAGTGATGCTGGGTATTCTCAAAATCGCATACGCCGTGAAAAACTGATCGGGCAGGCCACATTGACACAGCTTCGTCATGGTGATCTGGTATCATGGAAAACGATTGATACTATTTGTGGGCTGCTGGATTGCCAACCTGGCTCATTCCTTGAATACATACCAGACGATGCGCCCGCGGGGGATGGCGGGGAAGTGAAAACGCCGGAATAGCCCCCAAAAATTCCGACAAAATCTGAAACGTTTTTCGGAGGCCACGATGAATTTGGTACACCCGTACAGTAATAAGACGCGCCTCCATTCTGGCTGACTGTTATATGGGGCCTTTATATGTGGCGAACCCTTATGAATGCTTTGTGCTGATGTGTATGCTGTCTGTCTCCCCGCTGGAAACCTATACAGAAGTGATTGAAAAAAGCTATACGGAATAAAGCTGAAACAGCTTTCCGCTGTTTTCCCATGAGGCTGCTGCAAATTGACAATCTGCAGCAGTCTTCTTTTGTGGCTCGTAACTGTTCAGTCGCCATTGAACAGTTCTAAGTTCTAAGTTCTTAGTTCTAAGCCTTTTGTCGTATCTGGCACGAATCACATTGAATAGCGACAGATTTAGCTTAGAACTTGGAACTTAGAACTTAGAACTTAGAACTCATGATTACCCCATCAACAAAGGAACCACGACTGAACAGATACTGTGGCTCAAATATTTATTGACATTCACACAGCCCCTTCTTTCTATTGGGAGATAGCAGTAAAACCGGATTCACAGACTCTGTTCTTCGTGTGCTACGATAAGACCGTCCAAGAGATACGGGCCCGGCAAAAGGGTCGGGCGGCTAACTGACGGATGTGGGAAAGGAGGAACGGAAATGAAACAGGGGAAAACAAGAATACTTAGGATCATGAACAAGGAGGTAACGAACATGAAAAAGGTAACTTTGCTTATTGTGTGCGCTGTGATGCTGCTTTTAGCTGTCCCCATGAACGCCCTGGCCGGCGCGAATTGCAAATATCCTTATGAGAGCCCTGTTCAGCACAGCGCTGACGGCCGTCATTTCTATCGTCACCGCTTTAGCGGCAATCGCTGTATCATCTGCGGCTACGTGAAAGAAGGCCGGGACACATACAACAACATGAATTTGAATACTCTTCGTAAGCTCGGTGATGATATCAAGCTCAACAGCTGCTGGGTCATGTATGACACGCCCGTTTACAGCGATTCCTCCGTGAGAAGCCGCCAGTGGAGCTGGCTCCAAGGTGATATAACCATTGATTACTATGTAGGCAATTATCAAGTATACGGTGATGAGATGTGGGTCGAACTGATCGAAAGAGCATATGACGGCGCACCGGTCATTGGTTGGGTGAATGCGGAGAACCTGTATATTGATCCCAATCATCATCCTCTTCCTGAGTCTGGTCCTTTTCCCTCTGTTATCAGAGTGACTGCTTCCAGTGCCAGGGTACGCGCTGATGCCGGAGCCGAATACACATGGATCACCACTGTAAAACACGGAGACAGATTCAACGTTCTTGACGCAAAAGTTGGAACCAATGGAAACGGCTGGTACAAAATCAAGGTCGGCGGATATGAAGGCTGGATTGCCGCCGGCTTGACGGAGATCCTGGCTTATTGAGTTCAGATAAACGTTGAGGGCCAGGCGTGATATACTACTATTGAGTGAGAAATTGGCGAAAAGAGTCGGAGCTTTCCACATAATAGCAGTCGATTCCTTGGCGTATTTGACAGATCAAGCGGCGGTCTTCAATGCCTGCATTAGTGAAAAAAGCGAAAAAAGAACCAAGGCGTCATCCGTCGACGCCTTGGTTTTGTCAGCCCGTTTATGCGGCGGGCAAGGGCTTCGTTGCCATTGCATCCTATCAGTCCATATTCTTATCCCCGGCGAACCGCATCAGCAGATCCAGGATCTTCAGGCAGATCCAGATCACCGTGAACACCAAGCCGAAAGCGGCGAACCATTCCCCCCTTCAATCGTGTTTTTGAATATCGTTTTGTATCTGTTCAGTCGTGGTTCCTTTGCTGCTTGAACGATCACGAGTTCTAAGTTCTAAGTTCATAGTTCTAAGCTAGTGTAAAGGCGCTCGGGGCATCTATATGTGCCTGCTGCACAGGGAACCGGCAGTGATTATGAATCTGAAGAAGATTCGCAGGCTCATGGATAAGTATGGCTTGATGTGTCCGATTCGGAAAGCCAATCCTTACCGGCGCATGGCCAAAGCTTTACAAACCAGCCATGTCGCCCAATACCTGCTGGAGCGGAAGTTCAGGGAGTTTGGCCCCCGGATGGTGCTGCTGACTGACATCACCTACATTCCATACGGAGGTACATTCGCTTACTTGTCCACGATCTTGGATGCTTTTACCAAGCAGGTTTTATCCTATGTATTGAGCGATTCCCTGGAAGTGGATTTTGTCCTGGAAACGGTCAATCAGCTGATTGAAAAGCATGGCGTCTCTCTGAAAGCGGAGACCCTGATCAACAGTGACCAAGGCTGCCACTATACCAGCTACAGCTTTATCCAACTGATCAAGGACAAAGGACTGCGTCAGTCTATGTCCCACAGAGGCAACTGCTGGGATAACGCCCCACAGGAAAGCTTCTTTGGCCATATGAAGGATCATATTATGAGGAAGATCGCTTCCTGCGCGGAGTTC
>JAFWQM010000186.1 GCA_017509065.1 Clostridia bacterium
AGATCAGCCGAAACGAGCAATCTCCGCATGAATAGCGCCGAGCAACGCGAGGCTGAGGGCGAGCAATCCTTGGATTGCCGCCCGAAACCCGCGCTTCCCGAAGGGAATAGCGCGGGGCGTAAGCGGAGTTGCGACGATTGATGCTGCGGGAACGCGGGGGGTATGCAATACCCGCCCGCGTGTTACTGCGACGCAAAAGCTGAGCAGTAACGGATAAACTGGTATTCCATGCAAAAAAGCTTGACAGTCCGTCAAATGCTTGTATAATTTATATGGTAAGGTGATTGCGCCTCACGAAAGAAAGCGGCAGTTTTACCGAAGGAAGGGAGAGAAGCGGAACTTGTTCAGAACGAGCACAAGCCGGGTGGAGCATTGGTGTGATAAGACCATGAGCGTGATGCGGGAGCGTCAGTTGGAAGCTTGCCAGGACCGCCTGAACCGCTGCCCCAACCAGGGTATTTTCGGAAAACTATGCGCCGATGAAGCACGGGATTTATTCTATTTGTCTTTTTATTCTCAGGAGATCAAGACGCGCGTACCCGACCAGGACGAGCTGAAACGCCTTGTGCTGGAACGCGCGGAAAAGGAAACCTGCTTTCTTTCCCCGCGGGAGGACGATTTGATCAAGCGTATCCTCATGGGCGGCGGCGAAGCTTTTCTGAATGATTGGGATGAAATCAGCGCGACGGAAGCGCTCATTTCCCGTTTGTGGTGCACGCTGCAGATCATGGATGAGGACAGCGCGCGTGTGTGTCTTGCGCCTGAACTGATCGAGCCCATCACGAAGGCCATGCTGTCCGAAAAATATGCCGAAACGCGGAAGCGGCTGTTCTCCTTTGACGCCACGCTGCACAGCCTGCTGTATCTTTCCGGATTTCTGCACGCTTCCGTGCCGCTCACGCATTTTCATCAGAGCATGGAAAAGGACACGGACGCCGTGGCCGCGCTGATGATCGCCCGTTATTTGCGCGCTGCGTTTGATTACACCCAGACGCCTGAAGGCGAGATCCTGCTGCTTCACCCCGGTTTGGCCGATCCCGAGCATTTACTGGTCACGCTTTCCAGGATGCCGCCAACAGAGGTTGCCATCACCCGGGAAATGATGCTGGGCGGGCTGAACGGCCTGCTGCCCGAGGAAGTGGCTTCCTGTGAAACCATGCGCGGCGCACTGACCGGGGCCGTCCGGCCGGAATACGACGAGGAAGAAGCGCTGGAAGATCTGCGCATGATGGCAAAGCAAGGCGCGACGCTTTCGGAGATGCGGGAAGTGATGGAAAGCATGCTGTGCGTGCTGCCCACGCCCAGGATGGTTCAGGCGCTCACACAGCTTCATCTGCAAACAGTGCGCTGGATCGGAATGCCCCCAGCGGTGCTGAACTGATGCGCGTGTATGAAGCCGTCGTTCCGCCGCGCGCGGAAGGGATGCGGCTGGATAAATATGTGGTCCAGGCTTTTTCATTGCTGCCCGCGTGCGTGACCCGTGACGCCTTCACCCGCCGCGACGTGAAAACGGACGGAAAGCGGGCAAACCGGGAAACGGCTGTTCTGCCGGGACAGACGATTCAGCTTTATACCAGCTTTTTTCCCGAACTGCCGATCGTATATGAGGATGACCGCATCCTGCTTCTGAACAAACCCGCCGGGATCAGCTGCGACGATGACGCCTGGGGCGGGATGACCGTGCTGTCCCTGATGACAGCGAGGGCTTCGGGCGCGTATCGCCCGCGGCTCTGCCACCGGCTCGATCATCCGACGTGCGGATTGCTGCTGCTGTGCAAGGATGACGAGAGCGAAGCCGTTCTGCTGGAAGCTTTCAAAAGCCGCGCACTCGACAAAAAGTATCAATGCCTTGTGCGCGGAGAAATGCGGCCTCCCGCCGCTTTGAAAGAAGCTTATCTGGTCAAGGACGCTGAAAAAGCGCTGGTGCGCGTCGTGACGCATGAAACGCCCGGTGCGCTGCCCATCGCCACACAGTACGAAACGATAACGTTTGACGGCGAAATATCGCGCCTGCGGGTCACGCTGCTCACAGGCCGCACCCACCAGATCCGGGCGCACATGGCATTCCTCTCCCACCCGATTTTAGGCGACGATAAGTACGGCGACCGGGCATTCAACAGACGGTATAAGACCGCTTCGCTCCGCCTCTGCGCCACAGAACTGACGCTCCGCGCGGGCGGGTGTCTTGCCTATCTGGACGGAAAAACTTTTACAATCGACCCGCCGTTTTGACCGCGCGAAAAGAGCTGTCCGCTTGACTGGGACAGCCCTTTTTTATTGTTTTTTTTCTTTT
This sequence comes from Clostridia bacterium, assembly GCA_017509065.1. Next base: position 2,294 of record JAFWQM010000186.1, read on the forward strand.
TCAGGTGCATCTTCCATCTGATCCCACGCGGCGTATTTCAGCGTGTCGCCGTCGTCGCCGCGGGCGTAGGAAACTGTGAGAAACGCGTCAATGGGCGACGTGACCGGGTTCTTCCGTCCCGGCAGCCGATAGGTGACGCTTTCCCCATCAAAGGCTGTTACCCGGATGTTTTTATACTGCATCGTGTCCGCGAACAGCGCTTTCACCGGACAGCCATGCCGGAGGGAATACAGCAGAAAACGGCGCACCATGGTCAAACTCCCCTGACAGAATAAATCACGATGCCACGATAATCGCTCTCATAAATGACCCGGAACAGCCGGTCCAGCGCCGCCTGATCGATCGCGTACCGCGAGCGTTCGTTGTTGCTTACCAGGATATAATCTACCCCGTATTTTTCCAGCACGTCCTGATTGTTTTCAGGGGCTTCGTAAAAGCGCCGGATGTCGTTCTTGCGCGCATCGTTTCGGAAGCCGTGATAATACAGCCAGGTATCGGGGCCGCAGACGATGTTCCGCCCGGTCAGGCTGCTGACGAAATTGATATGCCAGTCGCTGTCGGTGAGGAACATGGCGTGCTGATCGGTGTTCTCTTCCACGAAGGCCGCAGCTTCCACCGCTTCCTTGGAGAACATCTCATAGTCGCTCTTCCATTCCCGAGCCACAGCGAGAAAACCCGTGGAAAAGCAAACGACGGCGCACAGTGCGGCGAGGACTTTTTTGGCCCGCAGGCCCGTCAGCCGTCCCAGCAGCTCCAGACCGTAATCCGCCGCGATCACAGCGCAGAGCATGTACCAAATGTAAAAAAGTTTATTGTTGTCGTAATCGTTGGGCTGAAACTGCACAAACTCGGCAACCAGGAAAATCACGAACGCGCCGCAGGCGATGAAGCAGCACTTTCATTTTTTTCCAGCAGCGACAGCAGGATCAGCAGGAAGGGCAGGCCGATGTTTTTGAGATAAAACCATAGATAGCCGTCCCGCAGGCCGTTCCCGGTGTTATTGACCCAATTGAAATGAATCCGGAGGAAGCCTGAATTCCCCATTGCCTGGTTAAACGTCCAGGTGAAGAGCTGCGGCGCGGCGACGGCAACGGCAATCAGACCGTATGCGGCCCAGAACAGCAGAGCGCTTTTCATATGATGGCGCGCCGTCACCAGGTCATAAACCAGCCAGCCAGCGCTCATCAGGCCAAGCGCGAGGAAGCAGTGGGTGTTCATCATAGGCAGCATGCCTGCCCACAGGCCCAGCACTGCGCCCTGCCGCCAGTCCATTTCCCGCTTGTGCCAGACTGCCGTGGGCCCGTTGGCACCGTCTATCAGTTCCATGCCCCAGGGCGTTTCAGGCCGCAGGGCGTCATAGAGAAGGTAAATACAGGGAATCACCTCGCACCATCCCGCGAGCGTCGTCCGCTGCGGCACCATCATATCCACGATCACGTTGCTCCAGCGCAGGTTATAGGTGCCGAATTCCGCGTGGTTGGCGGGGGTCTGATACCAGCCGTTCAGCACGTGCTGTATGCGCTGCCACAGGCCGGACGCGCTCTGCAACTCATTGCTGCCGACCGATCCCAAAGCCGCGCCCTGCATATCCACCAGATAGAAAAAGCCGAGCCCGCCATTCAGGAAAAAGAACAGCGCCGCCAGCGCCGCGCCTTTCCGGGTATCGGCCATGCGCTCCGCCAGGATGCAGTAGCCGCCGAAAACGAGGGCTGTCATGGCGATGCCCGGAATGAGGATCGACGCGCGCAAGGAGCAGCCTAACAGCATGAAGCTGGTGGACAGGGAATCAGCCAGAAAAGGATAAGCCAGCAGTTCTCCCGGCAGAATGTTGTAATCCGCCGGGAAGGAAGCGTTGCGCAGGCTGGAAATGATCGCCATATGCAGCGGCAAGTCGCCGTAGGTGCTTTGCCCCACGTGCAGCGTGCCGTCGGCTGCGGGGCGGATGGTATGCGTCCATTGCAGGTAAACGCCTGCGACCGTCAGCGGCAGGGCGACAAAAAGGAGCAGCTTCAAAAGCCGCGCGTCGCGCTCGCTCCAGGCGGCCCACTGGCTTTTGTCCCGCGTGAAATATGCTGCGCAGGACAGCAGGATCAGCACAAGCATCGCCGCCACGTGAGAAACAAAAGAAAAGTCCCACACAAAGGCGAACAGCGCGGGCAGCCACATCATCAGCGCGATTCCCAGGCATGCGCCCAGCCAGCAGCGAACCACCACAGGCTTTCTGGGGAACAGGGCGAACGTGATGATCATCCCGCAGAAAAGAAACAGAATAAAATACGCAATGGCCAGCATAGCGACCTCCGATTATCAGTTTTCCGGTCCATCAGCCATCTTTCTCAGTTCAGCCTCCGAAATCACGGGAATGCCAAGCGACTGCGCTTTGGTCAGCTTGCTTCCGGCATTTTCTCCCGCCACCACGTATGCGGTTTTTTTGCTGACCGAGCCCGTCGCAATGCCCCCATTTTCGCGGATAAAGGCTTCCGCTTCCTGACGGGAGAAGGTCGGCAGCGTGCCGGTGACGACCATCGTAAGGCCGGTGAACGCGCCGCCCTGCTTTTTCGCTTCGCCCTGGGGCGATACGCCTGCGGCAAGGAGCCGATCGACCATGCGGTTATTCTCCGGGAAGGAGAAAAAGTCGATTACGCTCTGGGCCACGATCTCCCCCACGTCATCCATGGCGACGAGCTGTTCCATCGTAGCATGGCGCACGCCGTCCAGCGTGCCGAACGCGGCGGACAGATCCCGCGCCGTGCGGCGGCCGATATTCGGGATACCGATAGCCAGGAGGAAACGGGAAAGCGGGCAATGCTTGCTGTCCTCCAGGGCATTGATCAGGTTCTGGGCCCGCTTATCCTGAAAGCCGTCCAGCGCCTGCAATTGATCCACGGTCAGGTGATACAGATCGGCGGCGTCCCGAATGCCCAGCGCGTCGTACAGCAGCCTGGCTGTCTTTTCGGAAAAACCGGTGATGTCCATGGCGTCGCGGGAGCCGAAGTGCGCCAGCCTGGCAACAGCCTGCGGGCGGCAGGTTTCCCGGTTCAGGCAGTAGAGATGCGCCCCGCGCCAGGTGAGCGGCCCGCCACAGGCAGGGCAGGTTTCCGGCGTCAGGATAGGCTTTCCTTCGACGCCGTCCTCTACACAGCCCAATATCTCCGGAATCACGTCGTTGGAGCGGCGGATCCAGACCGTGCAGCCCAGCGTCAGCTTCTTGCGCTGGATGTCCCTGGCGTTGTTCAGCGTCGCTTTCTTCACCGTGACCCCGGCAAAGTCCACGGGGGACACGTGGGCCAGCGGCGTCAGCTTGCCGGTTCGTCCCAGCTCCCAGGTGACTTTTTCCAGGGTGGCGGTGTTTTCCTCCGCGGCAAATTTATACGCTACCGCCCAGCGCGGAAATTTGTCGGTAAAGCCCATAGCGGCCCGCGTTTTCTGATCCATCACCTTGATCACGGCCCCGTCGATCAGGAAATCCAGGCTGGGCCGCTGTTCCTCGATGGCGCGGATGAGCGAAATCACGCCATCCCTGCTGTTGGATGTTTCAAAGTACGGGCTGACCGGGAAGCCCTGGTCTTTGATGAATTTGATCATCCCGACCTGATCATCGTAGGGCGGGTTTTCAATGGTGCCCACCTGATAAAAGAACGCGGACAGATTGCGGCTGGCGGTCACGGCGGGGTCCAGATTGCGCAGCGCCCCGGCCGCGGCGTTCCGGGCGTTTTTGAGCGGTTCGGCGGCGGTTTTGTTGTAGGCTTCCAGCGCGCTCAGGCGCATGATGCATTCTCCCTGAATCTCCATCGTCCCTTTCCAGGGAATCGAAAGCGGAACGCCTTTCACCGTCCGGGCCTGAGGCAGAATGGCCTCCCCCACCTCGCCGTCGCCTCGCGTGGCGGCTTCGGAAAGGATACCGTTTTCATAGGTCAGGTTCAGGGTGAGCCCGTCGAACTTGTATTCCACGCCATAACTGAGCGGCGGCAGCGAACCGTCCTGCGCCCAGAGCTTTTCCGTACGGTCAAACCAAGCGTTCAATTCTTCCTCGCTCTGCGCCTTGTTCATGCTCCACAGGCGGGTGATGTGGCGGTGCTGGGTGAACGTGGCAAGCGGCGCGCCGCCAACACGATGCGTAGGTGAATCCGGCAGCACCGTGCCCGTTTCTTTTTCCATGGCGAGCAGCTGGTTATACAGCGCGTCCCACTCCGCGTCGGATATGGAGGGATTGTCCAGCACATAGTATTCATGGGCGGTTTTATTCAGGTAGTCCACTAAGGAGCGCATATCGGAAAAGGATTTGGGCATGGGATGTCCTCCTGTGTTTAAAAAGGAGCCAAAAGCCCCTTTGCACAGGGCTTTTGGCGTTTGTGTCATTCGTCGATCTTTACGATCGGAGCGATGGAAAGGGAGAATTCCTTGGTGCCGTAGGCGGTAAAGGCGATCTGGATACGCGCGTCCGCGCCGGAGCCGCGCACAGCCTGCACGGTGCCTTCACCGAACTTCCGATGGAGCACATGGTCGCCTGGATGAAACAGGTTTTTCATCGCGCTTTGCGTGTTTTCCCGCGCGGGTGAAGGCACGAATCCTTTTTTCACGCCGGGAATATTCAGGCTGGGCTTCCCGGCGGATGAAAAGGTATAGCTGCTCATCGCGGTGCGTCCACCGGCGGCCATACCAGGCGTGCCGAAGCTTAAATTCCGAGGCCTGTCCCGCTGGGAAACGGACGCCGATCTTGAGGGCTCGGGAGCGAAACCGCTGTTCCGGGTGGCGTTCGCCCATTCGTCCAGCATGAGGCGCTCCGGAATCTCCCGGATGAAGGGGGAAGGCGGATTATGGGTGACCTGGTTGTAGATCGTGCGCCTGCGGGAAAAGGAAAGGAACAGAATCTTCCGCGCCCGCGTCATCCCCACGTAGCAGAGGCGGCGCTCCTCCTCCATTTTGTCCTCGTCCAGCTGGGAGCGCATGGAGGGAAAGATCCCTTCCTCCATGCCGCTCATGAACACGGCGTCGTATTCCAGGCCCTTGGCGCTGTGGAGGGTCATGAGGGTCACGTACTGCGGCGCGTCCTCCTGTCCGTCGAGATCAGTGACCAGCGACACGTTTTCCAGAAACGCTTCGAGCGTTTTGTCGTCGCTCTGCATTTCAAATTCCTTCGCTGCTGCGGCGAATTCCAGCAGGTTTTCCAGCCGCGTCCGGGCTTCGTCGCTGCCGTCTGTTTCAAACTGCGCTTTCAGCCCGGTTTCCTCCAGCATGGTGGTCACCAGTTCGGACAGCGGCAGCGTTTCCTTCAGTGCTGTCAGCTTCATCATCAGCAGTGCGAAATCGCCGATGCATTTCCGCGGGCGAGAGGAAAGCGTTTCCGGCGGGTCGGAAAGCACGGAATAAAGGGGCAGCTCCTCGCGCTTTGCGTATTCCTGCAGCGTCGCCACGGTGGCGTCGCCGATGGAGCGCTTGGGCGTGTTGATGATGCGCACGAGTGACACATCGTCCGCGGGATTCACGATGACGCGAAGGTACGCCAGCGCGTCGCGCACTTCCTTGCGGTCATAGAACCGGGTGCCGCCGAACACCTTATAGGGGATGCCCGCGCGGGTGAGCATTTCTTCGATCACACGGCTGAGGCTGTGGTTTCGGTACAGCACCGCCATTTGCGCGTAAGGCATTTGCCCCTGACGGAGGCGCTTGATCCTTTCGCACAGCCAGGCGGCTTCCTCCCGTTCGTCCCCTGCGCTGTATAAATGAATCTTTTCCCCCGGGTCCGCGTCCGTCCAGAGCGTTTTTTCCTTGCGGCCCACGTTGTGGGCAATCACCTGGTTGGCCGCGTCCAGGATGTTGGCGGTGGAACGGTAATTCTGTTCCAGCTTGATCACTTGGGTGTCGGGATAATCCTGCTCGAAATCCAGGATGTTGCGGATGTCCGCGCCGCGCCAGCCATAAATCGACTGGTCGTCGTCCCCCACCACACACAGGTTCCGGCTTTCTTCCGTAAGCAGACGCACAAAATTGTACTGGGCGGCGTTTGTGTCCTGATATTCGTCCACCAGCACGTACTGGAACCGCTGACGGTAATAATCCAATACCGGCGGATGATCGACGAACAGCTGCAGCGTGCGAAGCAGCAGGTCGTCAAAGTCGAGAGCATTGGCGGAGCGGAGGCGTTCCTCATAGTAAGAAAACAGGTCGTGGAACTGCTGGCTTTGATAATCCTTCAAAGATTCCTGAAACCATTCGTCAGGGGTGAGCATTCTGTTTTTCGCCCTGGAAATCCGCGCCCGCAATTCCTTGGGCTGCGAGCGGCTTTCATCCATGCCCAGGGCTTTTAAGCCATCCTTGATCACCCGAAGCTGGTCGTCGTCGTCGTAAATGGTGAAAGAGCGTTTGTAGCCGAGCTTTTCAATATCGCGCCGCAGGATGCGCACGCAGGTGGAGTGGAACGTGCCAAGCCACATATCCTGCGCTTCTTCGCCCACCAGCCTCTCCACGCGCTCCCGCATTTCCCGGGCGGCTTTGTTGGTAAAGGTCAGGCCCAGAATGTGCCAGGGCTTCACGCCGTGATCGATGAGGTTGGCAATACGGTAAGTAAGCGTCCGGGTTTTGCCACTGCCGGCCCCGGCCAGGATCAGCACGGGCCCATGCAGCGTTTCGGCCGCTTGCTTCTGCATCGGATTGAGTGCGGATAAATCCATCATTCTTCCCCTTTTTCTCCTTTGCGCATGCGCTCGATCGCCAGCTTATATCCCTCTGCGCCGTACACCAGACTTCTGTTGACACGGCTGATTGTGGCTGTGCTGGCGTGCGTCACCCCGGCGATCTGCGAATAGGTCAGGCCCTTGTCCAGCTGAAGCGCCACATCAAAACGCTGCACCATCGCGTTGATTTCCTGGATGGTGCATAGATCGTCAAAAAAGCATTCCAGTTCTTCTTTGGTTTTCAGACACAGGATGGCGTCCAGCAGACGCGACATATCATCGTGCTTCATACGCAACCCCTCGTTTCTTGCGCCGCGCGCTTTATTTCCGCGCGTTTCCCTCGGCGCTGAAAGATCAATCTCGCTTATTTAGTATACCATAAAAACGAGGAAAAAGGAAGAAGTAGAACAGAAACATTTTTCGCGCTCGGTTGCGCGTTTGATACCATTCAGGTATAAAAAATCCAACAAAAGGGAACGCTGGGGCCTCCGCGGCCCCAATTCCGCAGCCTCAATCGGCGCAAATCCTTCGGATATTGCTTGTTTCGGCTGATCTCATCGGCGGTGAGATCAGCCGAAACAAGCAATCTCACCATGAAGGCGAGTTGCGCGGTTTGAGGCTGCGGAACTGGGGCGAATAGCCCCATCGTAACCTTCTGTGACTGACTTCGATACCTGAATGGTAACGCACGTTTGTCTTTTAATTCGCAAGAGTTGAGCGGAGAATTGTCACACTGGTTATTGTCAAATCCGAATTATTCTGGTATAATTCTCTTTACAAAAACAGTATGGCAGCCTGTCAGCTTAAACATGGTTTAAAGTGAGGCCTTTGGTATGGAACGAAAAAAAAGATTGCCGTATTTATTTCAGCGCTGTATGAAGACATGGTCAAGGAAACCGTGGAGGGCCTGCTGAGCGCCGCTTACGGGGAAAACATGAAGCTGCTGTTCTTTACAAGTTTCGCGGACAATCATACCAGCCGTTCCTATGACCGGTATCAGGATTACGACATCGGCGATTTCGTGATGTATCTGCTGCCCGACCTGCGGGAATACGACGCGCTGATTTCTTTTGATACTTACATGACAGGTTCCTTCATTGAGCCCATTGACCAATTGAAAAAACCGCGCCGTGCCGCGTCATCACGCTTGGCACGGTCAAAGAGGGGACCTACAGCATCGTAAATGACCAGGACCGGTCATTCGCCGAGCTGATCGAGCACCTCATCGATAAGCACGGATGCCGGGATTTCGTTCATGTCGCAGGCCCGCGCGAACTTTCCTTCTGCATGGAGCGCATCGAAATCTTCCAGAATACGCTCTCCACGCACGGACTGCCCTGCGGCGACGATAGGATCTTCTACGGCACGCTTCGCCCTGAATGCGGCGAAGAAGTGATCGAAGAGATTCTGACTGCCTATGCGTCAAAGGATGGAAAAAAACGGCCGGACGCCATTGTCTGCGTGAATGATTATACCGCAATCGGCGTGATCCAGGCGCTGGAGGAGCGGGGATTCCGAGTGCCGGAAGATGTGATCGTAACGGGCTATGACGATATCCTGCGCGCACAGTTTAACGAGCCTACCATCACCACTTCCGCCCAGCCCTTTTTCCAGGTCGGTCAGACCGGAATGGAAATACTGAAATGCCTTCTGCGCGGAGAGAACGCGAAGCTGGTCACTACCGTTCCCGGCACGCTTTGCCTCCGTCAGTCCTGCGGCTGTGAATTGCCCAACGTATACAGGAAAGGCAGGATCAGGGAAAAGTATATCTGAACGGTGACCAATCTGGAAAGCCTGGCTCTCTCCAATACCAACCTGATTCTCGGCGGCGCGACGGATAATACAATGGAAGAAATTTTTTAACGAGATCGAAGCGGGCTGTGTGCGGGAAACGGGCTTCAAGGACGCTGTGCTGTGCCTGATCCACGGTTGGGATCAGAAGAAGCTGATCCAGAACCGGGATTATCTGAAGGATGAATCGTTCGACGTCGTGTGCGGTTATTTCAACGGGCAGCCCATCACAAGGCAAAAGCTGCCGAAGGGTCAGCTCCTCCCGTCGGTAACGATAAACAACGATAAGCCCTACTACATTTTCCCCGTTCACCATCTCCAGTATTTCCTGGGTTACTTTATCGTTGATCCCGAACTGAAGGAACTGGGCCAGCTTCACATCAAATCGTGGCTGGTCAGCATCAGCGCGGTGCTGGTGAACTGGTTTCTCCGCCACGAACTGACAAATTCGGTAAAGGAGCTGGAATATCTTTACCAGACGGATATGCCGACCGGCCTGTATAACCGCCGAGGGTATTACCGCTTCTTTGAAACTTGTACCTGGAAAAGCAGAAAAAACAAAATCCGGGAAATAGTAACTGACAAGCGTGCCAGCCATACAAGCAGGCAGATGGACTGGCCCATGGAAAAGGAGCCGCGATGAAATACGAGTATGACGCCGTGCTTCACGAACTGCCGGACAATGGCGGCGCTTACGTGGCGTTCCCCTGGGATATCCGGCAGGAGTTCGGTAAGGGCAGGGTGAAGGTTCACGCGGAATTTGACGGCATTCCGTATGACGGGAGCATTGTCAACATGGGAATCAAAAGCCCGGACGGGACGGTATGCTACATCATCGGCGTACTGAAAGCCATCCGAAAGCAGCTTGGAAACGCGACGGGGACACGATTCATGTGGTGATTGAGGCAGGAGGATCAAATGACAGAGGTTGATCCGGATATCCTGCGTTTTTTCGACGGACATCAAAGCGCGCTTCCCCTCTACCTTGCTTTTGAAACTTGGCTGTACAATGCCTTCCCCCTCGTGAACAGGCGCGTGCAGAAAACACAGATCACCTTTACGAACCGCCATGTGTTTACCTGCGTTTCCTTTGCCCGCGTGAAGCGCAAAGCAGAACTGCCGGAAGGGTATCTGACAATCACGCTGGGCCTGCCCACGCCGCTGGATTCGGAGCGCGTTGCTGTGCAGACGGAACCTTATCCTGCCAGGTGGACGACGCATATCATCATCAGCAAAATGAAGGAACTGGACGCCGAGCTGCTTTCCTGGATTCGCGAAGCTTATGCTTTCGCGGATTCAAAAAGATAAAACGACGGTTCGCTTTTCCCGACATGCTTCTTCTCCGCGTCATATATTTCGTTTTTTATGTCATATCTTATTCACGGAGGTGAGTAAGATATGCTTTCTTTTTTATTTTGGCTTCTGAAAGACGCGCTCTTCTTCTTCGGCGTCGTCGCCGGGAAAAGCAGTTTTCCCCGCCCGCTATCTCGGGAAGAAGAACAGAGAGCCATCGCGGCGATGCGGGAAGGCGATGCCATCGCCCGGCAAAAGCTGATCGAACACAACCTGCGTCTGGTTTCTCATATCGTCCGTAAATACACTGTTCCCGGCTTTACTTCGGAAGACTTGGTGTCCGTCGGCGCGCTGGGCCTGGTAAAAGCCGTGGATACCTACAAGCCTGATTCCGGGACCCAGCTTTCTTCCTATGCTGCGCGGTGCATAGAAAATGCTATGCCATCGCCAGCGCGTCATATGCGGATCAAAGCTGCTTTTCTTCCAGTATCTGGCACGTTTGCGCCCAAATTTCGGAAAAAATGTATATCATGTGCCGCTCAGAGGGAACCTGCGTGAGGTTTAAGCCCCTTTATAACCTCTCCTTCCGGGTGACCGCAGCGAAGAAGATTTCCGAGGCGTTTTCCCTGAACCGGCACTATCGGCGGTACGAAGAGATTGACAGCGTGCCTGACCGCCTCCGCTGGCGCAGGCATGAACTGGGATTGCTGCAAAAAGAAGTTGCCGCTAAAATTGGCGTCACCCGTGCCGCTTATACCAGCCTGGAAGCCGATGAAATAGACTATTATGATCCTGTTGTGATGGACAAGCTGGCCGCGCTGTATCATATCCCCATAAACGACCTATTGAACGATTACACCCGCTTCTTGCAAGCCGGACAGGGACAGACAATCTTGAACCTGCGTCAATCTTTGAATATGACCCGCTCCCAATTTGCCCAATATCTTCATACGGACGTCGATAACATCACCGTTTGGGAAACGGAGAAAAGGAAAATCAGCAGAGAAATGTGGGAAAAGCATTTCAAGCGCTTTATGGAAAACTCAACAGGTTAATACGTTCGCTCCATTATTGTGTTATATATACGAAGAAAAGGCGGAGGTTAATTCAAGCCTCCGTCTGTTTTTCCAACCATATTTTATTCAGGTATTACGACACTTTGTTCTTTCAAATACGTTTCCAATGCCTCCATAAATATTCCGGCGCGGCGGATTTGTTCCAGCACTTCATCCTTTGAGATGATGTAAGAAACGTCGTAATCCGCTTCATTGCGCACTTCAAAGGCGTCTGTAATGATTCGTGAAAGGCTTTTATCAAGGATACCGGTTTTCAGGTATCGCTGCTGAAATAACGCGATCACGCCGGAATGTTTGGAGCGCTCCGGAACATCTTCCAGGATCAACACTGCCCGCATGGAATGAAAGATCGCATAATACGAACGATTGGCGGCGGCTTTATAATCGCCGATTTCTACGTTGCTGTTCGCGGTTTTCAGGCACCTGTGCGCGTTTTCCAAAAGAACAGCGGAATAATTCAGCCTGTCTTCCTGCGTCATACGGCTGGCCTCCTGTATTTGATCCCGTCCCGGACAATGTTTTCATAATACGGATGGTGTTCCGGCTGAAACGCGGCCTGCGGACGAACGCACACAGACACCACCACGTCGTGCTCCAAGGATAAATCGCTGGCGACGCCGGAAATATCCCACCGCTTCTTTTCAATTTCCGGCATAGTCAGCGGCGTGGTCAGAAAAATATCCACATCCGATTCTTCGTCATGATCCCCGCGGGCATAGGAACCGTATAAGTAGGCATCGGAAACAGGGATGATTTCAGAACAGCCCTTCACCACTTTTTCCAATATTGCCAGGGCTTCTGACTGATTACACATACGGCCATGCCTCCTTCCATTCGGTTATTTGTATTATACCGCTTTTCATCACGCATAGCAAGTCCCGTGTCCGCACCACTTTTTATATCTGCTCTGGCGTGATAATAGCCATCATCATCGCCGCCCGCTGTTATTTCACCCAAAACCGAACGAAAAGTCCATATTTCGTATAAGTATACTTATATGAAATCCCATGTTTTCGTACAAGTATACTTGTATGAAATTTCTATTTCAACCCTGATTCTTCCTGATACGGATTCTAATTTTTACATTGTGTTTTCCCGTGCCCTCTGGTATGATAAGGCCATATGGGCTGGCGAAATACGGTGATTCGAGGTTCTGTGATACTATACAAAGCGGAGGGTATTATGCTGAATTGGAAAGCGTGGTTTGATTCCAAAATCCTGGAAAGAGGGAAGGATTATTTTCGGGGCGGCGCGGTGCAGGAATTAGAGATTGACGAGGAAGAAATCTCCGCCGTGGTGGAGGGAACGGACGAATACCAGGTAACCATTTCATTATCCGACGGTGAAATCGACGAAATGGATTGCTCCTGTCCCTATGCAGAGGAACACGAGTGCTGCAAGCACATGGCCGCCGTTTTGTACGCTTACGAAGACGCATTGAAAAACAGAAAAGGAAAAACTCAGCCAGATAAAAATGAAAAACTGACCAGGGAGAAGCTATGCGCTTTGGTGGAGAAAACGGATGTTCAGACCGTCCGGCAGTTCTTAACGGACGTGCTTTGGAATGAAGAAAAATACCGCGTGCGGTTTCAGTCCATGGTGAGCCCCGATTTCGCCAAGCAGGCTCTGGACTACGCCAAAAAGCGCCTTTCCAAGATCGAACGGAAATATGCCAGCAGCTCGGGTTATATCAATTACCGGGAGGCGCGGGCATTCACAAAGGAAGTGGAGCAGTGGATCGATGAGGAAATCGACCTGCGGATGGACCGTCACGAATACGCCGCGGCCTTTGAACTGTCCAATTTGGCGCTTTTTACTATGGCCGATGTGGACATGGACGACGGTGAATTTGGGCTGGATGTGATCGCGGAATACTGCCAGGGCGTATGGCGGACCATGCTGGACGCCGGAGACCCGGAAATCGAAAAGGCCCTGTTTTCCTGGTTCACTTCACACATCAATGACAGCGTTCATTCTCTCATCGTGGACGCTTATGAAACCGTGCTGATGGAATACTTTGTCACGCCGGAATACCTGAAACAGAAGCTGGCCTTGTACCAAGGCAAATTGGATAAGCTGGACAAGGACGACAGTACGTATACTCGCAACAGGGCGCAGGAATACTTGCAGCGCTGCTTTTCTCTCATGCGGCAAATACGCCGCCCGGAGGAAGAAATCCAAGCCTTGCAGCAAAAATACTGGGCGCTGCCCTGCGTCCGGCAGCAATATATGGAGCAATGTGAGAAGGAACATCGGTGGGATGATTTGATTGCCGTGCTGAAAGAATCCATCGAGATAGAGAAAAGACATAAGGAAGGATACGCCGCCGGTGAATATGAATTACGCTTGAAGGAAGCCTACCGGAAAGCTGGGAAAGCGGTGGAATACAAGGCGCAGCTATGGCGGCTCATGACAGAAATCAGGCCGGGAGATCGGGATTTTTTCAAGGAATACAAAGGCATCATCCCGGAAACAGAATGGCCGGAAGAACGAGAAAAGGTCTTTTCCGCTCTGAAATCAAAAAGCTATCTGCTGCCGTCCCTGTACCATGAAGAAAAGCTGTATGACCGCTTAATGCAGTATCTTCAGGAAAAGCACAGTTTTGAAATTCTGCTCCGCTATGAAAAGGAATTGCTGCCGCTCTATCCCGAAGTGTATTTGGATGCGTATGTCGATAGACTGACCAGCGCCGCCCGGCATACCGCCGACCGGAAAACCTACCAGAAATGGGTGAATACCCTGCGGCATATGCGAATCATCCCCGGCGGCAAAGAAGCGGCAAAGCAGATCGTGAACGAATGGAAGGCGATATACGGCAACCGCCGGGCTATGATGGAAGAACTGAAAAAGCTGGGAAAATAAGCGATGCTCAGACGACAAGCATCATGATAAAAAGCAGTGCTGTCATTTTGCGCTGCTTTTTATGAACCACTATAAGTTTTGCCATTTATGAAGGGGACTTTGCTTTCTCTATCCTTTTCTGAATATCCTGAAAGGCCAATTCATAAAATGCCTGATAATCTGCGTCGGTTTTCGGCTTGTCCTTCGTAAGGCATGGAATAAACGCCCCGTGAGCCAGCAAAAGCTTTTGCTTTACGCTGGTTTTGTCAGGTGCTTCGTAAAAATACACCCGGCTGTCGCTGAACCGTTCCCGCTGCTTCCGGCGCAGGAGCCACCAGAGATCGGTTTCGCAGGTCTCGAACCCAAAGCCAATGATGTACAAATCACCGAACAGGAACAGTTCCGGCCAGGAGATGAAGGGTTGGGGTTCAGTCACCGGTTCATTGCCGTCGTAGGACAGGGCGGCACAGGCTTGCTCAATTTTACTCAGCATGCGGCCATACCTGTCCGCGCCTAAGACCACCCCTCGGGACACGGAGGCTTCCCCGTGGATATGCCAGAGCCCCACGGGGCTTCCATCGGCGTTCCGGGCCTGATATCCGCTGTGAATACGGTATTGTACTTCCCTTTTCGGCTTATTATTCCCCTTCCGCTCCGGGTTCAGATTGAACCGACGCGCGGAACGGACGTTGGTTTTGCTGAAATCCTGACTGGGCAGGAACGCCTTTTCCAGGCAGTAAGAATAATTGGTTGTGAAAATATGGTCCACCCCCAGGGACGGCAGCCTGTCCAGCAGGGGATTGCTGGCGTTGATCAGCTCTTTCAAGCCCTCGGCCAGCCGTTTTTCCTGGGCGTCTATATCCGACTGCCCCAAGTGGGCCGGGGCTGGCTTCGGGGAGGAAATCAACTCATAGAGCAGAGGGAACGGGATTTTGTCCTTCATCTCCTCAATTTCCTTCATGACTGCTTGCTTCTCTTCCTCGGTCATCCCGCTGTCATCCTGCACGGCGAGCTTTTCCAGCAGCTTGTCCCACTCGATCTGTCCGCTGCTTCTCTCCAAACCGTTCCCCGCCAGCACAATCTGCGGACGGCCAGAACCGTAGGGTATGTGACGGAATTGTATATCTTTGGGCATCTACAGCTTTCCCTTCCTTTTATGCGATTAGTCGTTCCGATGCGCTTCTCCCGCCAGTTCCAATAACTTTTGAGTGTCCACAGGCAGGGCTTCAAGCTTTTCACGGATACTGTGTCGATAAGAAGAAATGGTTTTTTCCAAAGGTTCCCTTTGCACTTCCGACAGTGAAATGAGCGCTTTGTAAATGATCATGCATCCCTCAAGGCTAAAGCAATCGGAAACATGAGACCAAAATTTTAACAAATTCTCTTCCTGAAGTAGTCCGCGTAAATCTTCCCACATGTATTCCTTCAATGCTTCCGAAATATGTCCGGTCAGAATATGCAGGATACAGCCTAACAATGCCAGCCGATTTCCAGAAGAACGAAGATCGGAAAGGCAGGTTTTCGCTTGCTCTTCCGGCAGTTGGGGGAATAATTTATCTTCCTCAAATGATTCGATCATAAAGGGTAGCAGAGAATATGCCTGCAAATGATTTCCGCCCATGTTAATCAGATGATTGAGTTTACCAAATGCCTCTTTATAATCATTTTGCATGTTGTTTCGATTAAAATGAAAGGCTAAGTGAATATCGTGTGTTATCGTTGATGGAAACACAACGTCACTTTTGTAAAACTCTTCTAAAGGAACATCGGCAAAAAAACGAATCGCTATCTGCCGACCGAACTTGTTTTGAAATAAGGCCGAGAAAAAACGCAGACAAAAGGAATTAATGTCGCATATTTTGATTTCGCTAGTGTCATTAAATAATAAAATGTTAAGATAAATCAATGTAGTGTCGTTTAACGCGTCTTCCCCCAATAGCAGCAGCGCATGCAACGTGTCTCTGCTTTCAAAATATATATGAATGATTTCCCAAAGCTTTTCCCTGGCTATTCCAGTATAATCTTTTGTATCAATGATTTTTTTAATCTGCTCCTCTTTCTTCTGCTAAAATACAAAATGAGAATCATCATAATATGCTTTAACGTCTTCCACTCGTTCAGCTTCCAACCGGTGGCTGATTTCTGAAAGTAGCCAATTATTATTTCTTATCAGATTCCGGAAAAGAGATTGATCTTCTATTGGTAAATCCTGATACGCAAACAACAATTGCGCAAGCGTTTGCTGAGAAGGAGCAATGAGAAAATTCGTAAGCGCTGCTAATTCCGGCAGTCCGCTGGAAGCAAAGACCTTTGCTAGCTCTTCCCTTTCCTTAATCTCCGAAATAGGAGCAAAGACGGGGTGAAAACCCATCGATTTATTATCATATATTGCGTTGGATTGGTAAGAGAAGGATAAATTTTTGCTTGCTTTTGACAAGGCAGAAAGGTCGCTGAAATAATCAAAAATCGGAGCTAATTTTGCCGATAATGAATCTCCATTCAACAATAAGCGATACAGTATACCACGCGTAACGCCAGGGTAAGCAGGACCATTTTGGGCTTCAGGAAAACGTTCCAGATAATGAGAAAAAAACTCGAAATATTCGTCATTTGTTTCTCTACCATAACATAGGGGTTTCCACCATCGGAATAAGGCGCGTATCGTTTGATCCCCCAAGTTATTATAATCCCATGAATGCGCGAAAAAGTACGGGTTTTCAGGCGGTGATATCTGATCGATTCTTTCTTCTAATTGCTCTTTTGCGTATGTATTTCCAGAGGCGGCTAAGCACCATAAGCAGTGAAAAGCAGCAGAATCGGCATTCAAATCTGCCTGAACAGCAGGAATCACTTGACTTTTCAGAAAAGACTGTTTACATTTTTCTGGTATCTGAGTATATAAATCGGCGTCCGTGATCAATTCAGAGAAAGGTTTTACCGTTTCGGTCAAATATTTTTCCTGTTCCTTCTGCTTCCGGAACAGGTTATCGTTTAGCATGTCCAAGGCCAAATAAGAGCCAGACAGCGCCGCTTGATAAACCTCCTGCGAAGCGCACTCATACTCAAAATCTTCCACAACGTTACCGCAGAGACATATACGGTAAAGCTCATGATTGACTGTTGCCCGGCTTGGATTTTGAGCAAAAAAACCCGCCACAAACAAATAGACGTTCCGCCAATAAGCGCTGACAGAAATCCTTTCCAGCGTTTCCCGCAGTTCTTCCGTTTTATCGTCATGGGAGCTGATGATCCATTCCGCCGCAAAGTATTCCTGAATGGAGCGAAGCGGGAAATGAACGATGTCTTCCTGCTCTTTAGATATTTCTTCAAGGAATGGTAGCCGTGTTATCATGGCGCTGTATAGTTTTTCCGAAAGCGGAAGCGCATCTTTCTGATTGTATTCTTCGCTTACAAGGTATTTCAGAATGATTTCCTTGCAGCGGATTACTATCAGTTCAGCGGCGGCATTTTCTTTTGTTTCAGATTCCGCCTGGAGCAAAAAGCCGATTCGGGCGTGAAGCGGGATGATCCAATCGTAAGCGTCCCCGACCTGCGGCAGCGTGCGTTTTTCCAATTCCCGCTTGGAGATGATTTCGCAATAGTCGTGAAATAGGTCATACCGCTTTGTGGGGGGTGTTCCGCCTAACTTTACCATCACCACGATGATGGAGGTGTATAAAGGGGTGGTCATGAGCTTGGCGGTCAGCGGCGTTTCCAGGGCGTGATACAGGACGCCGCGATACTGCTCCTGCATGTCGCCGTTTTTTTCGATATGCGTCAGCAGCTTTTCCATGTACTCCTTGCAGCGTTCCGGCGATAAATCCTCCAACTGATAATGGCGGTAATCATTCGCGGAAAAAGCGCCGTTATACCCCTGGGGCCGGGAAGTGCAGACTACCACATTGTCGCATTGGGCGTCTGACAGATCCTGGCTCAAAAAGCTTTGAATGCGGGAAAGCACTTCGCCGCGATTGGAAGATGCGGGAACTTCATCCAGCCCGTCGAAGAAGAATATCCAGGAATAACCGGACAATAACTCCCGCAGTTCAAACAGAGTCAGATTTCCATTCGTTTTTTCATTTACGCGGTTACAGACATAGGAAAGCACGGAAAGATCATTTTGACGGCTGAGCCTCGCGGCATAATCTTTTAAGCTAATTAGTGTCTCCTGAGCGGACCAAAAACATAGGAAAAACAACGTGTTAAGGGCTATATATGGTATAATAGGTGCAAGAGGAATCAAGGAATTCCAGCAAAAAGCTTGCACTTACAGGAGGCCCGAACCATGTACAGAAGGCAC
>JAFWQM010000187.1 GCA_017509065.1 Clostridia bacterium
CCAGGCCGATGGCCTTGGCGGCGCCGGTGCTGTTGGGCACGATGTTGGCCGCGCCGGCACGGGCACGCTGCAGGTCGCCCTTCCGATGGGGGCCGTCCAGGATCATCTGGTCGCCGGTGTAGGCGTGCACAGTGGTCATGATGCCGCTCACGATGGGGAAGGTGTCGTTCAGGGCCTTGGTCATGGGGGCCAGGCAGTTGGTGGTGCAGGAAGCGGCGGAGATGATGGTATCTTCGGGCTTCAGGGTGTCATGGTTCACGTTGTACACGATGGTGGGCAGGTCGTTGCCGGCGGGAGCGGAGATGACGACCTTCTTGGCGCCGGCGTCGATATGCGCCTGGGCCTTGGCCTTGCTGGTGTAGAAGCCGGTGCATTCGAGCACCACGTCCACGTCCAGGGCCTTCCAGGGCAGGTTGGCAGCCTTGGGCTCGGCGTAGATGGTGATTTCCTTGCCGTCCACCGTGATGGAGCCGGGCACCTTAACGGTCTTGCCGTCTTCTTCAAAGACGGGTTCCTTGGAGGATACGGTGTGCTTGTTTTCACCGATCACGCCGCAGTAACCCTTCTGAGCGGTGTCGTACTTGAGCAGATGAGCCAGCATCGCGGGGCTGGTCAGGTCGTTGATGGCGACCACATCATAGCCCTCGGCACCGAACATCTGACGGAAAGCAAGACGACCAATACGACCAAAACCGTTGATAGCAACTTTCACCATGGGGAACTCCTCCTTAAAATTCAAATGGCGGGTGTTAAGCCACACCTTCTTATATTATAACCAATTCATGGCTGTTTGTCCAGTGTTTCATCGGGGCAAATTCCGCCCGCCGCGGCGGTTTCTGCCCGGGAACTGCATCCCTATCAGACGCCGTCAGGAGCAAGCGCGTAAGTTGCCAAGGCAAATGCATGAGTTATACTGTGTTTTTTATAGAACAAATCAATACGGCAAAGCGCTGTCCCATCGCCGGGGCAGCGCTTTCTGTATTCGGAGATTTACGGTTCTGCTTCCGTCCGCCGTCGCATAGACTGCTTCCGGGCGTGAAAAACCGCGTGTCTCCACGCGGCGTTTTGAACGAAGGAAGCGGTGGTCACGCTTCTTTTTTCAGCTGCTCCAGGCAGTTTTTGCAGATCAGCTTGTCTTTATAGCGGATCACGTCCCGGGCGTCGTTGCAGAAAATGCAAGCGGGGTGATACTTTTTCAGAATGATTTTATCATCCTCCACAAAGATTTCCAGCGTATCCCGCAGACCGATGTCCATTGTGCGCCGAAGCTCAATGGGAATCACGATTCTTCCCAAATCATCCAACTTACGAACAACGCCTGTAGACTTCATTTTTTTCCCCTCCTAAAGACAGTTTCTTATCATGACAAACTGAATTTTACTATCAGTTGGTAAAGTTGTCAAGCAAAAAAACGCATATATTTGTATGTTTTGGAATAAAACGACATTTTATGTCGATTCGATCATTAAAATGGAAACAATCATAACAGATCAGCCGCGGTGATTCTTTCATGATCCGAGAGATAAGAAATGAATGGCCTGCGGCCAGGAGGCGGGAAAGATGCTGCAATGGATTTTCGGCGGGATGATTGGGCTTTCATTGATATGGAGCATGGTGAACGGCGGTGGGGGAGAGGCGGCCTCGGCGATACTGAAAGCGGCGGAGGAGGCAGTGCAAACGGCGATAGCGCTGTGCGGCGCATACGCTTTTTTCTGCGGAATGCTGAATATCGCGCGCAGGACCGGAGCGCCGGAACGGCTGGGTGCCGCGCTGTCGCCGCTGCTGAAGCTGCTGTTCGGCAGCGGACTGTCCGAGGAAGCGCTGGAACCTGTGACCATGAACCTGACCGCCAACCTGTTTGGCCTGGGAACGCGGCGACGCCGATGGGCATTGAGGCGGCACAGCGGATGGGAGAAGGGACAGCGGCGGCCAGCAATGCGCTGTGCCTGTTCCTGGTAATCAACGCTTCCTCGGTGCAGCTGCTTCCCACCACGGTGATCGCGCTGCGGGCGGCGGCGGGATCGGCGAATCCGGGATGCGTGACGCTGCCTACGCTGGCGGCCACGGCAGTGTCTACCGCCGTAGGGATCGTATGCTGCAAGTGCGCGGAGAGAATATCATGAACCGGACGCTTTCTGTATTCTTGCTGCTCTGCCTGGGCTGCGGGCTGGTCCGGCGGGTGCCGGTATACGACGCCTTTCTGGAGGGGGCGAAAGAGGGGATCGAGACCGCGCGACGCGTCCTGCCCGCGCTGGTCGCCATGATTTGCGCCATCCGGGCGTTCTCCACCTGCGGTCTCATGGAGCATCTTTGCGCCTGGCTGGAGCCCGCGACGGCGTGGGCGGGCATCCCCCGGGAAACGCTGCCGCTGATGCTGTTCAAGCCCCTGAGCGGGTCGGCGTCGCTGGCGATGCTGCGGGAGATATTCAGCGAATACGGTCCCGACAGCCGCGCCGGGCTGGTGGCCAGCGTGATGATGGGCAGCAGCGAAACAGTGTTCTACACCTGCGGGGTATATCTCTCCGCCGCAGGCGTAAAAAAATCCCGCCACATCATTCCCTGCGCCTTGGCGGCATGGCTGGCGGGGAGCTTGATGGCGGGAAAGCTGGTGTGAGTTAGGAGTGAGGAGTTAGGAGGGAGGAGTTACATAATGATTTTCCATGATCGCAAGAGCGGCGTGCGTTCATTTCTTCGCCTATATAAAACTCCTCACTCATTCCCTTCCCCTGTAATCTTATTTTCCGGATCAACCCTGGCGTACACGACGCCGGGCTGAGCGCCGTCCTTGTGGAAGGAGAGCAGTTCGGACACGGTGACAAGCTGGAAGCCCTTGTCCACCAGGTCGGGAATGGCGCGTTCCACGGCGGTGGCGGTGGTTTCGTACAGGTCATGGCACAGGATGATGACCCCGTCCCTGGCCCCTTTCATGATGTTGTTGTAGGTCTTGTTGACGTTTCGGTTGTTCCAGTCGAGGGTGTCGATTTCCCACTCCGCGATCACCAGGCCCATCTCCGCGCAGACGGAGCGCAGGGTCTTGTTGAACTTCCCATAAGGCGGGCGCAGCACCTTGATCTGATATCCGCCCGTCACTTGGGCCACGATCTCGTTGGTTTTCTCCAATTGGCTGCGGATGCCCGCGGCGGACAGTTCGGTCAGCCGCCGGTGGCTCCAGGTGTGGCTGGCGATTTCATTGCCTCCGGCGATGGTGCGCTTGAGCACGCCGGCGTAGCTTTCCACCTTGTTTCCGATCACGCAGAAGGTGGCGCGCTGATCGTAATCAGCCAGCACTTTCAGGATGCGGTCGGTTTCATCGGAAGGCCCGTCGTCGAAGGTGAGGGCGATCATGGGCTTGCTGGGGTCGATTTTGCGGATGTTGCTGCGGATAGTCTCGGAGTCAAAGCCCATACACTCGCCAATGAGATTATAGCGCATCAGGATAAACCGTGTGCCCATGCCGAGCGGCGTGTACAGCCCCTTGGGCAGGAACAGCTGCACCCCGTCGCGGCCCAGCACGGCGTATTTCAGCCAGGAGGCGTCCGGGTTCAGAACGTACCCGTCCGTGGGCTGACTCATCAGCTTCTCCGCCAGGCCGTCCAGGCAGAACTGCGCGCGCATGGGGTCGGCTGAAAAGATATCTTGGTTGTTCAGAATCTGTTCGGAGGAAGTGTCCAGGTTCAGGGCGAGCAGCGTTTCGCACGTCCATTCCTTCACGCGGTACTCCCCGAACAGCAGCACGCTCTTGTAGCGGCTGTCGAGACTGATCGCCTGGTATTCCACGGTGTAGCTGGCTCCCGCTGTGCCCTGGTGGAACTTGTTGTAGTCCGCTTCAAAGGTTTTCAGGGTTTCCTGCGTCCAGGTCCTGATGCGCTCGTCCGCCGTGGCAATGCCAGTAACGGGGTAAGAAATGGAATAGGTAAAGTCGCCCTCGAGGCGCGATACGGTGGTAGCGCTGCCGAAATCCCGAATTGCGGAAGCCATCCGGGCGGCGGTATATTCTTCGGAATGATCTTCTGTGGTATAGCCCGGCGAATAATCACCGGTGATCAGCGTTACCTGACGCTTTTCCACCCAGCCGAACTTGTTCTCCAGCCGCACGCGGTACCATGCGTCCTGCTCCTCCACGATCTCCACCGCTGCGCCGCTCATGGTTTTATACACCACTGACGCGCCCGGCCCGGCCCCGGAGCGCAGATTCAGCACCGTGCCGTCGTCCTGCGTTTTGCCCCAGCCGATGTGGCTGTAGCTGGGCTTGATGTCCAGGTACTGGGTCATCATATAGCCGACGGTCTTTTTGCCGACCTGCACCTTGCACCAGGTGCCGTCGTTTTCCAGGACCGTGACTTCCTTGCCCCTGCTGTAGGTGTCGATTACCTTGGCTGAAGCGCTGGGCTCCTTGCGCAGGTGCAGGCTTTTGGTATTGACGACGCCTGTATAGGTGATTTCTTCCGCCTGGCCGATAACAGGCAGCAGCATGCATAATAACATTGCCGCCAGCAGCCAGGACAATAATCGCTTCATCTGTGTTTTCCTCCGAAGAAAATATCCCCTCTGTACGTTACCAGTATACAATGTTTTTCCTGTTTTCCGCAAGCGGTTTCAGTAAATTTACATCAGATTCCGATAAAAAACGCCCCTGTAAAGGAGCGTTTCAAATCATTCATCCCAGTCTTCACCATCGTAATCCGGGGCACCGATTCCTTCACTTACCAGCACCTGACGGCGTCGGCGTAGAACTGGTTCATTTCCTCTTCCGTTGGGAAGACGGCGATGTACATCTGGTTGCCCATGGCTCCGGAGAGGGCGTCGGGCATGCGCTCCATCATGCGGATCTGCTTGGCGTACTTGGCGGCCAGCTCCTCGTGGCTCATCTGGAAGGGCTTGCCGTCTCTGCGGCCAGCGAAGGCGCAGAAGAAGTGCTCGCCCTGGGGCTTGGTGGAGCAGTTGAAGGCGATCATGTCCGCCCAGATCTTGTACACGTCGGTGCTGTTGGCATAGTTCATCATATCCGGGGAGAACCCGCCGCAGGGGCGCATGTTCACTTCCAAGGCTACCACGTCGCCCTTTTTGCCCATGGGCTGGTCCTTGGTCAGGCGGAAGAACTCGAAATGCACGAAGCGGCTCTTCACCCCGAAGCTCTTCACCGCTGCCCGGCCCGCCGCGCGCACGTCCTCAGCCAGGTTCTTGACGATGTAATAGATGGAATTATCGTTGTTGTTCACGATATCCATGATCGAGATGGGGCTCACGTTGCCGGTTTCAAAGAGCGGATTGCCGTTGCTGTCGATAATGGCGTCGTAACTGTTCACCTCGGCGGTGACGAATTCCTCCATGATATACCGGACGCTGGGGTTTTTATCGTTGAGGAAGCTCCACAATTCGCTGTCATTGTCCAGCTTGTAGGTGTCGTTCGCGCCCACGCCGTTGTCGGGCTTCACGATCACGGGATAGCCCACTTCATTGATGAACGCCTTGCACCCGTCGAAGTTGTCAACAATGTGATACCGCGCCGTGCGGATGCCAGCGGCCTGGTAGTATTCCTTCATGCCGCTCTTGTACTTGATGCGGGCAAGGTCGCTGACCTGGAAGCCGCTCTGTACGTTGAAATCCGTGCGCAGCATGGCGTCCCGTTCCAGCCAGTATTCGTTGTTGCTCTCGATCCAGTCCACGCGCCCGAACTTGTGGATGAACCACGCCACCGCGCGGTACACCTCGTCATAGTTTTCCAGGCTGTTCACCTTGTAGTATTCGCTCAGGCTGTCTTTCAGTTCCTGGGTCATTTCTTCCCAGGGCTGGTCGCCGATGCCCATCACGCGAATGCCGTTGTTTTTCAGCTCGCGGCAGAATTTCCAGTAGTTGGTGGGGAAGTTGGGGGAGATGAATACGAAGTTCTGCATATTGTCCTTCCTTTCATTTGTTTGTTTTTCTCTCATGGGATAGTTTGTCCGCTGTCAGCTTTACAAAGCACATCATAGGGCTAAAGCGCGTTTCTCTTCTGCAGCTTTTTTTCAAGCATCCGATAAAGCGCGATCATAAACAGTGTCAGGGCAAAACCTATAATCAGGAGCAAGGGGGTTTCTAATTTTATATGGAACAGATTTTTTGCTCCAAGTCCTACATAGTGCAGAATCTGCCTATGAATCAGGAAAAAGTATGAGCTTATACCGGCAAATAACAACGTTATTCGGTTCGTAATAAGTCTTGATACAATGCCTTGTCCTTTTGCGAAAACAGCGATTAAGCTGACAGAAAAAGGCAAAAACAGACACGCGTAAGTAAACCATTCCATTGACTTATCGGAGTAATAATACATTGCCCAAGAAAGTATTGTAAAGATCACAAAGATGCATTCAGCCAGAGATGTATTCTTTTTTTTCCATAGTGAAATACTGTCAGGCATGGTAGTAAAAAGATATCCGATCAGGCATCCTATCGTAAAATCACCGAGTCGATACAGCGGCAAACAATAAACTATCCATTTGATATTCACATTCGGCAGGAAATAATGCAGGAAATGATTGAAGAAAGCCCCTATAAGAATTTGAATAAGATAAATGAATGATACTATTATGAATACTTTGTTTTTGCCCGGCATCAGTTTTTTTATCGTATGTAACAAAAAGGGAAATACAAAATATAAAAACAGCGTAACTGACAGATACCAATCGACACTGTTCAGCGCTTGGAATTCTGTTGGGTGCCAGGTTTCCAGCAACGGAACTGTCAGCGCCAGCTTAAATATTGCCCTTTTTATCGAATAACTTTTCAGAATCAGAAATTCACGGATCAAGCCGAGAATCAGCATGATAACGTGCACAGGAAACAGTTTTAATATTTTGTTCTTTGAAAATTCAGCCGCGGCTTTTATTGTCGGTTCAACAGGTCTTTCCCAATACGAATAAACCAATACAAAACCGGACAGAACAAAAAAGATTGATACGCCCCAAACCCCCAAAAATTTCATTGTTGGGCCTATTCCATGATACAAAAATACCGCTAAACATGCGATTGCACGAATTGCCTGCAAAGGCATAATCATACTTTTTTTCTTAGCATCACTCATATCATTCAAACATTCCCCAAGAAATTTTTACCAAACCAAATAAATTCTTATGTGTATTCTGGTATTTTTTCGCGTTTTCCAATCATGCAATCTGTTTCTTCATCATTCCAGCAGGTGGGGAACATGGTACTTCACCTGCTCATACCACCAGTCCCAGTCATGCCGGACGTCGTAGCCCCAAATGTCAAACCAAAGCTCAATGCCCTTGGATTCGCAGATGCCTTTGAGCTGGAAAGTGGTGTCGGGGATTTCCCAGGGGCCCTGGCCCACCACGATGATGCCGCGGTTGCTGTTATAGCGCTGGATGAAGGGATGGTCGCTCGGCATGCCACCCAGGTAATCCACCGGGCTGTTCAGGTACACCCGCTCGTCCATGTAGGTGCCCCAGCCGTAGGAGGCGGTATAAATGCCGCTCAGGGCAAGCAGGCCGTCGAACAGGTCAGGCCTGCGGAAGAACAGGTTGGCCGCGTGGGTCGCGCCCAGGGAACAGCCGAAGGCGATGATGCCGGGGTTACCGCTCCAGCCGTTTTTCTTCCTTGCCATGTCCTGGATAAACGGCGCGATCTCGTCAAAGATGAAGCTCATCCAGCGCTCGTGCATCCAGGAGCGGTGCCCGGCGTCGCCCCAAGTGTCGCTCCAGGTTTCCTGGTCGATGGTGTCGATGGCGAACACCATCACCTGGCCCGCGTCGATCCAGGGCTGCCACACCTCCAGCATGTGGAAGTTTTCAAAGTCGTAAAACTTTCCGTTCTGGCAGGGGATAAACAGTACGGGCCGCCCCGCGTGGCCCCATACCTTCATTTCCATATCCCGGTCCAGGGCAGGGCTGTATTCCTTGAAATACTGAATCTCCATCGGTTTCCTCACTCCCTGTCATAAAACAATACCCGCATGAAAAGGGGAATCTGCTCTTCCCAGCATTCCTCGCAGTGGTCGCCGTTGGGCACGATGCGGCTGGTCACGAACACGCCCTGCTCCATCAGCGCGTCGGCGGTGCGCATGAAATTGCGCAGCACACCGCTTTGATCCTGCATCTCCCGGGAGCCGTAATCCATATAGACCACCGTGCCGGGGGCAAAGTCCGTTTCCTTGATGAGCGGCACCATTTTGCCCTTCACCAGATCCACCGACGGCGACAGCGCCGCGCAGCGGCTGAACACGTGGTTGTACTTTGTCACGGCGTACAGGCTCATCAGCCCGCCCATGGAGCTGCCGCAGATCCATGTGTGCTCCCATTCGGGCAGGGTGGGATAGCGCTCGTCAATGATGGGTTTCAGGGTCTCCGTCAGCCAGTCCATGAACAGCTTGCCACGGCCCGTCACATGGCCGAACTCCTCGTCCCGGAAGGTGAAAGGTGAATACTCGGAGAGCCTTGCGTTCGGGGGCCGGTGGTCGCACTCCACAGCGACCACGATCAGCCGCGCGCGGGTCCTGTCCAGATATTTTCCCATGCCCCAGCTCTTCCCATACGTGGCGTCCCTGTCATAAAACACGTTATGGCCGTCGAACATGTACAGCACCGGGAACCGGGCTTCCGGATCCTTCGCCGCCGCTTTGGGCAGATAAACGTATACCGTCCGGGGCTTGTTCTTCCCGGAAATGGGCGTGACGGGGATGCCCCACTTCTCAATCATCCAAACAATTCCTTCCTGCGCGGCAAAGACCTGCCGACGCTGAATGATAGTGTATCACACAAGCCGGCGGGACACAAGGGAAACAGACCGCTCAGGCTGCATTTTTTTGGATTTTTTGTTACGATTCAGGTATTCCTGGGGGAACCGCTCTTTGGTGCCCAAAGAGCGGTTCCTCCAGTTCCGCAGCCTCAATCGGCGCAACTCCGCTTCATGCGGAGATTGCTCGTTTCGGCTGATCTCACCGTCGATAAGATTCCCGCCTCAGGCGGTCATCGACGGTTCGTCCCCTTCCGAGAAAGGCTGTAAAAGGGAAGGAGTTTTACTGTAAGACCCAACCTACTGTGTTTGTTTTCCTTTATGGCTTTCTTGGAATGGTTTCCCCCAGATTGATGAATGGTAACGATTTTTACTCGAGTTTCTCTTCTGTGTGCGATACGTTCCAGACAGCAACAGGCGCTGAACGGTTTCTCGCTCAGTGCTTGCTATGCGGTTCTTATACTGTTTTCTTCTTTTGCCGTCTGTACAGAAGCAGCGCGGCGGCTGTCAGGCACAGCAGGACGGACAGCGCCTGGCTGACCCGCACGGGACCGAGCATAAGGCTGTCCGTGCGCAGGCCCTCGATCACCGCCCGGCCCAGCCCGTACCAGACCAGAAAAAGCAGGAAAAGACTGCCCGGGACAGTGGTTTTCTTTCGGTTCAGCCACAAAAGCCAGAAGCCGGCAAAGTCCCACACCGATTCATAGAAGAAAGTGGCCATGTGCCATGCGCCCTCGATATTCACTGCCAGCGGGAACCATTGCAGCGCCGGGTTCCCGATCAGCCGCCCGTATGCTTCACCGTTGAAGTAATTGCCCCAGCGCCCGATGGCCTGGCTGAGGATCAGCCCCGGCGCGATCATGTCCGCCAGCTTGCCGAACGACACTTTCCTGATGCGGGAATACGTGAGCACTGCCAGCGCCCCGCCGATCACGCCGCCGTAAATCGCCAGGCCGCCTTCCCAGACATAGAGAATAGACAGCGGATTCTGCCGGTACATGTTCCACTGAAAGGCAACGTAGTACAACCGCGCGCCGACCACACCGGCGGGAATCACCCACAGCGCCAGGTCGTATGCCGTGTCTTTGGGAAGCGCCAATTCCTTTTCCCGCTTCGCGCACAGAAACACGCTCACCGCCATGGCGCACGCGATCAGCAGCCCGTAAACGGAAATCACGCCGAATAAACGCTGGTGCATCCAATACCTCCAGACAGAAACACAGCAGGCCAAATAAACGCGCTTCGGCCCGCTGTAATGTTTTCACCAATTCCCGATGATTCGCAGATAATCCACTCGCGTGTCAATCACGCGAAGAATGGCAATCTTGCCGTCAACATCGTAAATCAGCATGTAGTTTCCTGAAATCAACGCGCGTCCCTCTATATCCCGGCCCGTCTTTTTCCTGAGTTCAACACCCAGATAGGGCTGATTTTTCAAGCGGGCGGCGTCTTTGGCGATGCCGGCGATGATTCTCTTTGCAGCTTGAGGATTCATCAATTCAAGGCTGATATAGTCTTTTATCTCTTCCAGGTCAAGCATGGCCTGCGGGGTATAAACAAGCTTTATTCATTCACCCCGAAATGGGCCATCATTTCTTCTTCGGACACCCAGTCGGTTTCGTCCTTTACGGAATCCCGGCCTTTTTTGATTTCCGCCATCAGAACGGCAATTGCCTGGCTTCTCAGCGCTTCCCGGCTGTCGCTCGTGACGAGAAACGGCATACCGCCCACGTTCAGCGTTTGCTGAATAAATACGTTTACGGCATCTGTCAGCGTCATTCCGCACTGGGAAAAAAGCCGCTCCGCTTCATCCTTGATTTCAGGATTGATCCGCATTTGAAAAGTGGCTGTCTTAGGCGCATGGATCACGTTTAATGGCTGCATTCTTCTCACCTCAAGATCATGATACACTCAGGCGGCCAATTTGTCAATACATTGTCACTACATCAATCATAAATGGTTCGTCCCTGCTTGTCCTCCGCGCCGCTGAGGCGGTGGAAGAAGGTGTTGGTCACGTCGCGCCATTCGCGCGCGTTCTGAATCTGCATCTTCATGCGCTCGGCGGCTTCCTCTTGGTCGGGGGAGGGCAGGGACAGCGCGGCCAACGCCTCCGCCATGGCTTCCGCCTGCGCACAGCCAAGGAAATGATCGTCGTAAATGCGCTGGATCAGCGTGCGGCCGTCCTTCATGACGAAATCATAGGGCAGGCGGTGGAAGAACAGGAGCAGATTGTCCGGGCAGGTTTGCGGGTTGGCGTACAGGGAGCGCAAGGGTTCCGGGTACTGCTCCGCATAGCCGGTGCCGTTCGCCGTGCGGTCAATGCCCACGGCGTTCCTGTCCGCCCGGTTATAGGTTCCCCAGGCCTGAAATTCGTATCCGTATGGGCTTGGGCCGTAATGCAGGCTGGGCTGCACCATCCAGCACAGGCCCAGCGGCGCGGTATAGTTTTCGTATACGGAGCGGCTTTGCAGCAGGATGCCGCACAGCTTTTCTTCCTGAACGGCGGGCAAGGCATAAGTCAGCTTCGCCCATTGGCGCAAAACCTTTTCCGGATTGCTGTCCGGGTTCCAGGAAAAGAGGCCGTAGGCGAACAGGTTTGCCATCGCGAAGGGATGGCCCGTCCAGCAGTCGTCCCGGCCCAGGTTGCTCACCGCAGCAACGGAGCTTACCCGTTCCTTTCCCATCTGGTCAAAGATTTCGCGCCACATCGGGCCCATGTAAAACAGGTCGATCTGGTGGCCGGTGTACTCCTGTGCGAGTTGGAATTCAACTACCATCGGCGTTTTTCCCATGCCGAGCAGCAGCGGTGACACGGGCTCCCGCACCTGGAAATCATAGGGGCCGTACTTGACTTGCAAAATCACGTTTTCATCGAACGCGCCGTCGAGGGGCTTGTACAGGTCAAACGCCGCGCGGGGCCGGTCGGTAGCTGTGTCCCGCCAATCCTGCATACAGTTATACACGAACGCGCGCCACACCAGCCTGCCGCCGTAAGGCGCGATGGCGCGGGCCAGCATATTCGCTCCCTCTGCGTGGCTGCGGCCGTAGGTGTTGGGGCCGGGGCGCTGTTCGCTGTCGGCCTTGACCAGGAAACCCGCCAGGTCGGGAATCGCCGTCCAGACGCGCTTCGCGGTTTTCGCCCACCAGGCCTGGACGTTTTCATCCAGCGGGTCGGCGGTGGGAAGGCCGTTCTGCATTGGCTGCGAAAAATCAATGCTCAGCATGAGCCGCACGCCGAAGGGCCGAAGCAGCGCGGCGAACCGAGCGGTGTCCGGCAGCAGATCGTCCAGCAGATGCTGGGCTGGCTGATGCACATTCACGTTATTGATGCAAAAGACATTGATTCCCACGCTCGCCAGCATCCGGCCAAGCTGCCTGATCCGCGCTGGATCATAATCGAACCGGTTTCCCTCGAACCACATGGAGCGCCCGGCGTAGCCGCGTTCCACGGTGCCGTCCATGTTGTCCCAGCAGTTGATCATGCGCAGGTCATAATACGGTTTCTGCAGGCCGTCGGGGATCGTTTCGCCCGCCTCGCAGGCGCGTATCAGGGCGTAGGCTCCGTACAGCGCGCCCGTCTCACCGCCGCGGACAGTATATCCCGTGTCCGTTTCGATGATTTCATAAGCGTCTTTCAGTTCGCTGTCGGGCTTTATGACCACCCGCCGCACATCGGAAAAATAAGCCGCCGTTTCATATTTCGCCACCGCGAGGGGCGTGTCCAATTCTTCGGGAACTTGATACTCCAGACACCGCAGCCATGCGCGCCGCTTTTCCCAGCCTGCCATCTTCATTCACCTCGTCATCTGATTTGTTCGATAACCGGACATATTTTAGCACATTCTTCCGCGGGACGCAATGCGCTCAAGCGGCAGAAGAAAAAACAACCGCTGTCCCGGCAGAACCCGAACAGCGATTGTGTATGTTTATTTCACAATTTGTATTCTCTTCGGCGGCCAGAGCACGGCTTTCACATGTCCCTGGAGCATGCCTTCCCGAATCGGCCCGACGTCTGCGGCGCGGCTGTCGTGGGAAGAGCGGCGGTTATCGCCGATCACGAAATACTCCTTCGGCCCGAGCCTGCGCGGCGCGTAATCCCGGGGCGGACCAGCCATGAGGGGAGGGTCCGGCACGGCGGAATCATTCACGAAGAGCTGCCCTTCCCGGATTTCCACCACGTCGCCGGGGAGCGCCACCAGGCGTTTTACAAACAGCGTATGCCAGGTCAGGGTGAAAGCCGCGTTCAGTTCCACTTTTTTGGTCACGCGCCGGGGATACCGGCAGATGACGGGCTCTCCTCTCCGGTATTTGCCCGGCCTGACTGTCAAAAGCAGATCGCCGTTTTTCAGGGTGTTTTCCATGCTGCTGCCCTTCACGCGCACGAGCTGAGCCAGGAAACGGGTAATCGCCAGGGCAAGCGCAAAGGCGAACAGAACCGACGCTGCGGCGTCCCAGACTGCCTGCGGCACGTTATTTGACCACGCGGGCATTGCCAAGCGGCAGAAGCACCCGCGTCACCTTGCCCAAAATATCGCTCCTGGAAATGGGGCCAACATCGCTGGCCCGGCTGTCGTGGGACACACGGCGGTTGTCGCCGATCACGAAGTATTCATCTTCGCCCAGATGGATGAGGTCATAGTCCGCAGGCACGCTGCCCATATATTCGGGGTCGTCCACCAATTCGCCGTTCACGTACAGATGGCCTCCGGATATTTGCACGTAATCCCCCGGCACGCCAACCACGCGCTTGACAAAGATGGTGGAAAAATCCAGGCGGATGGAGGCGCTGAAATTGATAGGCCCAATGCCCCTTTCGTTCACGCGGCCGGGATAGTGGCAGATCACGACATCGTTGCGCTGGGGGTTCTGCGTCCAGTAAGGTGTTTTCATGGCCAGCACGATCTCGCCGTCCTGCAGGGTGTTGCACATGCTGATCCCGTCCACCCGAACGGGCTCCAAAATGAACATGCGGATCACCAGGGCGATGAGCAGCGCTTCAACGATGACCAGCACCCAACCCCAAATCTTCTGGGGAATGGTCTTCTGCTTTTCTTTTTCCTTGGCGATGGCCGCCCGCTTTTTCCGCCACGCCCAGTAGCGGGCGAAGATATTCTGCTGTTTATCTCCGGGTTTCTTTTCCGTCTGCATCTTATAAAACGCTTCCTTTTCTGATTATTGGGCGACGCGGTGATTCTGCCACGGGAACATAACGTAAGTCACCTTGCCCATGATTTCGCTCCGGGAAATGGGCCCCACGTCGCTGGAGCGGCTGTCGTGAGAAGTGAGGCGGTTGTCGCCCACAACGAAATATTCATCCTCGCCGAGCGTGCGCTTGGCGTAGTCCCTGGGCACGCTGCCCATCTTTTCGGGGTCTTCCACCAGTTCGCCGTTCACATACAGGTGTCCACCCGTGATTTCCACCGTGTCTCCCGGCAGAGCCACCAGGCGCTTGATGAAGATGGTGTACGTGTTCAGCGTCAGCCCGCCGCTTAAGTGGATGGGCTGGGCGCCCCGCTCATTCATCCGGCCCGGATAATGGCAGATGACGATATCGTTCCGCTGCGGCTCGCCGACGATATAGGACAGCTTGGAGCACCAGACGACCTCGTTGTTCTGCAGGGTGTTTGTCATGCTGGTGCCGTCCACCCGCACGAATTCGCCGAAGAATAAATGCACCGCCATGGCGATCAGCAAAGCGTACAGCGGCAGCACCAGCCAGCTCCAGACTTTCTGGGCGCGGGTCATGTTCTTTTCTTTTTCCTTGGCGATCGCTTTCCTTTTTTTGCGCCAGGCCCAGTAGCGGGAGAAAATGTTTTCCTTTGGGGAAACGGGTTGCTTTTCAATCTGCATGTTCCATATGCTCCTCTCTCGCCGTGTCGGGAGGCAGGGCGGCCTGGATCACCTTTTTCCGGCGTTTTAAAAACACCGCCCGATCCAGCATTACGATGCGCCCGCATCCCTGACACTTGATTTTAATATCCGCCCCCGTGCGGATCACGGTCCAGATATCCGAGCCGCAGGGGTGAGGCTTCCGGGTCTGGATCACGTCGCCCAGGTTGATCTCATTCTCCATACGGCCATCCTCCTTGATTGATAGCATCACCTATTATATACGCATTTCAGAAATTTTTCAATGACAATTGTCTGGTATCATCAAAATGCGATTTCGCTTTACACCCGTTGCGCGTTGGGTTATAATGCATCGTATTCCAGTACCGGGAAATGAGGAATGTGTATGCAAAAGAATTACCATAAAACGCTGGTCGCCTGTTATCTTGGCTTTATCACGCAGGCGATCACCGCCAATTTCGCGCCGCTGCTGTTTCTGAAATTCCATACGGATTACGGCATTTCCCTGGGGAAAATCGCCCTGATTCCCACGGCGTTTTTCTTCACCCAGCTGCTGATCGACCTGTTCTGCGCGAAGTTTGTGGACGCCATCGGCTACCGCCGCAGCGTGGTGATTTCGGAAATCGCCAGCGGGCTGGGGCTGGCGGGGCTGGCCGTGCTGCCCGATCTGTTTCCCGACCCGTTTACGGGCATCATGCTGTGCGTGATCATTTACGCCGTCGGCAGCGGGCTGATCGAAGTGGTGGGCAGTCCCATCGTGGAAGCCTGCCCCTTTGAGCACAAGGACGCGGTGATGAGCATGCTCCATTCCTTTTACTGCTGGGGATCGGTGGGCGTGATCCTGCTGTCAACGCTGTTCTTTTCCGTGTTCGGCATTGAACACTGGAAGTGGCTGGCCTGCGTGTGGGCGCTGATTCCTCTTTACAATATCTATAATTTCGCCACCTGTCCCATCGAACGGCTGACTGCGGAAGGCGAGGGCATGACCATCGGCGAGCTGTTCAGAACGCGGGTTTTCTGGATCGCCATTGTGCTGATGGTCTGCGCCGGAGCGTCGGAGCTGTCCATGGCCCAGTGGGCCTCCGCCTATGCCGAAGCGGCGCTTGGCTTTGCCAAATCAGTGGGCGACCTGGCCGGGCCCTGTATGTTTGCCGTCACCATGGGCGTGTGCCGCGTGATTTACGGAAAGCACGGCACAAAAATGAACCTGAGCCGATTCATGATCGGATCAGGCGTTCTGTGCCTGTGCTGTTATCTGGCAGCCTCCCTGTCCGGCAGTCCCGTTGTCGGCCTCATCGGCTGCGTCTGCTGTGGCTTCTCCGTGGGCATCATGTGGCCCGGCACCATCAGCATCATATCTCCCCGCCTGCCTCGGGGCGGCACGGCGCTGTTCGCCCTGCTGGCCATGGCGGGCGACCTGGGCGGCGCTTTCGGCCCCAGCCTGGTGGGCACGGTCACCCAGCGGCTGGGGGATAACCTGCAGTCCGGTATGCTGGCGGGCAGCGTGTTTCCCCTGGTGCTGGTCATTTCCGTGCTGTTGCTGGAAAGAAAAACAGCGGGAAAGGAAAAGAAGTAAAGCGGCAGCGCTTCGCGGATTCCGGCATCAGGCGTCAGAAGCAGGTTTTCCCGCCTGCGCTTCCTCCTGTTTCTTTTGACGCCAGGCTTGCTTGTAGGCGGTTTCCAGGGCAGGCGTGGCATGGATACGGTTATGCGCTTCCAGGAAGGCGGCGATGCTGCCCTGGACGGCCTCGACTTCCCGTTCGAATTCCCGGGCGGATACACGCAGCGCCTGGTTGCCCAGCACGATGGCCTGTTCCGGGCCGTCGGAGGTGGCCACGCGGATACGCGCCTGACCCTTGGCTTCGTAGGTGGTTTTCTCGATGTAGGCGTCGGCGGTCTGCGCTTCTTTCGTGTACACCACAAAAATGTTGGCGTACTTTTCGACGGAACCGGCGCCGCCCTGCACCCGGTAAGCGTCAAAGACCAGAATCACGTCCTTACCGGTCATGCCGCTGTAATTGCACAGGATGTCCATGAGCTGCTGCCGGGCGGCTTCCAGGTTTTCCTTGCTTTGCTTTTTCAATTCATCCCAGGCGAAGATGATGTTGTAACCGTCCACCAGCAGGATTTCTTTTTGGATAAACTCGCCCGGTACAGCGGGAGCGGAAGTAGCGGCGCGGGCTTTCACGGTCTGAAAGAGCTGGCGGGACTTGACCGGCCCATACGTGCGCTCGAAAATGGCCATCAATTCCTCGTCCTCTTTCGCCGTGCCCTGATAAGTGGCGCGGACGGGCGCTTTCAGCGGCGCGGCTTCGGTTTGCTCTATTCTGTCTTTCAGGAGAGGCAGATGAGCCATGCTGTCCACCTGATCCCAGCGCACGTCGAAGCCCGCGCCGTGGGAACAGAAGATGGAATCCGGGGAGTTATACAGGTCGGCTTCGGGGTTGTAAGCCCGTTCGGCAATGACCTTTTCCGCGTCGGCGCAGGGCAGATAGGCGGAGAACTCCGCACTCATGTGCCCCCGACCCTTGGTGTAGATGCTCACCTGCTTGCCGTAGGAGGCGCACTTGGAGGCTGGGGCCAATGCCCGGAGTCGCTGCAGCCCGTTTTCCATGATCTCCGGCGCGTCGAACTCCCCGCCCATGGCGGTCAAATCGGTCATGGCACGGCCGATGTTCTCCTCGGGCAAAACCAATTCCAGATTCAGATAAGGCTCCAGAAGCTGGCACTGGGCTTTCATCAACCCCTGGCGAATAGCCCGGTAGGTAGCCTGGCGGAAGTCCCCGCCCTCAGTGTGCTTTAAGTGCGCCTTGCCAGCCACCAGGGTGATTTTCATGTCCGTATTGGGGGAGCCGGTCAGCACACCCACATGGACTTTTTCTCTTAAATGGGTCAGAATAAGCCGCTGCCAGTTGACGGCCAGGTCATCCAGGGACACGGCGGTGCCGAACTGCATTCCGCTGCCCCGCTTGCCGGGGGTGAGCAGCAGGTGTACTTCCGCGTAATGCCGCAGGGGTTCATAGTGCCCAACGCCCTCCACCGGGGCTAAGATGGTTTCCCGGTACAGCACGCTTTCGTCGGCGAAGTCGATCTCCATGCCGAAGCGGTCTTTGCACTGGCGCTTTAAAACCTCCAGATACACGTCGCCCATGGACTGGATGTGAATCTCCCGCTTCTGCTCGACGTACTCCACCCGCATGAGCGGTTCTTCCTCCTCCAGCGTGCGCAGGTAATTGAGCGCATGGTGGATGTCGGTGCCGTCCTGAATCACCAGGCGGCAGGAATAGCAGGGCTGGATGACCGCTTCCTTCCGGGCGGCTTCGATGCCCAGGCCGTCGCCGGGAGCGGTTTTGCTTAATCCCACCACGCAGCAGAGCTGGCCTGCCTCGGCGCTGGGCACGGGTGTATATTTCGCCCCGGAATAAAGCCGGATCTCCGCCGCCTTTTCTGCCCAGAGCGTTTCGCCGCTGTCGTCCTTGACGGACAAAAGGTCGCGGACTTTCAGTTCTCCGCCGGTGATTTTCATGAAGGTGAGCCGCGCCCCCTGGCTGTCCCGGGCGATTTTATACACCCTGGCCCCGAAAGCATCGGGGTATTTTGTTTCCGGGTCGAAGGCAGCCAGGGCGTCCAATAACTCCATGATGCCCTCGTTTCTCAGCGCCGAGCCGAAATAGCAGGGGAACAGCCGCCGGGAGCGGATCAACTGCTGAATCCGGTAGTCCGGAACAGAACCTTCCTTCAAATAATAATCCAGTGCCGTTTCGTCGCACAGGGCGATTTTCTCGTCGTCGCGATGGGTGAAGTCCACAATATTCTCCGATAATTCCGCCTGTAAATGCTTGACCAGCGCTTCCGGCTCGCCGTCGTACCGGTCCATTTTATTGACGAAGAAGAACACGGGAATCTGAAACTGCTCCAATAGCTTCCAGATGGTGCGGGTGTGGGGCTGCACGCCATCCGCCGCGCTGATCACCAGCACGCAGGCGTCCAGCACGCCCATGACGCGCTCGGTCTCCCCGGAAAAATCCGTGTGGCCGGGGGTGTCCATGAGCGTGAGGGTTTTCCGGTTATAGGTCAGGATGGCCTGCTTGGAAAAGATGGTGATGCCGCGCTCCTTCTCCATCCGCTCGGTGTCCAGGAAAGCGTCGCCGTGGTCGACCCGGCCCTGCTTCCGCACCGCGCCGGACAAAAACAGCATGGATTCTGACAGCGTGGTTTTCCCTGCGTCCACGTGCGCCGCCAGCCCGATCACGCATCCCTTCCCTGCCATGGCCGCTTCCCCCTTTTTTGTTCATGGAAGTATTATAGCAAAAAAGCCCGAATCGGGCAACAGAAAAGCCGATTCGGGCGAGAGAAAAGAAAGAGGCAATGCATGCGTTGTTCCGGGTTACGCCCAGATTTCATGCATGAATTTGGCATACGTGCCGTCGATGATCTGCGAGGTGCGGAGCATCAGCTCCATGGCCACCTCGCCGGCGTTTTCATTGGTGACAATGGCGTCGGCCTGGATGTTCATCCAGGAGTCATCGTCGATGAAAAACTTCGTCCAGCGGTAGTCCTTATTGACCGTGTTCATGAGGTCCATGATCTGCAGCTTCTTATCGATGGGCACGGCGAACAGCCGGAACACCCGCATGACGAAGGAACGGCCGCTCTTGTCGAAAAAGAAATTGAAATCCACCGTGGTGAGCTTGCAATTCACGCCGCAGCACACGCGGTCGTTTCCGTTTTCAAGTTCCTGGAGGTCCTTGTATTTCCATTCGTTCTTTTTCAGGGTTTCCAGGAAATCCGTGGTCGTTTGCAGCATGGGGTTCAGCTCCTTTCATCGTGTAATGGGGGGATACTTGTTTTCAAATTCCGTGAGCAGGGTTTTCTGATGATTGTCCAGGAATTGCAGCGCTTTGCTTCGGATTTCGTCCGGCACGCCCCAGTACGCTTCCGCGGCGCCCCCGGCAATGGCTGCGATGGTGTCGCTGTCGCCGCCGATGGAAATAGCGTTGCGGATGGCGTCCTCATAGGATGTGGACTCAAAGAAGGCTTCCAGCGCCTGCGGCACGCTGCCCTGACAGGTCTCGTCAAACCTGTAGGCGGGGCGAATCTGGTCGAGCGTAAAGTTGATAGAGTAATAGTTTGCGGTGATATGGGCTTTGATTTCGTCCATGCCCGCCCCGGACTTCGCCAGGAAAATCGCCGCCGCTGTGGCTTTGGCTCCCTTAATGCCCTCGGGATGGTTGTGGGTCACTTCTGCTGTGACGCGGGCCATGGCCACGGCTTCCTCCAGCGTTTCCGCGGCAAAGCCGCAGGGGCTTACCCGCATGGCGCTGCCGTTTCCATAGCTGTTGTAGGGGCCGGGATTGGGCGTGTATTTTCCCTTTTTCAGCCATTGGCGGAACCGCCCGCCATAACCGGCAAAGGGATAACGATTGCCCAGCTGAACCATATTGGCGATGGTCTGCCTGGACAGCGTTTCCAAATTTCCTTCCGCTTCCAGAATGGATTTGGCGATCGCCAGCGTCATGATGGAATCATCCGTGGGTTCGCAGTTAGGGGAGAAAAAAGGGAACAGCTTGGTCTTGATGTTTCTGAATTCATAAACAGAGCCGACAATGTCTCCGATAATGGCGCCGATCATACGGTCAGCCTCCTTTCCGGTTCGTTTGGTTTCGCGCATCGCCGCTTGCGATGTACATGCATATCATAACAGATCGGGAATCAGAATGTGTCTCCCGCAAGGCGACATTTTTATCGCCCTTATAGTATACATGATAATGGGCTACGCTGTCCATATGGTTTTTTAGCCTGTTAGTTGAAAAACGGCGGTTATCATTCAGGTATCGAAGTGAGTTACAGGAGGTTACGCTGGGGCTGTTCGCCCCAAACCCCAGCCAGGGGCCGCGGAGGCCCCAGCATTCCCTTTGTTGGATTGTTTATAACTGGCTGGTAGCAAGCGGCGTATATTTTTTGTAGTATCAGGAAGCGAGCCCTTGCAATCTGACATGGTTTCATTGTATACTAACGGTGTATTTTCAAGTATCAGAAATCAATCGGAGGACACTGTGAAAAAACGTGTGATTGCCTGGCTAGCTGTTTTATTGATTGTGATGGCCGCGCTGCCGCAGGCTTTTGGCGCTTCGAACACCGCCGTCACGCTGACCAGCCTGAAACTGCGCAAGGAGCCAAGCGCCACCGCCAAGGTGCTGGATACCTATAAAAAAGGCACCGAAGTGACGGTGCTGGAAATAGACGGCGAATGGTGCAAGGTCCGCGTGGGGAACCGTACAGGCTACATGATGGCGGAATACCTGGACATACCGGATGACCTGGAAATCCCCGAAAAGGAAGATATTGCCCTGACCGCGCCGGGCAGGAGCGATTTTCAGCCCGAGCCGGGAGAGAGCCTGTGCGACACCTCTTATCTGCTGGATGAGGGGCAGGAGCCGGTCATCACGAATTCTTCCTACCAGAGCGAAAACGTGTACATCGACATTACCCTGAATCGCGTGTACAACACCGATGTGTACGTGGCGGACATCCGCATCCGCTCGCTGGACAGCTTCCGGCGCGGGCTGGCGAACAAATGGAAGAACGGCACGGCGAAAATCAGCAAGATCGCCGAGAACCACGGCGCGATTCTGGCCATGACCAGCGACAGCGCCGAGAATCTGGATATGGGCTGGGTGATCATGAACGGAGAACCCCTGCGCCGGACAAAGAACCGCAAGCGGGATCTATGCGTGCTGTATACCAACGGGGAAATGGCGGTGATCCCCGCCGCCGAGCTTAAGCATGAGGAAATCGCCGCGCTGGCCGAGGCGGGGGAGATCTGGCAGACGTTCCTGTTCGGCCCCTCACTGCTGGACAAGGACGGCCATGCTTTTTCTGAAATCAAATCCAGCATCGGCATCCAGAATCCCCGTTCCGTGATCGGCTATTACGAGCCGGGACACTACTGCTTTGTGCAGGTGGACGGGCGGAGAACGCCCAGCCAGGCGGAGCCGGGCAAGAAAAACAAAGGCATGACGCTGACCGAGCTTTCCCAGTTCATGGAAAGCCTGGGCTGCAAAGCGGCGTATAACCTGGACGGCGGCCAGAGTTCAGTCATGTTCTTCAACGGAAAAATCCATTCCACGCCCCAGAACGGCAGCCGCCGCCTGGGCGACGTGGTGATGATCGCCGAGCCGCAGAAGTGAGCGCTTTTCTGTGCGCGAAAGACGCGCTGTCATCTTCCCGGATGGCGGCGCTTTTGTGCAAATGAAACTGATTCTGAAAAAGTTTTTTCATTATCAAGCCTTTTTTGCAGGAATTTTGATTTCTCTCAAAGAAATATATAAATTGGATTTTTATGGGCTTTGGAGAACGGACGATGAAGATTCAGCCTCCCCGGCACGCGCCGGATTCCGAACAGAAATTCATGGTGCTGTACTGCCTGGCGCGTCTGGGGCCGTGCACTGAATTGCAGCTGCTTCAATTTCTGGTTGAAAATGATCTGCTGAATTATTTTGAAATGATGTTCGCCCTCAATGATCTGTGCAGCGGCGGGCAGGCCGCGAGAACAAAAAAGAATACTGGCTTTCTGTATGAGGCGACGGACGCGGGCAGGGAAGCGCTGGAACTGTTCGGCGGAAGAGTGCCGATGAGCCTGAAAACGCTTATATCAGATACGGAAACGGAATGGAAACAGCGCTTCCGCGAAGAAACGCAGTATCGGCAGCAAATCGAACAGACCGGCCGCGGGGATTATGACCTGACACTCAGGATCGTGGAACAGGAAATGGACATGATGCGTCTGAGCCTGACGCTGCCCACGCGGGAGTTGGCTGACCGGCTGGCGAAACAGTGGCCGGAAAAAGCCGGAAAGATATACGAAACAGTGATCCGAATCCTGTCGGAGGACAAAGCATGAACGTTTACGCCTTGCTCCTGTGCGGCGGCAGCGGTTCCCGCATGCGGACGAATGAAAACAAAACACTTTTGAAGGTCGGCGGCGTACCCGCGATCGTGCGCTGCTTCCGGGCGTTCCGCGGCGAAGTGAGGGGTATCGTGCTGGTGACGCGGCCCGGAGAAAAAGAAATTTTTTCGGATGTGCTGACCGCGTACGGCTGTGTTCCGCAGGGCATCGTATCCGGCGGAGAGGATCGCCAGGCTTCCGCCCTGAACGGACTGATGTCCCTCCCGCTTGACGCGGACATCGCCCTGATTCACGATGGGGCGAGGCCGTTTGTGTCGAAAGAGATTATCCGCCGCGTGATCGACAGCGTGGAGACGTGGGGCAGCGGGGTTGCCGCCGTGCCCGCGCGGGACACCATCAAGCGGGCGGACAGGGAAGGCCGTGTGCTGGAAACGCTGGACAGGAGCGTTCTTTGGCAGGTGCAGACGCCCCAGGGCTTTTTCGTGCAGGATTT
The DNA here is from genome assembly GCA_017509065.1 of Clostridia bacterium. Next base: position 22,983 of record JAFWQM010000187.1, read on the forward strand.
ATTAGCCGCCCATGAAGACGCTCAGGAACGGTATACCGACGACGCGGCGCTGATGGAAGCGGCGGGGTATGACGTGCGGCTGGTGCCCGGCAGCTCAGACAATATCAAACTGACTTCTCCGGAGGATATCAGGATGGTCAACGGCATGATGACGCCCCGCATCGGAACGGGATTTGACGCCCATCGGCTGGAGGAAGGCCGGGAACTGTGGCTGGGCGGCGTGAAGGTCCCCTATGAAAAGGGCCTGCTGGGCCACAGCGACGCCGACGTGGCGCTGCACGCGCTGATGGACGCGCTGCTCGGCGCGACGGCCATGGGCGATATCGGCAAGCTGTTTCCCGATAAAAACCCTGCGTATAAAGATATATCATCTGCCCTGCTGCTCAAGGAGGTGGGGAACCGCCTGAAAGACGCTGGCTTTACCGTGGGCAATGTGGACGTGACCATTGTCTGCCAGGCCCCCAGGCTGGCTGAATACATCCCCTCCATGTGCGAGGTGATCGCCTTCGCGCTGGGCATCCCGCGGGCCCATGTGTCCGTCAAGGCCACCACCACCGAGCGCATGGGCTACGAAGGCAGCGGCGAGGGCATCAGCGCCCATGCGTCCGCGCTGGTGTTTCAATCATAAACTGAATATATAAAAGCACATAGAACAAAGGAGGACACTCAAATGCTTCAAAATGGCAACATCTGGCTTGGAACTTCTTCCCATGGCCCGGTAGAGCTGCTGCCGTCCATGGCAAACCGCCACGGGCTCATCGCAGGCGCGACGGGCACCGGTAAAACGGTGACGCTGCAAGTATTGGCCGAGGGCTTCTCCCAGCTGGGCGTGCCCGTGTTCATGGCGGACGTGAAGGGCGACCTGGCGGGCATCTGCTCTCCCGGCCAGGGCAGCGCCAAGATCGACAGCCGCCTGCAGGCCTGCGGTGTGGAGCACTTTTCCTTCCGCGCATGCCCGGTCACGTTCTGGGACGTGTACGGCGAAAAGGGCCATCCGGTGCGCACCACAGTCAGCGAAATGGGCCCGCTGCTTTTGGCCCGCATGCTGGGCCTGAATGAGACCCAGACCGGCGTGCTGCACATCATCTTCCGTATCGCGGACGACGAGGGAATGCTGCTGCTGGACCTGAAAGACGTAAAAGCCATGCTGGCCTATGTCGGCGAAAACGCCGCCCGCTACACCCTGGACTACGGCAACGTGGCGAAAGCCACCGTCGGAGCCATCCAGCGCGCTATCGCCATCCTGGAGGACCAGGGCGGCAACCAGTTCTTCGGCGAGCCGGGCCTCGATCTGGCCGACTGGCTGGTGCAGGACGAGGACGGCCACGGCATGGTGAACATCCTGGCGGCGGAAAAGCTGTTCCGCAAGCCCGCCATGTATTCCACCTTCCTGCTGTGGATGCTGGGCGAACTGTATGAGCTGCTGCCCGAGCAGGGCGACAGCGAGCTGCCCCGCATGGTGTTCTTCTTCGATGAAGCGCATCTGCTGTTTGATGACTGCTCCAGGACGCTGCTGGAGCGCATCGAACAGGTTGTGCGCCTGATCCGCTCCAAGGGCGTGGGCGTGTACTTCATCACCCAGACGCCCACCGACGTGCCTTCCTCCGTGCTGGGGCAGCTTTCCGGCCGCGTGCAGCACGCCCTGCGCGCCTTCACGCCCCAGGAGCAGAAGGTCGTCCGCGCCGTGGCGCAGACCTTCCGCGTCAACCCCGAATTCGATACCGAAGCGGCCTTGACCCAGCTGGCCACCGGTGAAGCGCTGATTTCCTTCCTGCAGCATGACGGCACCCCCGGCATCGTGCAGAAGGCCACCATCCTGCCCCCCCAGAGCCAGATCGGCATGATCACCGACGAGCTGCGCAAAACCTTCATGGACACTGACGCCATCGGCGAAAAGTACGACGTGCCCTTTGACCGGGAAAGCGCTTACGAGCTGCTCTCCGCTCAGTTCATGCAGACCGGCGCGAAGCAGACCCAGGTGGTGCGGCCCGTGACGGCTCAGGTAGAGGAAGTGCCGGTGCAGGCCCAGGTGCAGGCGGGCGAACCCGTCCAGCCCGTGCAGTCCTACCAGCCGATGACCTTCCGCGTATACAACCCCGCTACCGGCAAGTATGAGGAACAGGTCATGAGCACGCTCCAGCAGCCGGTCTATCAGCAGCCCGTACAACAGCCGGTGCAGCAGCCCGTTCAGCAGGCGCAGCCCGTTTATCAGCAGGCGCCTTCCTATCCCGTGCCCGTGCCCGCCGCCGAGCCGCAGCAGCCCGCCGCGCCTGCCGTACAGGAGGAAACCAAGCCCGCGAAGAAGCCTGCCAAGAAGCCCAGCGAAATGACCGCCGCGGAAAAATACCTGAACAGCTTCCTCAACTCCGCCACCACCGGCGCGGGCCGCGAGGTCGGCCGCCAGGTCAGCCGCTCCATCCTCGGCATCTTCGGCATTGGGTCGAGCAAGAGAAAGTAAAAGTATCGCTTTCAAATCAACTGAATCGGCCCCGGCTGAATGAATCGTCAGCCGGGGCCGGTTTTCAATTGCAATGGACGAATACTTTTTACTTCGCCCGGGCCTGCGTCAGTTCCCAGCCCCAGTTGATTTCCTTCTGGTGGCTGACTGCGTAGGGGCCGGTCTGTTCCGCCTCGCTCATGACGCGGGGGAAATGGAGGCAGATGTGGCCTTCAAGATCGTTGTTGGGGGTATGATCCACTTCGTGGCCGTGGCTGTGAATGGAGCCGATATACACCTGGCCGTCCGGGAAGCAGACCCATACGTACTTGGGTGTCCAGTTGTTCACACCCACGATCTTGTTGAGGATAGCAGTGTCCGCGGCGGTGGGCGTTTCGCTGTCGGCGTGCTTGCCGAAGGAGAACATGTGCAGGTTGAAGTACAGGCCGGAATCGGGATCGTAGATCACCACGTCGGGCATCTTCTTGGCGATGGCGCGGACGGTGGTGTACCAGTTGGCGTACTGCACCTGGGACGCGGCCGGGGGCGTGAAGCCCGTGCTGGAAGAGCTGCTGCCGGATGGGCTCTGCTGGGTGCTGGCAGTATTCTGAATCAGCAGGGTGCCGCTGGAGGAGATGGCGTTTTCGGAATTCAGGCGGTTCAGAGTCATCAGGCCGGCCACGCCGTCGGCAGTCAGGCCGTTTTTCCGCTGGAAGGCCGCAACGGCGTTATAGGTGGCTATGCCGTAGATGCCGTCCGCGCTTGTCAGATACCCCAGCGCCACGAGACGGGACTGCAGGGCGCGCACTTCGGCGCCGCTGTCTCCCTTTTTGAGAACCGTCGCCTGAATCTGCGTGCTCTCGGAGGTACTCCCGGCGGGCGTGGCAGTAGGCCGGACAGTCGCCGCGCCGACGCTGCTGCCGCTGGTATAGATCTTGCTCAGGGTTTTTTCACCGGCCACCCCATCGACGGTCAAGCCGTTGCGGCGCTGGAATTCCTTGACCGCGGCGGCGGTGGAACTGCCGTATTCGCCGTCGATCTGGCCCGTGTAGTAGCCGAGCTCCTTCAGCTTGGTCTGCAGCGCCTTCACCAGATCGCCCTTGCTGCCGGTTCTCAGCGTTTGCAGAGAAGGCGAAGTTGAAATGACGAACGGTGTGGGCGAACCTACAATGGGGATGGGCGTTTCGGTGGGAGCGGGCGTGGCGATGGATACCGCGAAATCGGAATACAGGGCCTTCTGCGTGGTCAGCCCGGCCACGCCGTCCTGCGTCAGGCCGCTGCGGCGCTGGAAATCCTTGATTGCCGCCACGACCGCGTCGCTGTACACGCCGTCGGAAGCACCGGTAAAGAATCCAAGCTCCCTCAGACGATCCTGAAGCCTTGTCACTTCAATGCCTTTAGAGCCCTTGCGCAGCACCAGCACATTGTCGGCCGTCATTTCGGTCACGGCGGGAACGGGGGTGGAAGGGGCAGCCGTGCTGGACGCGCTGTCCGTGAGCAGGTAGAGCAGGCGAAGCGTTTTTTCGCCCGCCACGCCGTCCTGGGTCAGCTTGTGGGCTTCCTGGAATTTCTTTACGGCGCTCACAGTGGCGGTGTCATACGTGCCGGTGATCTGCCCGGTAAACAGATTAAGGCCTTTCAGCCGCTGCTGAAGATCCACCACCTGCTCGCCCTTCTGCCCTTTGCGGAGCTCTTTCACATTGTGGTTTGGCAGCGTGTTGACCGTTACCTTTTTGCCTTTTTCATTCACCGGCTTGCCTTCAAAGATCAGCTTCTGCACTTCCGGCGAGGCGACGCCGTCCTGGCGGATATTATTTGCTTTCTGGAAAGCTTTCACGGCAGAGATGGTGGCGGCGTCATAGCTGCCGCTGGCGGTCTTGCCGTAGAAGCCAAGCTCGTTCAGAGCGTCCTGGAGCACGGATACATCCTTGCCCGTACTGCCCGACTGGAGATAGAGATAATTCTTCTGCGCGTCAGCGTCCGCGGGCAGCGCTTTACCGGGAGCGTACTGCACCGGCACATAGGCGTATTCGCTCACGATATAGCCCGTCGTGCCCTGATAGGTCACTTTCAGGAAATCGCCCGTGATAGCGTGCACGGCGATCTCCGCGCCTTTTGGAACCGTGGTGATGCGCTCGGAACTGGTGGAAGCGGACCTGCGCAGGTTCACGGAAGCCGTGGTATAGGTAGAGAAGGGGAAGGTGGCTTCCCCGCTGGCGGGAACGGCGGTCGGAATGGGCGTGGGGGTCGGGTTGGTTTTAGCGGTTTTTGCCGGCAGCGCCTGGCTGGAATACAGCAGCGCAAGCGTTACTTCGTCGGCGGTGTTGGACTGTCTCAGGTCGTTCTTTTTCTGGAATGCCTTGATGGCTTTGATGGTCACGCTGCCTGCCGTTCCGTCCGCCGCGCCGGAATAATAGCCGAGCTCTTTCAGCCTGTTCTGCAGCTTTACGACCGCGGGGCCAATGCTGCCGTATTTGATTTCAGCCCCCGGCAGAGGGGAAACGGTCTTTACCTGCGTGGCTTTGCCGCTCTTGTTCTTGGGCTTGCCTTCGTACAGCAGCGTCTGCATGGCGCTATCGACCGTGCCGTTCTGGGCCAGGCCGTTCTTCATCTGAAAAGCCACGACCGCGCTGCGCGTGCCAGAGCCAAATACACCGTCGGCTTTGCCGCTGTAAAAGCCAAGCTCTTTCAGCGCTTGCTGCAGAGCGGTGACCGCGTCGCCCTTGCTGCCGGAATACAGCACTTCGTATGCCGAGCCCGATGAATCTTCCGGCGCGGGCGTTACGGCGGGCAGGTTCAGGCCGCCTTCAACCGCCTTGAAATACTGCTTCAGCGCATAGCCCTGCACGCCTTCATACGTCAGGATATAATACGCGCCGGATTCGCCGGTAATCACCGCCATGTCCCCGGAGGGAATGGTGAGCACCACTTCCGCGTTATCGTTTGGCTGCCTGCGCAGATTCAGGTTCACAGTGGTATAGGCCGTCATGGGATAGCTTTCCGCCCGGACGGGCAAAGCGCTCAGGCAGCATGCCAGCGCCAGCAGCAAAGCGGCGGCACGACGGAAAAATAATGTACGCATTGTTCATCCTCCACACGTTCGTGTATCTGTTTATCCTGGGGGAGCAGGGTAAATCTTCCCGTATGCTTACAAGGAACCAAGTCTATTTTATTTCATTTTTGTAACGGTGTCAAGGCTTTTATTTCATAATTACGTAATATTTACATATAATTATTACAAAACTTTGTCATTTCAAGCAACGCTGAAAAACGCACGACACGAAAAAATAGAAGAAGGGGAAACGCTCTCGTTATCCTCTTCTTCATGATTGCGCGAATCATTGAACAATCAGAAAACACATCCGGTCATTCGAACAGGAGCTCAGTATCCTTTCCTTAAATCGACCTGCCGCAGCAGCGGCCTGCCCGCGCAGTAGTTTTCAAAGTCTTCCAGGAAGAGCGCCACAATACGGTCTTTGGTATACGGCAGGGTCATATTGCCCGCCACGTGCGGGGCCATCAGCAGATTGGGGCAGTCCCACAGGGAATCGTCCGAAGGCAAGGGCTCCTGCTCAAACACGTCCAGCGCGGCGAACAGGCGATTTCCGCGCAGTTCTTTTTCCAGCGCCTTCTGGTCGATCACCGTGCCTCGGCCCACGTTGATGACCAGCGCCCGGTCGGGCAGCAGCGAAAGCCTTCGGGAGTCCAGCATATGATAGGTTTCCGTCGTGCCGGGCAGGGAAATCACCAGGATATCAGTTTCCGGCAGGGCTTCATCCAGCCGGCTTTGCTGAATCACCCGGTCAAAAAGGCCGCGGGGATTGTTTCCGCTCCGGTTGACGCCCAACAAAGAGGCCGGGCCGAACGCCCGCAGGCGCACTGCGGTTTCCTGACCGATATCGCCGGTGCCCAGCAGCGTAATCCTGCTGCCTTTGATGGAGCGCACCGGCAGATCGCGCCTCCATTCCCGGCGCCGGACGATATCGCTGTAATCCATTTGACGGCGCAGCACTTCCAGCGCCAGCATGACGATATGCTCCGAAATGGTCACGCCGTAGGCGCCGGAAGAATTGGTCAGCACCGCGTCCGGAGAGGCGAAGGCGTCCGGCGCTGAAAACTGATTGACCCCGGCGGAAGGCGTGCAGAGCCAGCGAAGCGCCGGGCTGTTTTTCGCCAGCGCCGCCGACTGGCCGAACACGATTTCCGCGTCATGCAGATGCGGTATCGCCTGGGCCGTTTTCTCAAAGCACAGGACTTCAAAGCCGTGCTTCTCAGCGGCGGCGCGAATCTGTTTCCAGTGGCATTCGTCCAGCGCGGGGTTGACCGCAACGAGTTTTCTGCTCATATGTTTCTCCTCCTTACTCTGTTTCCAGCGCTTTTTTGAACTGCGTTTCATACAGCTCGGTATAGACGCCGCCGGCCTTCACCAGCTGCGCGTGCTGCCCGCGCTCCACGATATGGCCGTCCTTGACCACCAGGATTTCATCCGCGGCCAGGATGGTGGAAAGCCGGTGGGCGATCAGGATACTGGTGCGGGCCTGGATGATCGGCTCGATGGCCTCCTGAATCTTCGCCTCGGAAATGGAGTCCAGGGCGGAGGTGGCTTCGTCGAAGATGAGCAGCGCCGGGTCTTTCAGCAGTACCCGGGCGATGGACAGCCGCTGCTTTTCCCCGCCGGACAGCTTCAGGCCCCGGTTGCCCACCATGGCGTCCAGGCCCAATTCCTGCTTCTGGACGAAATCATAGATGTTGGCTTTCTCGCACGCGGCAATCAATTCAGCTTCCGTAGCGTCGGGCTTGGCGTACAACAGATTCTCCCGGATGGTGCCGTTGAAAAGATACGTCTCCTGGCTCACGATGCCCACGTTCCGCCGCAGAAAGGAAAGGTCCAGCTTCTTCACGTCCGTGCCGCCGAACAGCACCGTACCCTCCTGGCAGTCATACAGCCGGGGAATCAGGTTGATGATCGTGCTTTTCCCGGAACCGGAGGGACCGACGATGGCCACGCTGTGGCCCGCGTTCAGCGTGAAGCACACGTCGTGGAGGATTTGCCGCTCGGGGTCATAGGAGAAATTCACGTGCCGGAATTCCACGCTGCCGTCAGCGCCCGTCGGAACGATCGCGTCCGGCGCGTTCCGGATTTCCACGGGCAGGTCGAAGTATTCAAAAATGCGGGTGAACAGGGCCATGGAGCGAATCCATTCCACCTGAATGTTCAAAAGCTGGTTCACCGGGCCGTACATGCGCCCAAGCAAAGACACCATTACCGTGATATCACCCACGGTGATGTCCTGGCCGTACTGCATCATCAGGATGCCGCCGACCAGATAGAGAAGCATCGGCCCGATGGAGGAGAACACGGAAATCACCATGAAGAACCAGCGGCCCGCCATGCTTTCCTTGATGTTCAGGCGGATCATGCGCCCGTTGGCTTCCTTGTAGCGGTCATATTCATACTGCTCTTTCCCGAACAGCTTCACCAGCATCTGCCCGCTGACGGACAGGGTTTCGTTCAGAATGCCGTTGATCTGGTCGCTGCATGCCTGGGATTCCCGCGTCAGTTCCCAGCGGGTCTTGCCCGCGCGCCGGGAGGGCAGCACGAACAGGGGAATCACCAGCACGCCTAAGGTCGCAAGCATCCAGTTTCGCCGGTACATCACTGCCAGCGCCGCGATCAGGGTAATGGAGTTGGACAGGATGGAAGTGAACGTGCCGGTGATCACTGATTGCACGCCGCCGATATCGCTGGTCATGCGGGTGATGATGTCGCCCTGGTTATTCGTGGTGAAAAAGCGCTGGCTCATCTGCTGCAGGTGCGCGTACATTTTATTGCGCATGTCGAAGGTGATATGCTGCGCAATCCAGCTGTTCAGGTAATTCTGCCCCACGCCGATCAGGCTGCTGCCAATCGTCACGCCGAGGGACAGCAGGATCAGCTTCACCAGGATATCCACGCCCTGCTTTTCCGCCAGCGCGTCCACGATGCGCCCGGTGAGCACGTTCGGATACAGCGCCAGCAGGGAAGAAAACGCGATGCAGGTGAGGATCAGCAAAAACTGCTTCCAATAAGGCCGCAGGTAGGAAAACACCCGCAGCAGCAGCGCCTTCGTCACCTTGGGCCTGTTCTTCTTTTCCTCCTCCGTCATGAATCCCCGGCCCATCGGCCCGCCCATTCGCTGCATACATGCCTCCTGTTCATGAAACTGAAATTGAAAGATATGCCGCGCAATATCCGCGGATACAGGGACTTTTAAAAACTATATACTATTCACTTATTCCGTGTATCATTCTACACGATTCCGCAGATCATGTCAACGAGAACCTAACTTGGTTTTCAAGGCCTGCGCATATGAATATTTTGCATTTGGAAAAGGATCGCTGAACCTGCACTTTTTTGTATTTTTGACTTGAATATCTGTTCTGTTTGTGATACTCTGTATTATGAAAAAGTATTGTGAATGCAAGAAATGGGAGGAAGGAACATGCGCCTTCGTTCAGTGATTTGCGGATTTCTGATTCTTGTTTTGTTTTGCGCGCCCTTCCAGGCCGAAGCGGATACGCTCGATCTGAGCAAGAGCGGGATACAGGTGATCAACAGCCTGGCTTTTGCGGGCCTGAAAAAGGATCTGGTCATATTCCCGGACGATATACAATACATCGCTGACGACGCCTTCCTGGACGCGCAGTTTACAGGCACCGGGAAAACGGGCAGCTATGCCTATCACTGGTGCATCAGTCACGGCTTCTCCTGGGCGAGGACGGAAACGACGTCGGATGGACAATTGGTGGACAAGGAAGTGAACTACTCCGGCAGGACGACCTGGCAGCGCTTTGTCCAAAAGCATTTCATGAAGGCAACGGTGATCAACAACAAAACCGGTCCCTCAACGTTTGAAGCGGACAAGGTGAGATACAACATCCGCATGACGTTCCATATCGACGAAATATACGACCGCGCCAACGAACAGTCCCGGCTGAACGCCATCGAAATCATGCTGAAAGGCTGGAACGGGCCGGATGAAGAGGACAACCTTTATTCGAGCTTCGAGAAGGACACGGCCGGATATGAGACTGTCTATCGCGCGGACTGGATCAGCGCGCATGGGTACAATGTGGCGGAGCTGATGTATGACGAGTGGGGCAACGTGGCAATGCGGTACGATGAGGAATCGGGGGAGAACGTTCCGCGTTACAATCACCTCGACATGCGGCCCGAGGTGTGGGAAGAAGCGGTCATTTCCATCAACACACAGACACATATGCTTTCAATCTATCACCCCGGCGATCTGGAGCGTAATTACCAAACCTATGACTTATTGGAAATGTACAGGGCGGGCTATGTTGACCTCACCATGCTCCAGACAAACCTGATCATTGACCCCGATACAAATCAGCCCTATAAAAAACTGCGCGTGAAAATCACCGCTTCTTTCAACGACACCTGCCGCATCGCGCTGCATGAAAGCGTGATCGACAACGTGTTCGTGAGCGTTGTCGACAGGGACTGACATGAAAGGAACAACATGACTGAACTGACCACCAGTGTACAGATCATCCTGCCGCAGCACTGCAACGGATACAAAAAGCCCCGCCTGTTCGGCGGGCAGATGATGGCCTGGATCGACATCGTAGGCGCTGTCGCGGCCCGGCGGTACGCCCGCTGCGCCGTTACGACGGTATGCGTGGACAGCCTGACCTTTATTGCGCCTGCTTACCTGAACGACACCATGGTGCAGGAAGCGTGCGTGGTGTGGACGGGCCGCACGTCCATGGAGGTGCGGGTGGACAGCTTCGTAGAGCAGCTGGACGGAACGCGCGCGATGGTGAACCGGGCCTACGCCGTATTCGTCGCCATCGACGAGGACGAGCGCCCCGTACCCGTGCCGCCCTTTGAACCCGAAACCGATCTGGAACGGATGGAATACGAAGCGGCTCAGGAGAGGCGGAAAAAGCGGCTGGGGAAATAAACAGTTTCGTATGAGAGACCAGGTTACAATGCCATCCCTTCGGATTTGTTCAGTCTGGCCTGAGCGATACCGAAGGGATGGCTGTTTTGTTTATTCTAAGAAAGATCGTTTATTCCACAATTTGCTCCAGTGGGATTGCCTCGTCCGGATGTTCTCCGCTTTGTGAATAATCGGGAACGAGGGACAGTCCAGTGATGCTGGTCAGATGGGGATACAGCAGTTCAAAAACCATATCTTTCGTCCCTTCAGCTCGAACGGACTGCACCCCTGTCTCGCCGATCCGCTTCCCGTTCTGGTACAGGTTCCAGTTCATGATGATGTCCAGGTTTCCAACCGTTTCCCACTCCGTCCACGCCTTCACCCATGCTTCCGGCGCAATGAGATGAACCGTTCCTTTCAGGTCAACTTTCCCCAAAGCAAATTCAGCGCTGGCCTCATACTGCTCATGACGGAAGCTGCCTTTCAGGTATTCGTAATGATCGTTCCGGTTCAGAGTAAAAAACACATCGGTATTTCCCAGGCGCTCACTGAAACTTTTATACGTAGCGCCATCCTGGAATATGATATTGCGGCTGCGGAACAGCACCGCCTTGAACGTCAATGTATCTGCCAGCCGGTCTTTGGGAATCTTGCATTCCTTCCAGCCGGTGATGCTGCCGTCCTCCTGCACGCAGTTGTCGCCGCCGATAATATCCAGATACGTGCCGTCCTCCAGGAACAGCCCGTCGTGTATCGTGGCATAGGAAGATATGCCCCACCGCTGGCTCTTTCCGTCCAGCCACGCGTTCAGCCGCTGCAGTTCGGGTACATCGTCCCTGAATGTTTCAGCGGCAATGGTGTTTTCGAGTTCCAATTGCCACGAATATTCGCCCTCCGGCGCGCCTTCATGCAGTTCAACGGAGGCATGGTTCCCGCTCATGCGGTACGACATGAACACGCGGTTTCCTTCATAGTACGCCTGGCCGATTTCGATCATGATGCCGTCCTCCGTGGTCAGGGAAGCGGACACCGATTCGGACGCTTCCTCCAGCGCCGGAAGCCTGTCGTCCGCGTCCTGGCTCTGGGCCAGCTCGCCGAACAAGCCCAACCCGGCGGCGAGGGCGGCGGTCATGGACAAGATAATCAAGACAATCGCCAGAATCATCAAAACAGAAATTTTCTTTCCCACAGGTTTTTCTCCTTTCGCGTTCGCAAGCACGCGCCGCGCGAGCCATGGATCGGCCTGCATATGCGAAAGGGAGTTGCCGACTGCCTTCTGTACGCGCTCCTGTTCCTCACGCAGGGTCATGATTCGTCACTTCCTTCCAAAGCAAAGCGCAGCTTTCGTCTTGCGCGGTTCAACCGGCTGCTGACCGCCTGGCGCGAAATGCCCAGGGCGTCGGCAGCCTCTTCATAGTTCAGTCCCTGCAGCCAGCAGAGCAGCGCCACTTCCCGCAGTTTGACGGGCAGACGCATGATTTCCTGTGTCAATTCATCGTCTTTTCTGTCTTCGGGGGCTGCCCGCTCCGGCAGCATATCCAGAGAGACGGAACGGTCAACATGTTTAAACCATCCCGACCTGTACACATTTTTGCAGGTATTGATCGCAATCCGGGACAGCCAGGTTTTTTCGGAGGCTTCTCCCCGAAAGCTGTCCAGATTCCGATAGGCCTTAATAAACGTTTCTTGTACCGCGTCCTTTGCCAGTTCCTCATCGTGCAGATACATGACGCACAGGCGCAGCAGGGGAAGCTGGTACAGGGCTACCATGCGCTCGATTCTTTCTTCCTTACTGTCCGAGCCCTTGACAGTTTCCATGGCAGCCTCACCCCCTTTCACCTGTTAGACACAGGATACCAGAGAAAACGCAACATGGGCAATTTATTTTTTCATTTCAATTAAAAAACCCCCGGCAAATTTCGCCGGGGGAAAAAATGGGATTATAAGGCAATTACATTTCCTTCTTCTGGAAATTAAAATACTTCTTCGCGTTATTGTAGCTGATGTCGGAAATGATCTGCTTCAGGGCTTCCATATCCTCGGGGAAGAAACCCTGCTCCACCCATTCGCCGAAGACGCGGCAGAGGATGCGGCGGAAGTATTCGTGGCGGGGATAAGAGAGGAAGGAGCGGCTGTCGGTCAGCATGCCCACGAAGCCGGCCAGGTAACCCAGATTGCCCAGGGACTTGATCTGCTCGGTCATGCCGTCAAAGTGGTCGTTGAACCACCAGGCGGAGCCGTGCTGGATCTTGCCCACGGCTTCGTCGGTCTGGAAGCAGCCCAGGATGCTGTCGATGGCGGCGTTGTCGTTGGTGTTGAGGCTGTACAGGATGGTCTTGGGCAGCTTCTCCATTTCCTGCAAAGCACCCAGGAACGCGGCGGTCTCGGTGGAGGGAGCGGTGTTGTCCACACAGTCGAAGCCGGTGTCCGGGCCGAGCTTTTTAAACATGGGGATATTATTGTCCCGGCGGCAGCCGTAGTGCAGCTGCATAACCCAATTCCGGTCGTGGTATTCCGCACCGACAAAGAGCATGAAAGCATACTTGAAAATGGCTTCCTCCTGCGCGGTGGGCTTCTGCCCGGCCAGGCGGGCGGCGAAGATGCGCTCCACTTCCGCGTCGGAGGCGGGGGCGTACATCACGTAGTTCAGGCCGTGGTCGCTGAGAGCGCAGCCGTGTGCGGCAAAGTGGTCCAGGCGCTTGGAAATGGCCTGTTTCAGGGCTGCGAAGGTCTTGATTTCGATGCCGGACACTTCGGAGAGCTTTCCGATGTAGTCCAGATAGGTGTCCTTTTCCAGGTTCATGGCCTTGTCGGGACGCCAGGCGGGCAGGACGGTGACGGGAAAACTCTTGTCCGCAGCCAGCTTTTCATGCCATTCCAGGCTGTCGATAGGGTCGTCCGTGGTGCAGATGGTGTCCACGTTGCTCATCATAATCAGGCCCCGGCTGGTGTAGCTCGCGCTTTGCAGCTTTTCGTTCGCCAGCTTCCAGACCTCGGGCGCGGTGTCCTTGTTCAGGATGCCGTCGTAGCCGAAGAAGCGGCGCAGCTCCAAATGGCTCCAGTGGTGGAGGGGATTGCCGATGGCCTTGCCGATGACTTCCGCGTATTTCAGGAACTTTTCGTAATCGGGCGCGTCGCCGGTGATGTACTTTTCCGGCACGCCCGCGCTGCGCATCAAGCGCCACTTGTAGTGGTCGCCGCCCAGCCAGACCTGGGTGATGTTGTCGTAGCGGATATCCTCATAGATTTCCCGGGGGCTCAGGTGACAATGATAGTCGATGATGGGGCACTTTTCCGCCGCTTCATGGAATAATACCTTGGCGGCGTCGGTGTTCAAAAGAAAGTCCTTGTCCAGAAAAGCCTTCATTGATTTTCCTCCCTGATCATTCAAATGCCCCCTTACAGCTTTCTCGGAAAGGGGGTGTGGGGGGAAACCGCTCTTTGGCTTCCAAAGAGTGGTTTTCCCCCACAAAAACTTCGTATTCGTCTTTCAGCGTTTCACCCGGGCGCTGCCGTTCTTCATGATGGATTCCACTTCTTCCTTGCTCGCCATGGAGGTGTCGCCGGGGGTAGTCATGGCCAGCGCGCCGTGGGCCGCGCCATAGTTGACGGCCAGTTCGGGATCGCCGGTGGTCATCAGGCCGTACACTAGGCCGGAAGCGAAGGAGTCGCCGCCGCCCACGCGGTCGAGAATTTCCAGGCCGTTGTATTCCTTGGACATATGCACCTGGCCGTCCGCCCAGCAGATCGCTTTCCAGTCGTTGACGGTGGCGGTTTTCACCGTGCGCAACGTGGTGGCGATGGCCTTGAAATTGGGATACTGCTTGGCGGCTTCCGCGATCATCTTGTAGTAGCCGTCCAGGTTCAGTTCCTTCAGGTTTTCGTCGTTGCCTTCCACCTGCAGGCCCAGGCAGGCGGTGAAGTCTTCTTCGTTGCCGATCATCACGTCCACGTACTTGGCCACTTCCTTGTTGACCTCGCGGGCTTTCTCCAGACCGCCGATGGCGCTCCACATGGAGGGACGGTAGTTCAGGTCGTAGGAAATGAGGGTGCCGTATTTCTTGGCGATCTTGCAGGCGGCGATAACAGTTTCGCAGCTCTGCTCGGACAGCGCGGCGTAGATGCCGCCGGTGTGCAGCCAGCGCACGCCCAGCTTGCCGAAGATGTATTCAAAGTCAAAGTCCTCAGGCTTGGCCTGGGAGATGGCGGTGTTGGCGCGGTCAGAGCAGCCCACGGCGCCGCGGATGCCAAAGCCGCGCTCGGTGAAGTTCAGGCCGTTGCGGCACAGGCGGCCAATGCCGTCCGTCTTCTTCCAGCAGATCAGGCTGGTGTCCACGCCACCCTGCTCGATCAGGTCCTTGAGCAGCTTGCCCACTTCGTTGTCGGCAAAAGCGGTCAGCACGCCGGTGCGCAGGCCGAAGCACTTGTGCAGGCCGCGCACGACGTTGTATTCGCCGCCGCCTTCCCAGGCCTTGAATTCGCGGGCGGTGCGGATGCGGCCTTCGCCGGGATCCAGACGCAGCATGATTTCGCCCAGGGATATCGCGTCATAACGGCACTCTTCCGCTGCTTTCAGATTCAGATTCATCTTCTCTTACCCCCTGATTTCTTTTACAATATTGGCCGCTTCGCGGACCAGGTTTTCGATTTCGTCAAACTTGCCTTCCGCGATCAGCTTGCCGTTTACCATCCAGCTGCCGCCGCAGGCCACGATGCGGTCATATTTCAGGTAGTCCCGCACGTTGTCGGCGTTGATGCCGCCGGTGGGCATGAACTGGAGGTTCACGTAAGCCGCCGCCACGGCCTTGATCATTTTCAGGCCGCCGGAGGGTTCCGCGGGGAAGAACTTGAGAACGTCCAGGCCCAGGCTCATTGCCGCTTCGATTTCGGTGGGGGTGCAGACGCCGGGGGTCATGGGCACGCCCTTTTTCAGCACGTATTCCGTCACCTTGGGATTGAAGCCGGGGGAGACCACGAACTTGCTGCCCGCGTCGATGGCCCGGTCCGCCTGCTCGGTGGTGAGTACGGTGCCCGCGCCGACGATCATGTCCGGGAACGCTTTCGCAATCTGCCGGATGGATTCTTCGGCGGCGGCGGTGCGGAAGGTGACCTCCGCGCAGGGCAGGCCACCCTTCATCAGCCTTTCGGCCAGGGGCAGGGCGTCCTTCACGTCGTTGAGCACCACCACGGGGATGATGCCGATCTTTTTGAGCTGCTGCATCATTTCAGTCATGGGGAAACCTCCTTTAAATTGGCTGTTCAGGAAAAGCATGGACGGATTTTTTACGTTCCTATTATGACATATTTTTTCTCTTTTTTCAATTGTTTTTATAGATCAATTCATGATCAAAACGGGTCTTCCAGTTACTATTCTCCAATTAATTCAGCAAGGGGAACGCTGGGGCTGTTCGCCCCAGACCCGAACCAGGGGCCTGAGGCCCCTGGACCCGCAATAGCGGAAGTTACTTGACTTGGAAAGCGGAGAAGGTTCCCACTGCCGCTTGAGAGACGGGATGGCACACTCCGTCTTATTGCTCGCCCAACTAAATCATGAATTATCTGCGGGCGATAAATCGATCCATCCTGCGTCACTCAACCTTGAAATACCTCCAGTATTCCTGCGGTTTCGTTCCTTGTCTGGAACGATTTCTCATCCCGCATCTGAATTC
>JAFWQM010000188.1 GCA_017509065.1 Clostridia bacterium
AAGGTTCAGGCGCATTTCATCCGCCGACAGTCCGAATCCAAGGTGCGGCTGAACGACGCGGTACAGGAATTCATCGAGACCTCCCGCGACCTGAAAAGCTGCAACGCAGAGGACGCTTATTTGAAGGAGCTGGATAGCAAAATCGACGATGTGGAGAAGAAAGCCATCGGCGCGGAGCTGGGCCAGGCGGCCTTCATTGTTTCAGCTCAGCTGATCCTGAAAATCGGCATCGGCACGGTGGCCGTGGCTGGCAGCGCGATGCTCCTGCAGGGACGGCTGAACGTGATGGAGTTCTTCTCCTTCCTGCTGGTGGCTTCCCGGCTGTATGAGCCCATGAGCGGCAACCTGATCAATTTAGGCATGCTGAACCTGCTGACCGTTCCCATGGAGCGGATGAACGAAATCGCGGATCATCCGGCGCAGACCGGAATGAAGGACTTCCATCCGGCGGGATATGATATCCGCTTTGAAAACGTCGGATTCTCCTACGATCAGGACAAAACCGTTCTTCGGGATGTGACCTTTACCGCGAAGCAGGGCCAGGTCACAGCGCTTGTCGGCCCGTCCGGGGGCGGAAAAACTACCGTTTCCCGCCTGGCGGCGCGGTTCTGGGATGTCACAAAAGGCCGGATCACGGTGGGCGGACAGGATATTTCCCGCATTGATCCGGAAACCCTGCTGGGCGTTTATTCCATTGTGTTCCAGGACGTGACGCTGTTCAACAACAGCATTCTGGAGAACATCCGCGTCGGGAAAAAGGACGCCCCGGATGAAGAAGTGCTGGCGGCGGCAAAGCTTGCTAACTGCGATGAATTCGCGCTGAAGCTGCCCCAGGGATATGCAACGATGATCGGCGAAAACGGCAGCGAACTCTCCGGCGGCGAGCGCCAGCGCATTTCCATCGCCCGGGCCTTCCTTAAGGACGCGCCGATCATCCTGTTGGACGAAGCCAGCGCCAGCCTGGACGTGGAGAATGAGACGGCCATTCAGGAAGCGCTCTCCCGCCTGATCCGGAACAAGACTGTGATCGTGATTGCCCATCGGATGCGCACAGTCAGCGGCGCGGACAAAATCGTGGTACTGGCCGACGGGAAGATCGCAGAAACAGGAAGCCCCGCCGAACTCATGAAGAAAAACGACGGTATTTTCCGCCGTATGGCGCAGTTCCAAGTGTCCAGCGCGGAATGGAGCATTTGATTGCGGAAGGAGAATAATCTATGATGAAATTGGTATTGGTTCGTCATGGCGAGAGCGAGTGGAACAAACTTAACCTGTTTACCGGCTGGACTGACGTGGATTTGAGCGAGAAGGGTCATGAGGAGGCCAATGTAAAGCATTTTTTTCGGAATGGAGAAGTTGTTGTGAAAAAAGACTTGCCGCGAGATGAAATTGAAGCTAAACTGAAAATGGCAAAAACAGAATTGGAATCTGCTGGATTCATTCATTCACGTGATCTTCGTAAACATATAGGATTAAAACTCGTCAAAACTCTACTATATATTGCGGCATCAGAAGCTCACCAAGCACAACATGCGGTATGCTCATGCTGTATTTTTGATTCTAAGCCTTTCGAAACGACAAGATAATACATTTCCTCATCTATAAGGATGATAATCGCTCTCAGAGCAAAAGCCACAATGACAGCATGGAAAATGCACTTGATCTTTTTCTACACACATGAAGTTATTTTTGATCCAGTCATTGTCTTGGACACAACGATTTGTTTTTCAATCCTTTCTTCCAAATCATGCACATGAGAGATGATCCCGATGAGCCGTTTTCCATCAGCCAGAGAGGAAAGCACTTGCAGTGAATTGCGCAAGGCATTTTCGTCCAGGGTGCCAAAGCCCTCGTCGATGAACATAGCGTCCATGCGGATTGCTCCGCTTTGGGCCTGCACCACGTCGGAAAGGCCCAGAGCAAGGGCCAGGCTGGCCAGGAAGGATTCGCCGCCGGAGAGGGTGCTGACGTCCCGCCACTGACCGGTGGCACGGTCTAGTACGTCCAAGTCCAGGCCGCTTTGGTGCACGCGATCCCGGGCTTCTTCCTTGCAGCGTAGGGTGAACAGACCGTCCGTCAGCACTGTAAGGCGCTTGTTGGCGGCGGCCACCACCTGCTTGAAATAGTATTGCTGGACGTACGCCTCGAAGGTCATTTTTGCCCGACGATTACCGCCAGCGATCCCGGCACAGCAGTTGTACAGATCCCGGATTACCGCCCAGTTTTCTTCCCGGCGCTTCTGCTGCCTGCGGGCTTCCTTGATTTCTTTCAACGCGTCCTCGTGGATCGTCAGCTTTTTGGCGACGGCTTTTTCGGCATTCTCGGCGTTCGTCCGGATTGCATCCTGCTCCAGACGCTGCTGTTCCAGGGCGGCAACGTCTGTTTTTTCTTTACCGGACAGCTTTTCTTTCAGGGAAGCTACCTGATCTGCCAACGATTTCTTCTGTTCTCCGTATGCCCGAATCTGCCGGTCCAGGTCTTCCGTCTCCGCATCCGACAGTTTGGCCAACTGATAAGCGCGCTCGTCTTCAAATCCAGCAGCAGCCAGTTTCTCCCTGAACCGAATACGCAATTCCTCCGCGGATTTGCGCAAGGCATCCATCCGCTGCCTGCCCTGATCCAGGACAGTACGGCTTTTTTCTGCCTGGACACTCAGATCGTTCATTGTTTTCCGGGCGGATTCGGTGGCGTCGCGGTACCGCTGTGCCTGTTGCTGCATTTCCTCAATCCGCTGCTTCAGATCAGCCTCCGTTTCATCCTCCCGGATGCCTGCTTCCTGCAACCGGGCCTGGCAGGCGGTAATGCCGGATTTGAGGGCGGTCAGTTCCGTATCGGCGGCATGCAGCGCGTCGGCAGCCTGACGATGCTTTTGTTCCGCTGCTTCCATGGCCTCTTTAGTGACGGCTTCCGCGGACAGCTCTGCGGGATGGGGATGGGCCGTGGAGCCGCACACGGGGCAGGGCTGGCCTTCAATAAGCTCTGCCGCCAGCAGACCCGCCTGGCTGCGGTAATAACCTTCTTTGGCCGCGGTATAGGCTTCGTCGGCCTGTTTGCTGTCGTCCAACAAGCCTGCGATTTTTTTCTGTTGTTTTTCCAGCTTCTTTTGCTGCTTATCCAGATCCTTGCAGACCGGGATGCAGTCTTCCAGTTTCTTGGCGGAAGTAAGTAACTTGTCCGCTTCCTCCGTGTGCGACTCTGTCGCTTTCAACTGTTCCTCTGCTGCCGGCAGGGCTTCTTCGGCGGTTTGCAGGGCCTGCTTTGCCTGATCCAGTTCCTTTTCCAGACTTACTATGTCATTGGCGTTTCCCGCCAGCAGCGCTTCGTCGGCAGCCAGGCCTTGGGCCTTCCGGGCTTTGCTCATTTTTTCCGCCTGCTCGTCCATATGGGCCTGGTCATCCAGCAGCGTTTGCATTGCGGTTTGCACTTTTTCAAGGGTATCAAAATCGGCGTTGATCGCCTTTCCCTGCTCGATCACGGCAATCAGACGCGCCACCTGCTCTGCTGCGTTTTCTTTTTCCCGTTTGGCGGCTTCCCGGGCTTTCTTTTCACTCTCCAACAAATGCTCCAGACATTCCGCCAACAGGTCGGCATACTTGGATTCCTGGCAATACAGGGCGATGCTGTCCCGCTCCGGGAAGTCCGGCTCGGGATCGATCTTGCCCGCGGCGATCTTGATGCGCTGATCCAGCTGCTCTTTTTCCTTACTGTTGCCGCTGTTCATTTCCTGCAGTTTGCGCTGCAAAGAAGCGTATGGAGAGGTATTGAACAGCTTCTGAAATAGCGCCTTCCGGTCGTCGGAGGAAGCGTTGAGGATCTTCAAAAAATCGCCTTGCGCGATCATCACCGTCTGGGTAAACTGATCCTGGGTCAGGCCCATCAGCGCATAGACTTTGTCGTTCACATTCCGGAGGCCCTCGATGATTTCGCCGGTATCAAGGTTAGTGAGCTTGGCATTGGCGGTCTGCGTGGTGGTACCTTCGCCGCTCAGCTTCGGCCGCTCGTATTCGGGATTGCGCCGGATGCACCAGGCTTCGTCCTTGTGACGGAAGATCAGCTCGACGTAGGTTTCCGTTTTTGCCGCAGCGTAATCCGAACGGAAGGATTTGCTCTTGCGGCGCTCTTTGCCGCCGGACGCTTCGCCGTACAGGGCGAAGCTGATGGCATCGAAAATGGTGGTTTTGCCTGCGCCGGTATCCCCGGCGATCAGGAAAATGCCCGTTTCGCCGAACACGGAAAAATCCACCGTGGTTTCCCCGGCGTAGGGCCCGAAGGCGGACATGACCAGCTTGATGGGCTTCATGGCGTTTCCTCCAATTCCCGGAGCACCTTGTCCAGCACCTTCAAATGCGCGTCGCTCGGCTCCTGGTCGTTGTTCTGCAGCCGGTAAAAATCGCTGAACAGCTCGGGCACGGTCTTGTTTTCCATGCTCTGGGTCGCCAGCACGTCCACGTCGTATTTTGTCCGGGAATTGACGATGGAAAACTTCATCATGTTGGGGAAATTGACGCTCAGCGTCACTCGGGCGTCGGGCGGCGGCATTTCGTCATGGATGGTGACCCAGACGTAATCCTCGGAATAGGGCAGGCGCATGAGATCGTCCAGTTTTCCTTCGATGAGCAGCACGTCATGGAGGGGATACAGCGGCACGGTGCGCACTTCGATATCGCCCTTTTCCTGTATGTCCACGATGGCCACGCTCTTTTTGTGGTTGGCTTCGGAGAAGGAATATTTCAGCGGCGATCCGGCATAGCGCAGGGTGTCGCGCAGCACCTTCTGCGGCTTGTGGATGTGCCCAAGGGCCACGTAATCAAAGGCATCGAACACCGCCGCGTCGATGTTGTCCAGCCCGCCCACGGCGCGCTCCTCGGAATCGGAGGTTTCAGAGCCGGTGATGAACTGGTGGCACAGGAGGATATTCCGCTTTTTCGGATCGACAGGCGTTTGCCGCAGCACCGCTTCCACGGCGTCCTGATAGGTCGTGATCTTCTCTTCCGGCAACTTCCGCTTCACCTGCGACGGGCGCAGGAAGGGCAGCATCCAGACAACAATTTCTCCATCCCGATCCTGCAGGGTGACGCTTTGCATCTTCCCGTCAAACGCCTCCGACACATACACCCCGGAGGACTTGATCAGCGAAGAAAAGTACGAGATTCGCAGAGCGGAATCGTGATTGCCGCTGATGATGAATACCTTTTTACCCAGCTCCACCAGCTGCGAAACAAACGAATCAAACAGCGCCATGGCCTCCGCCTGGGGCGACGACCGCTGGTACACGTCCCCGGCGATCAGCACAGCATCCACCTTTTCGCTGTCCGTGATGGATATAATCTGCTGTAATACCGCTTCCTGATCCGGAAGCAGAGACCAGTCGTTCATTTGTTTTCCCAGGTGCAGGTCAGCCAGATGAAGAAATCTCATGGTTGCTCCTTGAAGTTATTCTCAATAAATAATATTGCTCGCCCAATTGAATCGTGAATTCAGATGCGGGATGAGAAATCGTTCCAGACAAGGAACGAAACCGCAGGAATACTGGAGGTATTTCAAGGTTGAGTGACGCAGGATGGATCGATTTATCGCCCGCAGATAATTCATGATTTAGTTGGGCAAGCAATAATTATTCATAGAAATAAAATGAGCTGCTTCAACTTTTTTCAGCGAAGCAGCTTTTTCAGATTCTCTCAAACGATACTGTACGGTTACAGTCCCCTTTCGCGGTCATACGCCTGCCACAGCGGGGCGTAAATGCTCACGGCGAGCTCGTGCTCCTGCAGGGTGCGGCTGAAATGCAGTTCGCCGGTATCGGGATCCTTGGAGCAGAAATACAGGTATTCATCCCGCACATACTCTTCGTCGGGATACAGCGCCGCACGGATGGCAGCGGGCGAAGGAGAGCAGATCGGCCCCAGCGGCAGACCCTTGACAATGTAGGTGTTATAAGGCGAATTGACCTTCAGATCGCTGTCGGTCAGCGCCATGCGCTTGACGCCGCTGGCATACTTCACCGTCACGTCGCTGCCAAGGGTCATGTTTTTCCTGAGCCGATTATGGAATACGGCGGACACCTTGGCAAAATCCTGGGTTTTGGCTTCTTTTTCGATCATGGACGCCAAAGTCAGAACCTGATCCATGGTCATGCCGAGCTCTTCCGCGCGGGCATGGAATTCCTCGTTGAACACCGCTTCCGTCTGGCTGAGCAGTTTGCGGATCACGTCGTCCGGCGTGGCGCTGGTATAAATCTCATACGTATCCGGGGCAAGATAGCCCTCCAGCGCAAACTGCCGGGACGCGGCGTTGGGAGAGGCCAGCACGTCGGCGATGTAGTAATACCCGGAAAAGACCGCGCCGGTTTTGCACAGGTTCAGGAACACGCTCTCGTTTTCGATCACCTTCTGCGCGGCCAGGTATTCGGCGATGTCCCGCACCGTCCATCCGGGGATGATGGTGATATTCCGGGTAATGGGGTTGCCGTCGCCGGTGGTGAGCAGATCCATGATCTGCCGCATGCCCATGGCGCGATTCACTTTGTATTCTCCGGCCTGGATCTTTTGGCCGTAACCGAGGAAATCGGCCACGTATTTGAATACCGTGCGGTTATGGATCAGCCCGGCTTCTTCCAGGTTGTTGGCGACGCGGGTCAGGCTGCTGCCCGAGGCAACCACAAAGGTGATCTCGCTTTCGTCGCTTGCGTCCACCGGGGCGAGGAAATGGCTGTTCACCCAGTTCCAGCCGCCCATCAGCACGCCGGTCACCACCACGATCACGCACAGCGCAATGAGCAGCGGCCGCAGCAGCGTCCACAGCCAGCTGTACCAGAATACGCCGTATTCTCTTTCCCTGTGCAGTTCTTCAGGCGTATAATCCCGTTGTTCCTGATTTTTGTTCAACCTGTCCTCCTATGACCGTCACCTGCCGGGCATGGGGATTTCCATGCCCGAAGCCCGGGTAAGGGTTTCAAAAATCTCAGCCATCATGCGCTGCATTTTCATTTCCGCCATCAGGAAGCCCGACGTGCGGCTGTCCGCGAACAGGAGCATGTTCAGGGAATTGAAGCGCTGCGTCTCGTCGCCGTCCATGCCCTGGCCGGAAAGCACGCGCATCTGCAGGCTGGTCTGCAGTTTGCGGTATTCCTGAATCAGCGCCTTGATGCCCGCGTCCTCGTCGATTCCTTTTTTCAGTTCGATGTATTCCCGGTATTCCGGGCTTTCCTGTATGGCCTGGGCCAATATCCCGGCCGCTTCCATCGCCTGCATATTGTTCCCTCCGATCATGATAACGATACATTCCCGCGCATTTATCCCTTATAAAGAGGGACACGGACATTATAACAGGATTTTCACGGATTGAAAAGAGGTTACCTTTCATATATCTGGGGGAAAGCATTCTTTGGCGGCCAAAGAATGGTTTCCCCCAGGAATACTTGAATCGAGAAACAGCAGAAAGAAGCACAAAAACCATTTGCAAACATTTACTATATGTGGTATACTGACCTTGCTTCATCCACCGGATGAACCGTGCCGCGCCCGTTTTCGCGACAGGAATCAAAGGAGGAAAAACCGTGCCGTTCATTCACACCCGGGTCAACCGTCCCATCTCCAAGGAAGCTGAAAAATCCATGGCGAAGCGGCTGGGCGAAGCCGTGTCGTTGCTTGGGAAAAGCGAAAACTGGCTGATGCTGCAATTTGAGGACAACTGCCGCATGTATTTTAAAGGCGACTGCGGAAAGCCCCTGGCCTTTGTCAGCGTGAAGCTTTACGGCAGCGCGGACAGGGAAGCCTATCAGCGCTTTACCGCCGAAGCCACACGCATCCTGGGCGATACCCTGTCCGTTCCCACCGACGGCGTATATGTGGAATACGAGGAAACGGAGCACTGGGGCTGGCAGGGGGAAAACTTTTAGTACGGAAAGGGCCGCTCTTGGAGCGCCCTTTTCTCTTTGAGCCCTTATAAGCGAAACTCTTCTTAAAATGGCAGAAAGTCAGAAACACTTGTTACATTATGGCTTTCTCGGAAGGGGGGCAGGGGGGGAAACCGCTCTTTGGGGCCGAAGCGCCCGGAAAACCTGCCATTGGGCTGGTTTTCAGCGGAGGGGCCGCAACGCCCGGAAAATCATCCAGTGGATGATTTTCAGTGAAGGCCGGGCGGTAGCCCCGGAAAGGTCGGAAGGCCCCGGACAGCAAAGAGTGGTTTCCCCCAGAAAACTCATCCAGGTTAGGAGGCGCTGATATATGCAAACGGTTCTGATCACCGGCGGCTCCCGGGGCATCGGGGAAGCGATGGTGAGCCTGTTTTCGGAAAAGTGCTGGCGCGTGGCGTTCACTTACCTGCGCAGTGAGGAAAAAGCCAAAGCGCTGGCGCGCGAAACCGGCGCGCTGGCCATTCGCTGCGACGCGAAAAGCGAACAGGAAACGGCGGCTATGGCGCAGGAAGTGCTCCGGAAGTTTTCCCACCTTGACGCGCTCATCTGCAACGCCGGCACATCCTATACCGGGCTTTTGCAGGACATGTCTGCTGAAGCCTGGGATGATCTCTTTGCCGTTCACGTCCGGGGCGCGTTCCTGGCGACAAGGGCGTTTTTGCCGGGGATGATCTCCCGCAAAAGCGGCAGCGTCCTGTACATTTCCTCCATGTGGGGCCAGGCAGGCGCGTCCTGCGAAGCGGCGTATTCCGCCTGCAAGGCCGCGCTGATCGGGCTGGGAAAAGCGCTGGCAAAGGAAGCCGGGCCGTCCTGTATACGGGTAAACGTTCTTTGCCCCGGCGTGATTCAAACGGACATGCTTGGGGAATACTCCCAGGAGGACCTTAAGGTCCTGGTGGACGACACGCCGCTTTTACGCCTCGGCACGCCGGAGGACGTCGCCCGGGCCGCGTATTTCCTCTCGTCCGATGACGCGGCTTTCATCACCGGCCAGGCGCTTGGCGTAAACGGCGGATTTGTGACCTGAATCGATCCGTGCGTTTCTTGCAAGCAGACCTGATTTTTCCGCCTTTTTTAGCTGTTTTCGACAAAAAGAATCAATTCTCATCTTTCCTCTTTCCAGAACGGAAAAAAACATGTATAATAGAAGTGTCCATCGTACCAGCGCATATTTTGAAAAAGGGGTGCTGCGGCATGAACAGCTTTCTGACGGAATGGGATTTGAAGAGCATTCCCGTGGGGCCGCTCGGTCTGATCGCCATGTCGGGCTGCGAGGAAATGGGCAACAAGATCAACAACTGGCTGAAAAAATGGAATTCCCTGCAGGAGACGCAGGACGAAGAATTCTATACGATGCCGGGCTTGAACCGCGATTCCTTCCTGATCAAGACCTACTGCCCCCGGTTCGGCACCGGCGAAAGCAAGGGCGTCATCAAAGAAAGCGTGCGCGGTTACGACATCTACATCATCGTCGACGTATGCGCATACAACAAGACCTTCAGCATGTACGGCATGGAAGTGCCCATGTCGCCCGACGACCATTTCCAGGATCTCAAGCGCGTGATCGCCGCCATTGGCGGCAAGGCCAAACGCATCAGCGTGATCATGCCGATGCTGTACGAAAGCAGGCAGCACAAGCGCTCCGCCCGTGAAAGCCTGGATTGCGCCCTGGCCTTGCAGGAACTGCAGGACTATGGCGTGACCAATATCATCACCTTCGACGCCCACGATCCACGTGTGGCCAACGCCGTGCCGCTGATCGGATTTGAAAACGTGATGCCCACCTATCAGATGATCAAAGCCCTCACCCGCAAGGAAAAGGGCCTGCGCATCGACAAGGACAACATGATGGTGGTTGCTCCCGACGAGGGTGCGATGCAGCGGAACATCTTCTATTCCTCCGTGCTGGGGCTCGACCTTGGCATGTTCTACAAGCGTCGCGACTACACCACCGTCGTCAACGGCCGCAACCCCATCGTGGCGCACGAATACCTAGGCGCGTCGGTAGAAGGCAAAGACGTGATCGTGGTGGACGACATGATCGCTTCCGGCGAATCCATCCTTGACCTGTGCCGGGAGCTCAAGGCTCGCAAGGCCAACCGCATCTTCGCCATCGCCACCTTCGCTTTCTTTACCGGCGGCATCGAGGATTTCAACAAGGCGTATAATGAAGGCATCCTGACCAGGGTCGTGTCCTCCAACCTGACCTACCGCCGCCCCGAAGTGACCGAAGCGCCGTGGTTCATCGAAGCCGATCTGAGCAAGTATATCTCTTATATCATCGCCACGCTGAACCACGACCGCACGCTGTCCAAGCTGCTCAATCCCTATAACCGCATCAGGAACCTGCTGGAACGCTACCAGAGCGAGCAAACCGCGGAAGGCTTCCGCATGGCGTAATGGATGATCTATGAATAAAGACGAAGAAAACGTAATGCCGTCCGAAGCGGAAGAGCCGAAGAAAAATATGGTGCAATCCGCGAAGGAGTTTATGACTGGCGTGCTCAACCCCCTGAAAGGAAAAGACCTGGGCCAGCTGGTGGAGGATTTCACTTCCGAAATGACGCTGGTGGCCGAAGGGCTGAGCGAGGATCAGCAAAAGCTGTTCCGCGAAACCGACAAGCTCAGCGCCCAGCAGACAGAGCTGGAGCAGCGCCTGCTGGACGGCCTGCACGACGCGGACGTGGAAAATACGGAACTGCGAAAACAGGTCCAGTCCCTGACCGCGCGGCTGGACAAGGCTGAAAAGCTGATTTCGGAAAAGAAGCTGAAAAAGTCCGACGGCCTGCTGTCCATCATCCGCCAGGCCACCTGGATGGTGGCGATATTCAGCGCCGCCTGGGTGATCGTCACGATCATCCGAGCCTTCACCTGATTTCCCCTTCTATAGTATAGAAAGTGTCATGATCTTTTAGACATTTCTATAGTATGTCATTGTTTACCATTCAAAACCATATTTGTGATAAAACGAATAGCTCTCTCATTTTTTTCAAGCACCCACACAAATATTGTATCATATTCTCTAAGCCTTGAAAATGCTTCATTCATCAATCTAACCCTGTTTTATGGTCATACTACTCTGAAGAGGCATAAATTGCTATAACCTCTCCTGCATCCATCAAATCTTCATCTCTCGATGAACCATATACTGCAAATCCTTCAACTTTTTCTTTATCCTTGGCTATAAGAGTATTTTCCGGAAACTGTCGCGCACGTGCTGTTGTAGCCGCTACAGTCATCGAATCAAGATATTTTCCCTAAAGGTATATAAATGGCCTTAATCCTGGAACCGCCAAAAATGGCTGAACCCCTTGAAAACACTGGGTTTTCAAGGGGTTCTTTTTGGCCAGAAACATGATTTTTGATACGATGTTACCATGCGATACATATTTCGCATGGCTTTTTCTAAAGTGTACCCCATGTCAAGGACAAAATTTTGCAATCATGGGCAATGAAAGTGTATCATCCAAGGCAGCAAATCTCCTGCGGGGATGATCCAAGCAGGGGCATGGAGACGGGGCAGGAAATTTTCCGGCGCGGGCTTTACGTGCGGGAGGCCGGTGTGGTAGCCTTGCCGCAGGCACCAGCCCAGTGGACGCCTATACGGATGGCGGCCGCGGGATGGCCCTTAAGGCTGGCAACCACACCGACAGGGCCCCCACGTCAAGCCCCAGAGGAAAATTTTCGGTGGAATCGGTCAGTCTTACTCCACATGATCCATGGGATTTGGGACATCAGCTGGTTTCGCTTGAAGGAAAGAATCAGCGGAAGGCGGGTTCCTGACATCGATTGGATAGACCTTTGTAGTCACGAACTGGTAGAATTCATCCGGTGACAGCTTTGCCAGATTCCACTGATACCGTTCCTTGTTATAGTAATCCATGTAGTCGTCCACGATCATCTGAACCTGTGAGAACTCCGCGCAGGAAGCGATCTTCCTCATAATATGATCCTTCATATGGCCAAAGAAGCTTTCCTGTGGGGCGTTATCCCAGCAGTTGCCTCTGTGGGACATAGACTGACGCAGTCCTTTGTCCTTGATCAGTTGGATAAA